>JBIKNX010000197.1:0-4923 GCA_044358435.1 Luteolibacter sp.
GTCACACCTGCGACAAAAAGTTTGATTAGCTCGCTTTGTTTTCGAGCTGGAAGTCGGCTTTTTCGTTGATACATTGACTTGTCTAACTATGCGTTTTTTCCACGCTTAGCTAGTACAGCCCCAAATACTTTCTTCCGGTTTTGTGGAGGTGCTCGATGAAGGGCAATCCAAGGTCGTCCTGTGTGCACGCGTAGATCACCACATCGTCTTCGCCGAGCGAATCAAGAACCGTAGGGGAATCGCGACGCACATCGATCATCATTCGGATACGGGGATCGGCGCGGACGGCGTTGATTTTTTCATATCCGTCCAAAAGAAGCACGGCCCGATGACCCGGAGCCAGTCGACTGTCCAAGGCACTCAAAATATGATCATCCGAGATCTTGCTGAAAAGATTCATGGTTTTTGCTGTTTTACAAAATCAAAAAGCCACGGGTGCGGCAATTTCGATCGAATTTACCCATGGCAGGAAGGATTCGTCAAAGCCTTTCCGAAAGCAGGGCCCGCAGATATCAAGGTTTGGTTTCAAAATCCCCAAGGCACATCAGGCGGAATCCGATGGAACGGGGGTCCGGGCGATACCTTGTTCGATTTATACCGAGGGATTGCGGTGTCGAATCGCTCTGGGATTTCGAGACCTCTTTCGCCCACTTTTCTTTTGGTCATTTGGGCAAGTCCGTTTAGGGTGGGAAGATGCAATTGAATACATTTCAGAAGGCTTATTTCGGTTCACGGGTTGCGGACGCGGTTTCGATGCCGGTTCATTGGTATTACGATCGGGAGGCCTTGCGTGCGGAATACGGTGAGATTGACGGTTACTTGGCACCGAAGAATCCGCACACGGGATCGATTTTATGGCGCTCGCACTATTCCGCTCCCAACGAAAAAGGCGAGATCCTGCACGACCAAGCCGTTTACTGGGGACAGCGGGGGATTCACTACCACCAGTTTCTGCAAGCTGGGGAAAACACCCTGAACTTCAAACTCGCAACCGAGCTCGTGCGTTGGTCGGAAAAAACCGGCGGCTACGATGCGGATAGGTGGCTTGCCCGTTACATCGATTTCATGCTCACCCCCGGCAATCACCGCGATACGTATCTGGAGGAATATCACCGCGGATTTTTCACCCGTTATGCCTTGGGCAAGCCTGCTCGTAAATGTGCCATTGAAGACGAGCACATCGGAGGTCTCGCGCAGGTTCCCGCGCTGTGCTATGTCATGCGAGATGCGGATCTTCCGGAACTCCGTGCAGCAGTGAAAGAACACGTCGGCTTGACGCATGCCCATGCGAATGTGCTTCGTGCCGCGGACACCCTCGCGCGTCTGTTGTTCCGAATTCGCGAAGGTCTCTCCCTGCGTGAATCCATTCGCCGTGAGGCGGGGGATTGGATTTCGGGAAATAAAGCGGAAAATTGGACATCACAGCCGGATACCCATGTCATCGGCCAGCGTTTCAGTCCCGCATGCTACATCGCGGAATCCATGCCGGCCTCGCTCTATCTCGCATGGAAATATCACGATGATTTCGATGCGGGAATCATCGCCAACGCGATGGTCGGCGGCGACAACTGTCATCGTGGGGCGGTTGTCGGTTCATTGCTTGGCGCAGCCAATGGAGTGCCGGAAAAATGGGGGAGATGAAGAGTGAAGGAGTGAGATCGGTTGGGCGGTTTTGATAAAACTGCCGTGGCAGGGTGGAAAAAGTGCGACTGGAGTCACGCGGTCCATTTGCTAGCTTGGTTGATACAGAATCTCAAAGACTGTTTCTGCTCCCATCACCATTCAGGCATTTTTCTGAAGACAAAGCTTTTCATCCAGTTAGAGGGAGATTAGGTAGATGCCATTTATTATCTCATGCATTGGACCGAACCCGCTACCGCCGACGATTCACACGCCGCTCTTGAGAAGAAGCTCTGGGATGCTGCGAACATGCTCTGGGCTGGGGCGGATCTGAAACCTTCCGAATATTCGCCGACTGTGCTCGGGCTGATCTTTCTGCGCTATGCGGATGTGCGCTTTGCGGCGGTGGAGAAGGATCTGAAACCGCAGGCGGGATCGCGGCGGAAAATCGGCGCGACGGATTACCATGCGGCGGGTGTGATCTATCTGCCGGAAAATGCACGTTTCGCGGAGCTGCTGGCCTTGCCGGAGGGAGCGAACACCGGGCAGGCCATCAATGACGCCATGCGCGCCATCGAGAAGGAGAACCCGGATCTCGCCGATGTCCTGCCGAAGACTTACCACATCCTTGACAGCCGCACGCTCGCGGAGCTTCTCAAGGTCATGGCCTCCATCCCCATGGACAAGGGCGGCGATACGTTTGGCCTGATCTACGAATACTTCCTCGGGAAATTCGCCATGACGGAGGGACAGAAAGGCGGGGAGTTCTACACGCCCACCTCCATCGTCAAGCTCATCGTCGAGATCCTGGAGCCTTACCACGGGCGCATCCTCGATCCCGCCTGCGGCTCCGGCGGCATGTTCATCCAGTCCGCCCGCTTTGTGGAGGAGCATAGGAAAAATCCCACCACGGACATTTCCGTCCACGGCCAGGAGCGGGTCACGGATACCTCGCGGCTCGCGCGGCTGAACCTCGCCGTCCACGGGCTGAACGGGGACATCAAGCAGGGGAATACCTACTACGAGGATCTCCAGGACTCCGTCGGGCGCTTCGATTTCGTGATGGCGAACCCGCCGTTCAATGTCAGCAAGATCGATAAGGAAAGGCTCTCCGGCGATCCGCGCTACCCCTTCGGCATCCCGCGCACGGACAACGGGAACTACCTCTGGATCCAGCACTTCCACTCCGCGCTGAACCGCACCGGACGCGCCGGATTCGTCATGGCAAACTCCGCCGCCGATGCCCGCGCCTCCGAGCAGGAGATCCGGGAAAAGATCATCCGCGCCGGGGATGTGGATGTCATGGTCGCCATCGGGCCGAACTTCTTCTTCACCGTCACCCTGCCCTGCACCCTCTGGTTCTTCGACAAGGGGAAAGCCGGCACCGACCGCGCGGACAAGGTCCTTTTCATCGATGCCCGCCACATTTTCCGCCAGCTCGACCGCGCCCACCGCGATTTCACCGAAGCCCAACTCGAATTCCTCGCCAATGTCGTCCGCCTCTACCGCGGCCAACCCTGCGAATTTCATCACGGCTCCGAGCCCAAAATCCGTGAACTATGGAGCAACGACATTCCTGTCGTTGTAGCTAAGAAAGCAGCGAAAGAAACATCATCGCTAACTTACCGGGATGTTCCCGGTTTGTGCAAAGCCGCCACTCTATCAGAAATCGAAGCCCAAGGTTGGTCCTTGAACCCCGGCCGCTACGTCGGCGTTGCTAAGGGCGAGGATCTCAGCGACGAAGATTTCAAGGAACAGTTAGAAGCCCTTAACGAAGAACTCGAAGTCCTCAATGCCGAAGCGCGGGAGCTCGAAGCGCGCATCGCGGAAAACGTCGTGGAACTGTTGGAAGCATGAAAGCCCTTGCATCCGCAACAAAAACAACACGCCTCGACGAACTTGGTTTCGTGAGTCGTGGGCGTTCACGCCATCGTCCGCGGAATGATGCGTCGCTTTATGGAGGCGAGTATCCTTTTTTTCAAACTGGAGACATCAAGGCAGCAAACCTTTATCTGACCGAATACACCCAAACCTATAGTGAAGCGGGGTTGGCTCAGAGCAAGATGTGGGAGAAGGGGACACTTTGCATTACCATCGCTGCAAATATCGCAGAGACGGCAATACTCGGCGTGCCGGGCTGTTTCCCAGATAGCGTTGTTGGATTTGTTCCTGATCCAGACAAGGCGGACGTTAGGTTCATCAAATACTACATCGATATTCTGAAGCTGGGGATGCAAAGCATCTCACGCGGCACAACTCAGGATAACATGAGCGTTGAGAAATTAATGTCGTTTGACTTCAACGTCCCTGACCTCCCCACCCAACGCAAGATCGCGGGCATCCTCTCGGCCTACGACGACCTGATCGAGAACAACCTGCGCCGCATAAAGATCCTGGAGCAGATGGCGCAATCCCTCTACCGCGAGTGGTTCGTCCACTTCCGCTTCCCCGGCCACGAATCAGCAAAGTTCAAGGACTCCGAACTCGGCCGGATTCCGGATGGGTGGGAGGTTAAGAAGCTCGGGGAACTTGCAGACCAAATGAGGCGATGCGTTTCAAAGGGACAACTGGATGAAGTCACGCGCTACGTCGGACTTGAACACATTCCCCGCCAATCCCTTGCACTGGACGATTGGGAGGAAGTCAGCGAACTGGGATCTAACAAACTTCTTTTCAAGCGAGGTGAAGTTCTATTCGGCAAGATCCGTCCCTACTTCCACAAGGTAGTATGCGCTCCCTTCGATGGAGTTTGTTCCGCAGACACCATCATCATCCGAGCGAAGAAACCAGATCATCGCGCGTTGGTTACATTTTGCGTTTTCACCGAAGCCTTTGTCGCCCACGCCACTGCAACATCGAACGGCTCCAAGATGCCGCGAACTGATTGGAAGGTTCTGAAAGATTATCCGCTCGTACTTCCGCCAAATGATTTGTTGGCACGTTTTTCCAAGCTTTCCGAAAAAGCAATCGACCAACAGCAGAACCTAGTCAAACGCAACCAAACCCTCCGCCTCACCCGCGATCTTCTTTTGCCCCAATTACTCGCCTGCAACCAGCAGGCCAAGCGGCAGATTGCAAATTCGATATAAACTTTATCATGTCAACATCAACCACTCTGCCTGCAAGCTTCGGAAAAATGCCGACCAATCTTTCGGGACGTCTGCGCAACACTTCGCTACCGACAGCTAGCGGACTTCTCCCTTTATTTGAGCCTCTTCCGCAAAATCTGTGGGTTGAACTGGCATCCGAGCGCTGTGTAGCTGCGAGAAGTTCTTGAAAGTTGTCCACAACAGACCGATTCGA
>JBIKNX010000035.1:0-16281 GCA_044358435.1 Luteolibacter sp.
TCGCCGTCCTGGCATTGGCTGGCCTCGCATTCATCCAAGGCGCGCAAGCCGAAACCAAGCCTCTCAAAGCCCTGCTCATCACCGGAGGGTGCTGCCATGACTACAAGACCCAGAGCGAGTTGCTCAAAAAGGGGATTGAGGAACGCATCAACGCCGAGGTGGTGCAAGCACATGTGGACGACAAGTCGACAAAACCACCGCTTCCGATTTTCGGTATTCCGGATTACGCGGCAGGCTACGACGTGGTAATTCATGACGAATGCGCCGCCGGCATCGTCGACCCGGCCATCATCGCCGGTGTCCTCAAGCCTCACCTCGACGGCACTCCCGCTGTCAACCTGCATTGCGCGATGCACAGCTATCGTTTCGGCAATTTCAAACAGAAGGTCGAGCCTTCCGCAGACAACGGCAAGTGGTTTGAATTTATCGGCCTGCAGAGCACCGGGCACGGTCCGCAACTGCCCATAGATATCGCCTTCGTCGACAAGGAGCACCCGGTCACCAAGACCCTTGCCGATTGGACGACCCTCAAGGAAGAACTCTATAACAACATCGCCGTCCATGACGGGGCACATGTCCTCGCCAAAGGCAAACAAGGCAAAGATGAAACGGTCGTTGTCTGGACGAATCTGTATGGGCCGAAAAAAACCCGCGTCTTCAGCACGACCATCGGTCACAACAACGAGACCGTCGGTGATGCCCGTTATCTTGATCTTGTGAGCCGTGGTATTCTTTGGGCCTGCGGGAAAATCGATGACAAGGGCAACATTGCCGAAGGCTACGGGCCAGTGAAGCCGGTTAAATAAATTCAACAAACCGTTCAATAGGGCGCGATCGCGAGCTGCGGTCGCGCCTTTTTGTATCCGGACCATGGCTTGATTTGCCATTTTGGATTCAAACCAATCGCAGGGTTCGGCACCGCGTGACGGGTGGGAACGAGGAGGCGTGGGATGAGGACGAGAGACCGCATGAAGCTCACATGGGCTATGCTGGATCGCTCATTCGCATGGCAGCACGCATGTAAGGAAGAGGATCGGTTCCAGGGAACCAATGTTGAAAGGCGAGAGCTCCCTGATGGATCAGCAGGCTCAGTCCATTGTCGGTTTTGCAGCCGACTTTGCGGGCACTGCCGAGGAAACGGGTTTCTGCGGGTTTGTAAATCGTATCGTAAGCGCAATGGCGGGTTAAAAAACAATCGTCCGGGATGACTTTCGCATCATCGGCTTTGAGTCCGAGCGAACTGGTTTGGACGAGAAGATCCGCCTCATGACAGAAATGTTTCAATTCAGGGTCGGTCAGTGTCAGGGTCCGGATTTCGGTGGCGGGTGAGAGGATCTTGAGACGGTCGGCGAGAGCTTCGATTTTATCCAGACTCCGGTTGACCAGAGTGAGCCTGGCGGGTTTTTGCAGGCAGCATTGGGTGGCGATCGCTTGACCGGCGCCACCTCCCGCACCCAGGATGAGGGTGTGGGCCTGACTGATCTGGATGGCGAAAGCTTCTTCAATGGCCGCGATGAAACCGGGGCCATCGGTATTGTGACCGAAGGTTCCCTTTTCAGAAAAGACCACGGTGTTGACGGCACCGAGTAGCTCGGCCTGCGGCGATACGTCGGTGCAGCATGCCATGGCTTCGAACTTGTGCGGCACAGTGATGTTGCAGCCGATGAATCCGAGATCGCGCATCAGATCGAATGCCTCGGATAATGAGCCGGGGGCGACTTCGAGGCGGACGTATGTGGCATCGATTTGAAAAGCGTCGAGAGCCGGCTGATGCAGCTGGGGTGATGCCGAATGGGCGACGGGATAGCCAAGTACTGCGAGGCGTGCGGGTTTTGGCCCAACGGCGGCTTGGGCGAGATCGGACAGGATATGGACCGGCTTCATATTGGGGTCTTTTTCACAGGGAGCATGAGGCACGAATGCCATCACGCAGCAGTTTTGCGGGCCATTGACCGGGCGCGGTTTCGGTTTTTCCGATGTAGCCGTAATTCAGGACACTGCCGCTTTGCGCACAGAGCAATCTCGATACGGGAGCCAGAACCCCCATTCCCATGCTGGCGACGGGGAGTCCGAAGTCATGGACCTGAAGATTGGCGAGAATCGGAAGTTCATCGATACGATGAATTCGCGCTGCGAATTTGAAGGCGGAGGCTCCCGCCTCTTTGGCGAGTTTGGCGCGTGACATGAGCTCTTCCGGTGTGGGGAGGCGCTCGAAGTTGTGAAACGAGGCAATCCATGGAATCCGCAGGGCATTCATTTCATCGATCAACTGTGCCATTTCCACGATGCCGGCGGCTTCGATATCGATCAAGGCGGCATCCTTTAATGCCGATTTCAGCAGGGTTTTGCGGAGTTCCGAGCTCAAGTCCGATGGCGAACCTTCCGCGTGGCACCGGGCCGTAAAAAGCAGAGGGAAACCGCGCAAATGTGACCAGAGATCCGGACCTTGCCGGGAGAATTCGCAGTTGAACAGATCAAGCCGTATCTCGGCAAGATCGCATTCGAGGGCGAGTGATGCGGGCGTGGCGGCGGATAGGCTATCAGGGTCTCCAAAGCTTCCGACCACCAAAGGCTGGGAATTTGGAAATGAAAAATGCGGCGCGCTCATGACTTAAGTGATGTGCAAGCATTGTCTTTTCGTCAATCGCTTGTGCGGATGTTGTATCGATTTTTCGGTCACTAACGAAGAATTTCATGCGGATGCATCTTTTAACTGGTCAACCTAACCGTAAATTCCTTAGTTTCCAATAAATCCAAACACTATGCGTCATTTGCGTTTTTCCTTTTTTTCGTCGTTAGCGGTCTCGGCTTTCTTTGTGTTTTCGCAATCCACCGCAAGTGCCCAAGCTTACAAAGTTGAGCCTGCGAAACCGAGTTTTGACGATCTTTCCTCTCCCGACTTCAATGTTGGCAAGCAAAAGAATTTCAAGCCCAAGGACTGGCTTGAGATTGAATCCTCTTTCAAAATCCAAATGTCACCCGAGCCACCTTCCAAGACCGCAGAACGAGTGATGATCAAATGGTATGTCGCGATCGAGCATCCTGACAAAAAAAACGCCTACTTGCTGCTCACCAAGGAAATCACTCATGTCAATGTGCCCTTGAACGAGGACGTGTTCTCCTCGGTCTATCTCTCTCCGTCATCCATCAAGAGAATTACAGGCCGGGATCGCGCGGGTAAGAGCGTGGTTTATCTTGTCGGCTATGAAGTGCTGATCAATGGCGAAAAAGTCGCGCAGGAAAGCAGCAAGGGACAAGCGGGCTGGTGGAACACGGCCTCCGACAAAATTTCACGTAGCGATACCGTGCCTCTTCTGAACAAGGCTGAGACACCTTTTGCGAGCATGTGGTGGGATCGCTACGCAGAAATCCTTGTGGAACGCCGCTAATTTTCGCCCATCCTCACCTATCAACCGATTCAAAAGAACCATCTCCCTACTAATCCATGGCTGACTCTCCGACCACCGTAGCTTTGAACATTGGTTCACAACGCATCAGCGTCGCCGTTTTTGAAACTTCGAAACAAGGTGATCTGGTTCTGAAAGGATACGAATCCGAGACGATTGTGGCTGATCCGGCTTTCGAAGCGTCGCGGGAAGTTCAGATTCTGGTTGCGCTGAAAGACATCGTCGAGCGTCTCGATATCGCCAAACTGAAGGTCCGATACGCCATTTCCGCGCAGGCGACGTTCATTCGTTTTGTGAAATTGCCACCCATTCAGGATGACAACATCGAGCAACTCGTGACATTTGAAGCCCGGCAACATGTGCCTTCCCCGCTCAACGAAGTGGTTTGGGATTACGAGTTGATCGAGGGCGGTAAGGAAAGGGAAGCCATCATCGTCGCGATCAAAAGCGATGCGCTGGAGGAAATCAACGATATCGTCATCTCTTCGGGATTGATCACTGCGGAGGTTGATGTGGCACCCATGGCACTTTACAATGCCTATCTTGCCGCATACGGAGCGACCGATGAGCCAGTTTTGATTGTCGATATCGGAGCAAAGACCAGCAGCTTGCTCTATGTTGAAGGCGAAAGGTTTTTCACTCGCAGTGTCCAGATCGGCGGTGCCTCGATCACCGCGGCAATAGCCAAGGAGTATCATGTTTCATTCGGCGAAGCCGAGCACCAAAAAATTCACAACGGACTTGTGGCACTGGGTGGGGGACATACGGAAAGCCTGGACGAATCCGTGGCGGCGCTGGCCATGGTCATTCGCAATGCGCTGACCCGGTTGACATCGGACATCACCCGTACCACGAATTATTATCGCAGCCAGCACAACGGAAGCGCTCCGAAAAAAATCTTGTTGGCCGGCGGTGGAGCGAATCTTCCCTACACCTTGGAATTTCTGCATGAGAAACTCGGTCTGCCGGTGGAGTTTTTCAATCCGCTGGGCCAAATCGCGGTCAGCAAGGGTGTGGATCCCGAGATTCTCCAGCAACAAGCCCACATGATGGGCGAATTGATCGGTCTGGGACTCAGAGGGATAGGCAAATCATCCATCAACATCGATCTAGTCCCAACCGCGGTGGAACAGATTCGTAATGCAAATCGCCGCAAGCCTTTTCTAATCGCTGCAGCGGCCATTTTGGTGATTGGATTTTCTGTCTGGGCGTTGTTCTTGCAGCTTTCAGCCTCGAAAGGGGCCGATGAGTTGCGAACGATGACCGATGTGAAGGATGACCTTGCGCCGGAAGCGGCAAAAATCCGCTCCCTGCTGAAAAAAGAAGAGGCTCTCAACAAGATCGCGACCGCCTACACGGATATACAGGACGACCAGACTTATTGGTTCGATTTGTTGGGCGAGGTTCGTGAAGCCTTTGCGAGCGATTCGGTCTGGTTGACCGAGTTGAGTCCGGTATATGGTTTTGATCCGAATCCGTCGCAAGATCCCGGCGCGCAGGTGATCAAGCCGCAACACGTGATCCCGTCGAATTTCGCCAGCCAGTCAACCGGTGTTGACAGTCTGATCACCAGCCCTCCGGTGGTGGTCGAGGATAAGCCCAAAAAGAAAGCCAAGAACAAAAAAACGGCAGCGGCACCCGAAATTGTCGCCAATGCGATTGTGATCCGTGGCTTCTGGCGTGAAAATCCACGCAGTCAGAATGTGGTTTCGGATCTGCTTAAAAACCTGCGTGAGAACAGCACGATGTTCAAGTTCACTGTGCCTGATCCCAACAGCAAGCCGGGCAGGAAGAACGACAAGTCAAAGGAAATCATACTCAGCGACGAGCAGCTTTTGAAACCTTCCGCTTCCGGTGGGGAAGATGATCTGGGCTTCCCGTTCGAGTTGATCCTGCCTCTCGCAAAACCTGTAGCTGTCAAGTAGTTTGTAACTCTCAGAATTTTTCCCAGCCACTATGAATTGGATTAAACAGAACCCGTTCCTCACAGGTCTCATCGGCAGCACGCTGATTCTTTGCGGACTGCTGACGGCTTTCGCCATGAAAGGCGGATCAAAATATCAGGATGCCAAGAGCCGTTTTGAAGTCGCTTTCATGGAAGTGAAAAAGTCAGAAAAGCTGCCGCTTTATCCCATCACGTCAAACCGTCAGGCCAAGTCAAAAGCCCTGGATGACTATGCTCAGTCGGTTGATAAAATCCGTGAATTTTATTCCAAATATCAACTCGACCCCGCCGCCCAAATCACCACCCAGCAATTTACGGATCATCTCAAAGCAGCGAATGAGGAAGTCGTGAAAGCATTCAAGGCGGCGGATATCAAACTTCCGGATAATTTTTTCATGGGATTTGAAGCGTATAACGGCCAGCTTGCCAAATCAGGTTCCACGGCTCTTCTTGACTATCAGCTCAACGCGGTCAGACAGCTGCTGTTGGGGATGGCCGAGGCCCGACCCGTAGAGCTGATACGTCTCTACAGGACAAAAATCGCCGAGGAAGACGATGGGGTATACGAGCCGGTTGAAAATGATGTCTGCAGAAAGTTCGGTTATGAAATCGTCTTCAAGGGTTCGGAGGCCTCTGTGCGTGATTTTATCAACAAGTTCGGCAACAGGGAATCGTCCTGTTATGTGATTCGATCCATACGTCTCAACAATGAGAAAGATAGTCCACCCAAGATTTCCGATGCCAAATTTGAGAAAGCCGCAGCGGCAGGTCCCAATCCTGAAAATCCTTTTGGAGCCGCATTTTTCGAGGAGGCACCTCCAGCCCCATTACCCTCGGACGGTGTGAAAGCACCGGAAGCAACAGATCAAGGAGAGCCATCTCCGGAAGCATCGGCGGTTAAGAAGCCCGCTCCTACGACTCCCGCTGTCGACTCGTCGAGAATCCTCTACCAGGTTCTCGGCAACGAGGAATTGCAGGTGTTCATCAGGTTCGACATCCTGCTCTTCACTGCAACAAAAGAGAAAGCCAAACCCTAAGTTCAAATTTGTTATTATGTCTTGGATTTCCGATAATTATGAAAAAGCCGCTCTTGCCGGAACACTATTGATTGCTGTGGCTTTGAGTTACTCCGGGCTGCAGCGAAAAAATGCCGTGGAAGAAGATTTCAATGCCGTAATCACAGGTCGGGGATCCAACGACGCATCGATTGAAAACGGGGATCAAGTCGCCACCGCGATCGCTTCATTGCAGCTCAAACTGCAATGGACCAAAGCGGAGGTCGATGGAAGACCTCTGGATCTGTTCACTGGCGTCTCGCTTTTTGTGGATAAAAACAACCTCAAGCGGCCTGTCGACTTGCCAAACAGCCCGGATGTTCACCCTTCCATTCCCAACCAATGGTGGATTGAGCATCGGATTGATCCCGGATTCGGCGATTCACCCCAACGCGATGAGGATGCGGAT
This sequence comes from Luteolibacter sp., assembly GCA_044358435.1. Classification (GTDB taxonomy): domain Bacteria; phylum Verrucomicrobiota; class Verrucomicrobiia; order Verrucomicrobiales; family Akkermansiaceae; genus Luteolibacter. Next base: position 6,817 of record JBIKNX010000035.1, read on the forward strand.
GGTTTCAGCAACATCGAGGAATTCAATGCCAAGACCCATCCCTCCGATCACCGTTCCCATCCGGATCTCATACAAAAACTCGTTTTCATAAGCAGTGAATCGATTGAGTGGATGTTGCGTCCGAGCGGATTTCCCACTGCCGCCGATCCCCGCATGAATTTCGAATACAACGATATGAAGAAGAAAAGGAACAAGACAGATGCCGCGGCACCGATCGACAAGGGAGGATTGTTTTTCCTTGAAGGCGATGCGAAAGGGCGTTTCAGATACCTTGGATTTGAACAATTGGCTGGGGCGGATGTGCCAGTGGACATGATCAAGATCGAGGACCTGAAACCCAACAAAAAGGGCACGGTCTATGAGATTCCAGCGAATTTCAGGAGACCCGATACCCGCAAGTTCTCAAAATTCGATCACACCGCGACCTTGTCATTGGAAGCGCTCGGCTTGAATGGTCAGAAATTCAAAGTTGAGGAGCTTACGGACTTTGCTTTGCCGGAGGGAGCTGAGAACAAACGCTACCGCCTGATGGAGGTAAATTCCGACAAAATTGTGGTTCGCGAGACCCGGGATGACGGTACGGCCCAACTTCACGAAATTTCCAAGAAACCATAATTCATCGCTGTCAACATCTGAATGATCAACATTTCCCAAAAAAAGCACTTTCCAAATTGCCAGATTTTCTCCAGAAACTTTTCGTTCCCTATGCAAAAAACTCCATCGTATAGCTCAAGTCCAACAGCGGTATCTCTCATACTGCTCGCTGCGACCATGCCTTTCAACATCTCATCCGCCCAAACAGGCGATGTCGGTTCACCAAAAAGCAGTCTGGCCCAGCGTGAAATCATCCGCAGGACTCAGGCGGTGGTTGAAGCGGATCGTCTCTTCAATGAAGGTCGTGAGGCTTATGCGAAACAGGATTTCCAGAAAGCGGTGGATAACTACAAACAAGCATTGGGAAATGTGAAGGATGTCCCGGCACTCGTCGACAGGCATCAGAGTTATACCCAACATTTGGCCGATGCCAGCGTGGCGCTCGCGCAACAACAACGCAAGGTCGGCAAATATGATGAGGCACGCCAGTTGCTCGAAGGGGTGCTCGCACCGGATGTGGATCCTGACAACGCGATTGCAAAAACCGAATTAGGCTATTTGGATGATCCCATTCGCACCAATCCGGTCCTCACTCACGATCATGTGAAAAATGTCGATCAGGTTCGCCGCAAACTCTATATGGCCCAAGGTTACTATGATCTTGGAAAGTATAATGAGGCCAAAAAGGAATATGAGGACATTATTCGTATCGATCCTTTCAACGAAGCGGCTCGCCGGGGCATGGAAAAAATTGCCAGTGCGAAAAGCGACTACTATCGCGCGGCTTATGGCCACACGCGTGCCGAACTTTTGATGCAAGTTGATGAGGCGTGGGAATTATCAGTCCCGGCAGATGTTCCAACGGTTGTGACGGATACCACAGGCGGTGACCGACCTTCCGACGGCGTCGCAGCCATCACCGAGAAGCTCCGTACCATCATCATTCCGAGAATCGACTTCGAGGATAGAACGGTTGAGGAAGCGATCGATTATCTCCGCCTGCGTGCGGCCGAACTTGATCCTACCGAACTTGACCCCGCGAAAAAGGGTGTGAACCTCGTGATTCGTCGTCCAGCTGCCAGCTCGATCGGTGGCGCGGAACCTCAGGCCGGTGGTGACGCTTTATTGGGTGGTGCGGCTGGAGATTTGGGCTCCCTACGCATTGATGAACTTCGCCTTCGTAATGTTCCCTTGGCGGTCGCACTCAAATACATTTGCGATAAAACCAAGCTGCGCTACAAAGTGGATGACTTTGCCGTGACTCTCGTTCCGATCACTGAAGAAGGGGATGACATGTTTACCCGCACTTTCCGGGTTCCACCGGATTTCGTGACTCAGCTCAATTCAGGAAATGCGGAAGGTGCCGCACCTGTGGATGATCCGTTTGCCGCGGCTGGCGGCGGCGGTGGTGCGAATGCGAGTCTCTCGGCCCGTCCTCCGATCCTTGAGCTCCTCAAACGAAACGGAATCAATTTTGCAGAAGGCAGTGCCGCAACTTTGGGAGGATCCGGAAGTTTGCTGGTCACCAATACTGCCTCTGAACTTGATAAGGTCGAGCAACTGGTGGATCTCTACAGAGGTCAGCAGCCCAAGCAGGTGAAAATCACCACCAAGTTTGTTGAAATCACTCAGGAAAATAGCGACGAGCTCGGTTTTGACTGGGTTTTCAGTCCGATTGGTGGCAGCGGTGGTGATATTTTCGGAATGGCTGGAACACTCGGAAATGGAGCCGCACGCACTGCCGCTGACTTCGTCAATCCGGTCGATGGAACTCTCATTCCCGGTATCCCGACCTCGCCTTCCGCAAATGTTTCCAACTCCCCGACCAGCGGTCTCAGAAGTGGTGACTATGCGGTGAACCGTAACAGTATCGATTCGATTTTGAACAATCCCAACCGTACGGCTCAAAACCCCAAAGTTGCGCCCGGTATTCTGGGTGTGACGGGCTTGTTCTCCGATGGTCAAGTTCAGATGATCATGCGCGGTCTCGCTCAGAAAAAAGGCAGCGATCTGATGACCGCTCCTTCCGTCACAACTCGGTCAGGTCAAACAGCGAAGATCGAGGTCATTCGTGAATTTATTTATCCTACCGAATATGAACCCCCTGAGATCCCTCAGAACATCGGCGGTGGTGGTAACAATAATAACAACAATGGTGGTGGTATTCCTGCGAATATTCCCGTCACTCCTGCCACTCCTACGGCATGGGAAACGAAAAACACCGGTGTTACGCTCGAGATCGAGCCGACCATTGGTGAGAATGATTTTGTAATCGATATCCGTTTCCTTCCGCAAATTGTCGAGTTCGAAGGTTTCGTCAATTTTGGCAGCCCGGTGCTCGCACCTTCGGTGGATGCCGATGGAAATCCACTTACCTTGGTGGTTACGGAAAACCGCATCGAAATGCCGGTTTTCTCGATACGAAGTGTGACGACCCAACTTACCATCTATGATGGCTATACCGTAGCTGTCGGGGGGTTGATGCGTGAGGATGTTCAGATCATTGAAGACAAAGTGCCTATTCTCGGTGATCTGCCGGTCATCGGGCGATTGTTCCAAAGTGAGGCTGAAAACCGTATCAAGAGTAACCTTATCATCTTCGTGACAGCCGAGATCATTGATGCGACCGGTAAACGGCTGCGTGGTGAAGAACCCGCCAACGTGCCTGCTGAAACCATTGAGAATGTGAGTCCATTGACTCCGGATGGAACTGTGCTGCCTCCCGTCCAAGGTGATGGTCTACCTATCGAATAACTCCTGAAGATCATGAAGGGGCGAGAGGCGACTCTCGCCCTTTTTGTTTGCATGCTTCGGAAACTTTCCGGGTTGCGGCCATGCCCTAGAACTTCGTGCTCCACACACTTGTCATCCAATAGCCCGTGAGAGTGGGTGGGAGAGGGCTTCAATCGTAAAACTCCTCAAACGACATCGTAAATGAAGACTTGCCAAGATGCGTTTCCTTGTCTAATCCATAACTGTCATTCCCGCATTATAGCGGTTTGACGCGCTTCGTCTGGTCCTCTAACGCCATGGTCTCAGGAAGTATGGTTTGTAATGGCGTGACTCAAAGAATAAGAAAATGGACATCTATGTGGGCAATTTGCCCTACACCGCTACCGAAGAAGACGTAACTGATCTCTTCGCCGCATACGGCCCGGTTGAACGGGTAAAAATCATCACTGATCGTGAAACTGGCCGCTCCAAGGGGTTTGCTTTTGTCACTCTCGGAGATCAAAGCCAATTGAATGCTTCAATCGAAGCACTCGACGGGCAAGACTATCAAGGTCGCGCACTTCGTGTGAACGCATCTGAGCCAAAAGAAGCTCGTCCCGGCGGATTCCGCAGCGGTGGCGGCGGCGGTGGCGGCGGCGGTTACGGCGGTGATCGTCGTGGCGGCGGTGGCGGCGGCTACAAAGGCGGCGGCGGTGGTGGCGGCTACAAAGGCGGCGGCGGTGATCGTCGTGGCGGTGGCGGCGGCTACAAAGGCGGCGGCGGTGGTCGCGGCAATGACGACTGGGGTTGATATTTCAATACCCGAAAGTTTCCAACGCCTGCTTCCCTTCGTGGAGGCAGGCGTTTTTTATGCCTCGATGTAAAGCCGCTCAACTCGCGGGGTGATGCCGGTGAACAATTCCCAAACAATCGTATCTGCGAGTCGTGCGACTTCTTTGACTGAAATGTTTGCGCCGAAAAGTTCCACTTCATCGCCGCACCGGACTTCGGATTCATCGGGCAAACGGATGATGATTTGATCCATGGTGACGCGGCCGATGATGGGATACCGGTTTCCACGGATCCATACTTCGGCATTCTTGCCTGAGACTTGACGCGGATAGCCATCTCCGTAACCGATGCCAACGGTGGCGACCCGCGTGGGCCGGGTGGTGATATAGGTGCGACCGTAGGAAATGCTGTGACCCGCGGGAACCGTGCGAACCAGGGTGACGCGCGATTTCAACGACATCACGGTGCGCAGCGTTTCCTGAAAACCTGCAATGGGCGAAATACCGTAAATCATCAAACCCGGCCGAACGAGGTTGCAGCATTGATTTGCGTAGCCGAGAAGGCCCCCGCTATTGGAAAGGTGGCGCCACTTGAATGTTTCAACCCCGCCAAGTTTTTCAATCGTGCTCTGAAAACTTGCGATTTGTTGGAGAGTGAATGTTTCGTCCTCATCCGAAGAAGACAGGTGGGAGGCGATGCCTTCAATGCTCAAGCCATCGAGTTTTGAGAGATCCGATAGTTTTTCAGCAAGATCCTCGGGAAGAAAGCCACCGCGTCCCATTCCGGTGTCGACCGCGAGGTGGACCGGCAATCGAACACCACGGCGCTTCGCGATGTGATGGAAAGATTCAGCCTCTTCCATCGTCGATAAACAGGGAGTGATGCCGCGTGCGACGATTTCCTCTCGTTCCTGTTCCCATGTTGCGCCGAGCAGATAGATGGGAGTCTGAATGCCGGCGTTGCGAATGCGGCGTGCTTCACCGATATTGGCGACGCCGAGAAAGGCGACATCGCAGGACTCCAGGATACGTGAAATCATTTCCAGGCCGTGACCGTAAGCGCCCGCTTTGACGACGGCCATGAGCTCACAGCCGGATTGTTTTCGGGCGATTTCCAGATTGTGTTTGAGGCTCAGGGTATTGATCTCCACCCATGCGCGGGCCGGAGAAATGGGAATTACGGAATCACTCATCAAGACTAGGCTTATGTTTAGGAGACCGCTTCGCAAGGGCTCTGTTTGGAAAATGACGGGAAGTTGCTGCTTCAGCAAGCCGCCTACCCGGCGCAAGGCTTGTCAATATGGGGAACAAAGCATGAGTTTTCATGGTTCAACCGCAATAAATCAGCCTCAGTGAATCCAGGCGGATTCGGGCTTTGGAAAGGGACTCTACGGTTTCTGTGAGCGTGGCCCTGAGGGATTCGATTTCGGATTTTGAGATGTTTGGATTGCGCAAGGATAGATTGTTAAGACGCGAAATTTGGGATTCCAGGGTATAAGTTGCCAGTTCGATAGCGGTTTCGATGGGTTTGCGACTGCCGCGGGTAGCGACTTCTTTTGCGGCTTCCAACATGGTGGGGAAGAGCTGGGCTTTGAAAGTTTCCTGAGCGACGATGCGTCGCGGGTCACCGGGCTGGAGAAGGTGGGCTGGGGGTGCTTTCGTTTGGGCTTTGCCCGTGTGATCCACGATGACCCTCAAGAGTGTGGGAGGGAGGAAGCGATCGAGATGTAAACGACCTGGAGCCATGACCTCGAGCACGAATGCGCATTCTAACAGGATGCTTTTTCCTGTAGTGACCGGAAGCTTGGCGAAGGAGGCATTGCCGGAACTGCCATCCAGTATCTGCCCGAGTGCGTCACGAAACAAGGGGTGATCGAAGGTCAGGAAGGATAGGTCCTCGCGAGAAAGCGCTGTGATGCGATCAAAAGTAACCGAGAGCCCGTCATCTCCGATCTCGGCAAATGCCTCGGAATGACGATGGCCGTGTTTGAAGAGAAAGGCACGTGCGGACAGATCGGAGATATCCACGCCCAGAAAATCGAACAGTCTGAGAGCGAAACGTTCGAAGCGAGGGTCTTCGTCGGCCGTTTCGATAGCCTGCAGGAGTTCAGCGGACTGCGAAGCGGGAGGAGCCCCGAGTTCGAGCAAAAGATCGTGGCCGGTGCCGAGTTGATGGGCGACTTCCGCTTTGCATTGAACCGAGCGTTTCATGAAATCCTGAAACTGCTCCGATGTGTAAGGTTCATCAGCAAGTGCATCGAGTTCGGGAAGCAAGGCGCTGGCGATGGTGGTGGCACCTTTCAGTGGTTCTGAAAACACATCCAGTGCCTCGTGTAGCCATCTCGCATGGAGTTCGGACCTGCTATCGTTTCCGTAGGGAATATGAATGTGAATGTCACAGGTTTGTCCGATGCGATCCAGGCGGCCGATGCGTTGTTCGAGGATTTCGGGATCACGTGGAAGCCCGAACAGAACGAGATGCTTTGCGAACTGGAAATTCCGACCCTCGGAACCGATTTCGGAGCAGATCAGGATACGGGCGCCTTCGGGTTCCTGAAAATAGGCGGCATTGCGATCGCGCTGGAGCATGGACAGGTCTTCGTGAAAGAGCGCGGTATCGATGTGGATTTCTTTGAGCAGTTTTTCCTGAACGCCGATGGCAGCCTGGGGTGAATGGGTGATGAGCAGGATTTTTTCGGTTATTGGAAGTTCACGAAAAAGATTGGCGAGCCAGGTGTAGGGGGATGTTCCTTTTTCCAGAGGATGCAAAAGGGGAATGCGTTTTGGAAATCCTGTAAGGCGTTCGCGCGTGTTTCGGAACAGGACGCGTCCGGTACCGAAGGAGTCGATCAGTTCCGAGATCAGCTCCGCTCTTGTGATTGCATCGCCCTTGCGAAGTGCCGCGAGTCGCTTTTCGGCGTCCGTTGAACTGCTGAGGAAATCCGACAGGTTTTCTGGAATTTTTCCCTGGCTGAGTTGTTCGACGACCATGGCGAGCGGAATATACGTTTCGGTCTCGCTTAGAAATTCTTCCAAACCCGAATAGCGTGCGGGATCGAGCAAGCGCAGACGCGCAAAGTGACCTTGCGGTCCGAGTTGTTGGGGTGTGGCGGTGAGAAGCAGAAGCGAGGGGATTTCTTTCGCCAGAACTTCGACGGTGAGGTAGGCCGGTGATGCTTCCTCCGGTGACCATTCGAGGTGATGTGCTTCATCGACAATGAGCAGATCGAATCCTGCGGCGCGCGCCTGATCGGTACGGTTTGAATTTTCCGAGAGAAATCCTGTGGAACAGAGGATGAGTTGGGAATCGGCAAAGGGATTGGCGGTCGAGTCGTGGGCGCAGATCGATTGGCAGCGTTCTTCATCGAAAATGGCGAAGAGCAGATTGAAGCGCCGCAGCAGCTCGACGAACCATTGGTGAACCAGAGGTTCAGGAACAAGAATGAGAATTCTATTGGCACGACCTGTCAGGTGGAGACGGTGCAGGATCAGACAGGCTTCGATGGTTTTGCCGAGGCCGACTTCATCGGCAAGCAGAACGCGGGGAAAGAGACGATTTGCGGTTTCCGCAACGATGGAGAGTTGGTGCGGGATGAGATCGATGCGTGCGCCCGTGTAGCCACGCGCTGGAGAACGCCGGATTGAGGTGTTCCAGCGGAGCGCATCGAGACGCAGGTCGAAATCGCGTGGGTGGTCGGTGAGTCCGGCCAGCAGGCGTTTCTCGGGTCGTATGAAGGCCAGTGAATCGAGCAAATCCGATTCATGAATGGATTTTCCTTGTCCGTGATACGTAAGGAGTTGCTCGTATTCCGTGATCGACTCGACCGTGAGCTCGTTTTTTTCATGGTCGGAAATTTCATCTCCCGGTCCGAAACGGACCCGAACAAGCGGTGCGTTCGATATGGAGTAGGTGCGGGTGTCCTCGGCTGCGGGAAAACAGATTTCGATGAGGCCGTTCTTTTCCGAGAGCACATGACCGAGGCCGAGGCCGGGTTCTGAGGTGGAGATGTAGCGTTGTCCCGGTATCATATGGAAGAGTGTGCGGAGAGAGCGGTGATGAGTGAATGCGGAGCGAGTGGCAGGGGGTTATCGAAAATCGAATGAAGCCTATTGGGCTTGAATGGGCTTGGATGGGCAAATCGGAGTCAAGATTGAACCCGCAACACTTCGATCATCGAGATTTGGGAATTGAGATTTGAAGATTGAAACATTATGTCGTGCTTATGGTTTCAAACGAATCGAACAAGCGAGAGCCGATGCGGTATGCGATGATCGGGCAGGATGGATCGAGCGTGGAAGAGAAGCTTGAGAAGTATACGGGAACGGTGGATTGGAAGTATTTGGCACCGCATTACCTCACCGGATCGCTGTTTTTTGTGGACTCGCAACTTGAACTTGTCGAGGTCGGGTTGGCATTTTCTGAAAATCAAACCGAGAAAGTCGCGGCATGGTTGAAGGCCGGGGATCTGGTGAAGATTGGTGATTTGCACGCGCGGCATTGGCAAAAAGACGGGACGGAATTTGAGGCGTTGGTGGTTTCCCCATTTGTTCTTTGCCGGCCGATCTGAAGCGACCGACCGAAGAAAAATCCGTCAGAGACATTTCCCTGACGGATGGAAGACGGGTTTGTTCGGGATTTCCGATTTTGCGGTTACTCCGGGATGTAGAGTTCCGATCCTTGTGCGAGAATGGTGGTCGGATCCAGACGAAGACCGTTGATTTCATCCAGGCGCGTGGTGGTGGTGTTGTGAGCTTCGGCGAAATCCCTGTAGCTGATTTCTTTGGTGATTTTGACGGGTTTGTCTGAAGCGCGTGGCTGGGTGACCGGCGCTGATTGATTGGATACGGGGATGCTCGACTGGCCTGTAGCGTTCGGCTCTTTCGCCGGTGAGGGTACGGGTGACGAATCGGTGGTTTTTGATTTGGCGGGAATTTGGACGATCTTTCCGATGCGGAGGGTTTTGGGGTTGATGCTCGGATTTTCCTTGATGAGGGCATCGATGGTCACATCGTATTTTTTCGCAATGCTGTAGAAGGTTTCGTTTTCCGCAACGGTATGCTTGAGGGTATCGGAAGCCTCAACTTCTGTTTGAGCCGTTGCAGGCCGGGTTTCGGTAACCGCTGTCTGCGTTGTGGCGGCGGACTTTGGAATTTTCAATTTCTGACCGGGACGAATGACGTCATCGCTCTTCAGGCCGTTGAGTTCGTTGAGAATGGCGGATTTGGTGCCGTGCTTGCGGGCGATGGAGACCATGTTGTCTCCAGCCATTACCGTATAGGTTGTTGAATCATTGGATGGAGCGGGTTCGGTTTTGATTTCGCTTGTGGCAGGGGGAATGGCTGCCGGAGCTGTGGCTGGGGCAGCTGG
>JBIKNX010000198.1:0-4908 GCA_044358435.1 Luteolibacter sp.
GAAGGGAGTTGGTGGGCAGACAGGTCCGGGAGGCGTTTCTTGATCCGCGTTTGGCGGAAGCTTTGCTGCAATGTCTTGAGACCGGAGAACCGGTACAACAGCGTGTGGTCTTGCCGCAGCAGACCTCGCCTCTGGGTGATCTTGAGACCCGTGGAATGAATGCGTGGATTATTGACGCCGCTCAACTCTCAGATTCCAAAGGGATCAGGCCGCAAACCAGAGTCGTGATCCGCGATGTGACATCCGAATACCAGCTTGATCAGATCCGCAAGGACTTCGTTGCGAACGCGTCGCATGAACTGCGCACGCCATTGGCGATCATCAGCGGTTATTTGGAAAATCTTCTGGATGGCGGGATGATGGAGGATGCGGAAATGGCAAAGCGCTTTTTGTCGGTGATGAAAAAACATGCGGAGAGGATCTCGCTTATCGTTGAGGACATGCTGGTGATTTCCAAATTGGAGTCCGGAGAAGCCTCTGCGATCAATATAGAGCCATTCAAAATCCATTCATGCATCAAGGATGTGCTGGAGCGCCTGGAGTCGGTGATTCAAAATCAGAAGGCGATTGTGAGTGTGAATCTGCAACAGGACAACTTGATCGTCCGGGGAGATCGCTTCTACTGGACTCAGGTTCTTTTCAATCTTATCGAAAACGCGCTCAAACAAAATCCTCACAAAGATTTGAAGATCGAGGTAGGGGCAGAGGAGACCGAAGAGTCCGTGCGAATATGGGTGAGTGACAATGGAGTCGGCATTCCCAGTGCGGATCTTCCGCATATTTTCCGGCGGTTCTATCGGGTAGAAAAACATCATTCCCAAATGGAAATCAAAGGAACAGGCTTGGGCTTGTCGATTGTGAAACGTGCGATAGAGGCCCATCATGGGACCATCACGGTCGGTTCGACTCCGGGTCGCGAAACAAAATTCCTGATGACCGTTCCGAAAGCGGAGGTATAAGTTGGCTTATGACAGGGGAAAACCATCCGAAACCCATTCCCGTATCGGGCCGCAAGCGGGTTGGAGTTTTCGGGGGGTCGTTTGATCCGGTCCATGAGGGTCATGTTTATTTGGCCACGCTTGCAAAAGAAGCGGCGGATCTGGAAGAGGTCTGGTTCCTGCCATGTCAGATTTCCCCGCACAAGCTCGCGACCCCACCGTCATCGGGCAGGAAACGTGTTGAAGCCCTGCGACTGGCCATTCGTGATTTGCCATGGGCGCGGGTGGATCAGTCGGAAATGGAAATCACCGGTCCGTCCTATTCCTACCAAACCCTCATCGAGCTCGATCGGAAATTTCCCGGAACCGATTGGTATTGGATCATGGGAGGAGACCAGTGGCAGAGCTTGTCAAAATGGATGCATCCCGAGAAGTTGGCCGAGTTGGCCACGTTCATCGTCATGGTGAGAAATGGAGAAGCGGTTCATTCCATGCCCGGGTATCGGATGCTGTTGGTTAAGGGTGGGCATCCGGCCTCTTCGACATCGATCCGGGAGGCTTTGGCGAGAAACGAGAAGAATATTCCCCACTTGGATCCTGAAGTTGCCCGTCTCATTCGTTCCCAGTCTTAGCAGCGGTTGCGAGGTTCTTGTGAAAAAATTCACAAACTTGGAAAATCCCATTGGCGATCCGGCTTTGAGCGGGCATATTGCCACGCGTCGCCCATGATATCGTATACCAAGCAACCACACGCCCGCGAGTACCGGCTTATTTTCAAGAATATAGACCGCAACGGATGGGATCCTTCGATCGAGACATACATGGCGGATGGTGGCTATGATGATCTGAAGAAAGCCTTTGCCATGGCGCCAAAGGACATCACCGAGGAAGTGAAGAAATCGGGATTGCGGGGCAGGGGTGGTGCGGGCTTTCCGACCGGAATGAAGTGGACTTTTATTCCCCCGAACAACACCAAGCCGGTTTACCTGATCTGTAACGGAGACGAATCCGAGCCCGGCACATTTAAAGACCGTTATATCGTTCATCAGGATCCTCATCAGCTCATTGAGGGGATGGTGATTTCATGTTTTGCGGTGGGTGCGCACAAAGCCTTCATTTACCTCAGGGAGGAATTTCCTGAGGCGGCGATTATCGTTGAAAAGGCGATTGAAGAAGCCCGGGCAAAAGGTTTTGTGGGTAAAAACATTCTCAGTTCCGGATTCGATCTTGAGATCTATGTGCATCGCGGTGCCGGTGCATATATTTGTGGCGAGGAAACGGGCTTGATTGAATCTCTTGAGGGCAAGCGCCCCTATCCCCGCATCAAGCCGCCTTATTTTCCCGCGGCATTGGGTCTCTACATGTGCCCGACCATCGTCAACAATGTTGAGTCGCTCTGCCATGTAAAACACATCATTCGCATGGGCGGTGATGAATACGCCAAACTCGGAGTCGCCCGCAATACCGGCACCCGTATTCTCTGTGTTTCGGGAGATGTCAAAAATCCGGGTTATTTCGAAGTCGAGGTTGGAAAAGTCACCATGCGTGAATTGCTCTATGACATGTGCGGCGGTCCCAAGGATGGCAGGGAAATCAAAGCGGTCATCCCCGGCGGTTCATCGTCAAAAATTCTCAAAGCCAACGAGGTTTTCAAACTCAGGAACCCGGATGGAACTGAACGTGAATTGGCGTTTTGGGATATCCCCATGGATTTCGATTCGTTGGCGGCTTGCGGCTCGATGGCAGGATCCGGAGGCGTGATTGTTTTGGATGACACCCGTAAAATGTCATGGGTTCTCAACAATCTCAACGCGTTCTATGCCCACGAATCGTGCGGTCAATGCACTCCATGCCGTGAGGGATCGACATGGATGAAAAAGATTTCCGATCGTTTGGTTGAGGGTAAAGCGTCGGCCAAAGATATCGAAACCCTGGAGAGCGTGGCTTACCAGATCGATGGTCGAACCATTTGTGCTTTCGGTGAGGCATCCTCATGGCCGGTTGAGGCGATCATCGCCAAATTCCGAGATGAGCTCCTGGCTGATACCGTGGAAGAGAGCGAGCTTGATGCTCCGAATCCTGAGGCGGAAGCACAGAGGAGATTCCTCGTTCACTAGAACGGTTCAGGGAGATCTGCGAAACCTGGTTTCCTCCGTTTTGGATTTTTTTTGGCAACGGGTCTACGTGTCTTGGATTTGTTGGTTCAGTTCCCGGGTGATTTGAAGGAGTTTTTTGTCCGCGCTTGTTTCGGGTGGGGATGGGTCAAAACGAAGTTGTTGGTGCAAGGCACAGGCTTCCTCGAGCGTGGCTTCGCTGATCCGGTGTGCTTTCAGTTTCATCAGCCACACCACCAGGGTTTCGCCGGAATTTCTCGCACCCAGAATCTTGCGCGCGGTTTTTTCAAGATCGTGCAGTGGGGTTTTGATGACGGGTTTGCCTGAACCATGATTTGATTTTCCCGAATCAACGATAACTCGCGATTTTTTGAGTCGATACACGATATAAAGTGCGATTGCGACTCCCACCACCCACATGACGATGGTCACGCCGAGCCGGTTTGCGGGTTCGTTACGCCACAGGAAAAAGTCCTCTTTGAAGCGTTGGTATCGATCGTAAAATGACCGCATGAGGCTGTGTCCGCGGGTTTCACTGAGCAACCAGCCGCCCGGTGTGGGATCGAAGTCGACCCAAAGTTGAAGTTCCTTGTTCCAAACCCGAGTCCATGCATGGGCATGTGTTCCGCGAAGGATCCATTCGTCATGGCTTGGATGTTTTTCCACGATTGAGAAACCCACGGTGTAACGGGTGGGCACGTCGGCTGCCCTGAGAAGCAGGGCGGCGGCCGTCGCGAAATACTCGCAATGGCCGTTTTTGTTGGTCGTGAGAAATGTCTCGATTGCGGTCGGACGCTTTGTAGAGCTGTATGCCCGCCCAATGGTGAGATGGCTCGTATACTGGAAATCGGTTTCAAAAAACTCCCTGAGGCGCTTGATTTTCTCGGTCGTCGTTGCCAGTTGTTTCAAGCCCAGCGAGTCGGCGACTTCCCGGATGCCTTCCAATTCGTTTTCGTCGATGGCGAGATCCTCTGTGGGGTAAGGAGGCGCCTCGGTGGTGAGGTCGTCGTTCCAGCGGACTTTGCCTTGAATGATGGATTTGATGGGAAAGATCCGGACGGTGCCGAGCGGGTTGAGATCGACACCATCGAGCACAAAGTTGTTCAAAGTTGATGTGTTTCCGGGCAAGGGCAGGGGATCACCTGGCATGGCGGCTCCACGGATTCCGAATTCGGAAAGTGGTTTGGTGATATCTTTGCGGATCATGTTTTCCCGTAACATGTAGAGCGAGTTGCCAACTGCCAGATCGGTGGAGTCCAGTGGACGGTAACTTTCTTCGTTATCGCTCAACGGAGCGGGGTATTGTATTCTCCAGTTCACGCCTTTGTAGCGATTGTAAGATGCGGTTCGGAGGAGTCTGGGTGGCATTTGTCCGGCTTTCGGAGTGATTCTCCATATCATTTCAGGGGACTGCTTGATCGCACCCAGTGATCCGATATGGGTTATTTTGAGGTTAGGATCGGATTTTGCCATCCCATCAAGGTTGAGTGCTCGATGGGTGGCCCAATGGTAGAGTGCGGTCATTCCGATTTGGCCCGTCAGCCCGATGGCTGCGGCAAGGATCAGGAGCATGCTCATGGCAAAAATCCGGCTTCTTGTCTTTGCCAGTATGAGCCATGAGGTGAGGACAATCAGGCCTATGAAAAAGATCCATTGCTGGGCATGGGGGCTCAGACTGGAGGCGATGACGATGGCAACGAAATAGGCGTTCCCAAAGTTAAAACGAACGATTGATTGATTGATTCCGAGGTCTAAATTTCTTTTCATAGAAGCCTGTGAAAAGAAATAGAAACTATTGAGGTTCAAATAATTAAGAAATCCGAATGATTGTATAAATTGGAGTGGAAACAGGAGTG
>JBIKNX010000036.1:0-16127 GCA_044358435.1 Luteolibacter sp.
GATAACCTCTCCAGAGGTAGATGATTCTTTGGTCATAGTCATAAACGTCGTAGGCTGACGACTTATGACGTTTATGACTAGAGGCGCTTGGTAGGACGCTTACAATTCAATGCCTCAGATCCGTGATCAAAGAACGCTTCCCGGAAACAGCCAACAGATTCCTGTCAGGTGAACATCCTACTTCGTAAACACGACTTTCCCGCCGCTGATCCGACCTTTGATCACATCGCCGTCGATGAACTTGCCTTCGAGAACTTCCAAGCTCAGCGGATCGAGGAGATGATGTTGGATTGCGCGCTTCAAAGGACGCGCACCGTAAACCGGATCGTAACCCTGGTTACCGACAAACTCTTTGGTCTCTTCTGTTAGATCAAGGCCGAGACCTTGTTTTGCAAGGCGCTTGCGAACACGGTCAAGCTGGAGATCGACGATCGTTGTTAGATCTTCACGATTCAAACGATCGAAGATCACGGTCTCGTCGATGCGATTCAGGAACTCCGGCCTGAAGTGACCGCGCAGGGCCTCCATGACCGCCGCCTCACGTTGTTCGACATTGGTTTCACCGAGGATGAATTGTGATCCGATGTTTGACGTCATGATCAAAACCGTATTGCGGAAATCGACCGTCCTCCCCTGCCCGTCTGTGATCCGACCGTCATCCAGCACCTGAAGAAGCACATTGAAAACATCCGGATGCGCTTTTTCGATTTCATCGAAGAGCACCACCGAATAAGGCTTTCTTCTGACATGTTCGGAGAGTTGTCCGCCTTCCTCATAACCAACATAACCCGGAGGAGCGCCAATCAAACGGGACACGCTGTGTTTCTCCATATACTCCGACATATCAATCCGGACCATCGCGCCTTCATCATCAAACAGAAACTCGGCCAGAGCTTTAGAGAGCTCGGTTTTGCCAACACCGGTTGGTCCGAGAAAAAGGAACGAGCCAATGGGCCGGTTTTCATCCTGCAGTCCGGCACGGGCCCGACGCACCGCATTGGCCACAGCACCAATTGCTTTTTTCTGACCGACCACCCGATCACCCAGACGCGCTTCCATCGAGACCAGTTTCTGTTTTTCGCCTTCTTGCAAACGGTTCACCGGAATTCCCGTCCATGATGATACGACCCGCGCGATATCCTCTTCCGTCACTTCCTCTTTCAACATCGCACCGTTTTTCTGAAGCGTGGCCAATTCGTTTTGAGCTTGTTCAAGTTGTTTGTGAGCTTCTGGCAAATCGCCATATGTTACTTGTGAAGCACGGGTTAGATCGCCGATCCTTTGAGCTCTCTCGACATCCGTCTTGAGCGAGTCGATCTTCTCCTGAGCGATACGGACTTGATCGATGATCTGTTTTTCATTGCGCCATTGAGCCATCATTCCGGATGACTGCTCTTTGAGATTTGCCTGCTCCTCCTTGACCTTGTCCAAACGAGCAGCGGATGCTTTGTCGGTCTCTTTCTCCAACGCTTTCTTCTCCATCTCCAACTGCATGATCTGGCGTTCTAGCACATCGATCTCCGTTGGCATGGAATCCAATTCGATTTTCAAACGCGACGAAGCTTCATCGATCAAATCCACTGCTTTGTCCGGGAGGAATCGATCCGATATATACCGATCCGATAACATCGCCGCCGCAACGATGGCACCGTCTTGAATGCGCACCCCGTGGTGTAGCTCGTAGCGTTCTTTCAAACCCCGCAGGATCGCAATCGTGTCTTCCACCGATGGCTCCCCGACCATGACTGGCTGGAATCTCCGCTCAAGCGCGGCATCTTTTTCGATGTGTTTCCGGTATTCGTCGAGAGTCGTTGCTCCAATAGCATGGAGTTCTCCGCGCGCGAGTTGGGGCTTGAGCATATTGGAAGCATCCGCCGCGCCTTCTGCCGCTCCGGCGCCAACGATGGTATGCAACTCATCGATAAACAGAATGATCCGTCCTTCGGCTTCGGTCACCTCTTTGAGAAAAGCTTTCAACCGTTCCTCGAATTCTCCACGGAATTTCGCCCCGGCCAGCATGGCTCCGATGTCCATCGAAATGACCTTTTTGTTTTTCATCGAGTCCGGCACATCCCCGGAGACGATGCGCCTTGCCAATCCCTCAACAATCGCGGTCTTGCCGACTCCCGGTTCCCCGATGAGCACGGGATTGTTTTTCGTGCGGCGGGACAAAACCTGCAAGACCCGGCGGATCTCATGATCCCGGCCGATCACCGGATCGATTTTTCCAGCACGCGCGCGGGCTGTCAGATCCGTTCCGTATTTTTCCAGTGTCTGGTATTTTCCCTCAGGATCGGCATCGGTCACTTTTTGCGAACCTCGCACCTCATTGACGGCCGCCTCGGCCTTTTTCAAATCAAAACCCGCCTCCTTGAGCAGCTTGCCGGCTGGCGAGTCGCCTTTCAAGGCACCCAACAGGAAATGCTCCACCGAGAGAAAATCATCGCCCATCTTTTCACGCACCCGGTCCGCATCATCCAAAGTCGCGCGCAGGCCCGCGCTGATCTGCGGCTGGGTCGAGGCTCCCTGAACGCTGACCTCCTTGGCCAAAGCCGAAGCCACCGCGGCTTTCAACAACGATGCGTCAACGCCCGCTTTTTGCAAAACCGGCACAGCGATACCTCCCTCCTGCTGCAATAATGCCAACAACACATGCGTGCTCCGCAACTCCGGATGGGAAGATTTAGAAGCCAGTCCCTGCGCATTCTGCAAAGCCTCCTGAAGTTTTTGAGTGAGTTTATCCAATGCCATAAAATGATAGATTTTGTTATATCTGTAACATGAACCACTCTGATTCCATAATCAAGCTTCCATGTATTGAGGTTTCTCCTATTTTTTGCGGTATGGACGTCGCGCCATGACCGTCGAAAACCGTTATTGAAAAAAACCTGCTCTTCTCTACGTAAGATCCCTGTGAAAATCCTTCTTCTTCCCCTACTCACCGTCGGAGCGGCAACCATTGTTGTCTCCACCAAGCCGCCCGCACCCACGGGAAAATGGGAAACCCGCAAGATCAGCCGTTATTTCTGGGCAGAAGGCGCCTGCGCGGCGGATGTGAATGGCGATAAAAAAACCGACATTCTTTCGGGTCCTTATTGGTATGCGGGGCCGGATTTCAAAACCCAGCACAAGATCTTTCCCGATACCAAATCATTCAATGCCGGAGAAAAAGGCGTGATCCCCGGCTTCGAGGGCGAACTCAGCGGAAAGAATGGTTACTCGGATAATTTCCTCTGTTACGCGCACGACTTCAACAACGACGGACGACCCGACTACATGGTCATCGGCTTCCCGAACAAAGAAACGTTTTGGTACGAAAATCCGGGCGAAAAAGGTGGCGACTGGCCGCGTCATACGGCTCTCGCCTCCACGGACAACGAATCGCCGATGCTGGCCGATATCAACGGCGATTCACGTCCCGATCTTCTCTGTATGTCCGGTGGCCGTATCGGCTACTCGACCTACGATCCGGCCAATCCTGCCGCCGTATGGAAGTGGAATGCGATAACCCCGGCGGATCACAAAGCCTTTCAAAAGTATACGCATGGTATCGGGCATGGCGATATCAACTCGGATGGCCGCACCGACATTCTCGAAAAGCGTGGCTGGTGGGAACAACCCGCGAATTGGGATGGCGTGGCTCCATGGAAATTTCATCAAGCGAACTTCGCAGACAAGGGTGGCGCCCAAATGTTTGGAACCGATGTCAACGGCGATGGTCTTACCGATGTGATCACATCCATCGACGCGCATGGTTTCGGAGTTTGCTGGTTCGAGCAAAATCAGGATGGTTCATGGAAACGCCACTTGCTCACCGACACACCCAAAGAAAAAGGTTCAACCGGTGTCGCATTCACTCAACCTCACGCACTGGATCTCGCCGAC
This sequence comes from Luteolibacter sp., assembly GCA_044358435.1. Lineage (GTDB taxonomy): Bacteria > Verrucomicrobiota > Verrucomicrobiia > Verrucomicrobiales > Akkermansiaceae > Luteolibacter. The sequence goes on from JBIKNX010000036.1 coordinate 3,886, forward strand.
CTCAATGGCGATGGCACGCTCGACATCGTGACTGGAAAACGTTTCTGGGCACATGGCCCGACCGGTGATCCCGAATCGGACCAACCCGCCGTTTTATATGCCTTTCTGCTGTCACGCAAAGACGGAAAAGCCACTTTCACCGCCGAGATCATCGATGACAACAGCGGCGTCGGCTGCCAAGTCATGGCTCAGGACGTGAATGGAGACAAGAAGCCGGATGTGATCGTGGGAAATAAGAAGGGCGTATTTGTGGTTTTTCAGAAGTAGGATCGATCGGGATCTCCATTCAACCTCATGAAAGGAACCGCGATTTCCAAATCGCGACTGCAAGGGTAAGAAAGCTCAAGGTATTCCGCTCACGAGGTCGCGATTGAAAATCGCGGTTCCTTCCTTACCCATTCCCGTGCTCAAAGCTCATAAGCTCATAAGCCCGTGATTTGTGCATTGGCGAAATAGCAATCAAGATAAGTCTTCTATTCTAACTTATTAAATTTGAGATTTGGAATTTAAGATTTCTCCACCAAATCATCAAACCACCCGCCTCTTGCGGTCACCCATTTCCCTTTTTTGATCACTTTGGAAAATCCCAATCCGTTTTTTGCCGCAGCCTCGAACACATCCCATGCCTGGGTGGCGAGGATTCCGGATACGACGAGATCGCCACCCTTCGCCAGGGATTTCGCAATAACCGGCCAGGCTTCGATCAGAACGGTGGAAAACAGGTTTGCGGCGACGACGTTGTAGCCGCTCTTGCGAGGATTCCACTTCAGGACGTCCTGATCTTTCATCACGATTTCAGGGGTTCCGTTGCGCTCCGCATTACGCTTCGCCACATTGACCGCAAAGGGATCGAAATCGCAGCCCCAAACTTCAGTGGCGCCGAGCTTTCTTGCGGCGATTGCGAGCAAGCCGGTTCCCGTTCCCAGATCGGCGAGGCTCCATGATTGGTCTTTTCGCTCACGCGCGATATCCACCAGGAACCGGAGACAGGTGGAGGTTGTGGCGTGATCGCCGGTGCCAAAAGCCATTTCCGGAGGGATGACGATCAGTTCACGCTTGGGATGTTGGCGACCCAGCTCCTTGATCTTTTTCGGATCGGACTCAGCAGAAACCAGAAACACGTCGCGGATTTTGAGCGGTTTTGGCAAATCGGGACCTCTGTTCCATTCCGCATCCTTTATTTTACGGATTGAACCACCGAACTGCTTTTTGATCCGGTCGGCTTCCTTCTGATTCTGGCAATAAACCTGCAAGCGGACGGATTTTCCGCCTTTTATATATTCCATCACGAAGTTTGGATTTCCCGAGAAGCGCTCTTCCCACGCATCAATCCATTTTTCGCCTGCCAATTTCGACCATAAATACATCTGCCAGGAGACTCACCGGACACGGCCTTTCAGGCAAATAAAAAACCCGCTGAATTTAGCGGGTGAATACAGAACCGCAAAATGGAGCGGGCGATGAGATTCGAACTCACGACATCCACCTTGGCAAGGTGGCGCTCTACCACTGAGCTACGCCCGCGTTGTGATGCGCGTGCGAACTTGTTAACCTACCGCCGCCTGTGATCAAGAGAATTTTAGAGAAAATAACAAAAAATTTTCTTCGCACAGGGCGATGATGGCTCTACCCATATCCAGCCCGTTTATGTCAGACAAACTCGCCCAAATCATCGCCACCAAGCATCTGGAAGTCGAAGCCTTGCTTCCCCGTGCCGGCCATCTGCGTGCGGCCGCGCTGCAAAGGAACGAATTCCGCGGCTTCCGCGCCGCCCTCGATCGCGGCGCCAACCACCTCGCCTTGATCGCGGAGGTGAAAAAAGCCTCTCCCTCGGTTGGCCTGATCGATCCGAATTTCGACCCCATCCGCCAAGCCGGGCTATATATCGATGGCGGAGCTTCCTGCCTCTCAATCCTGACCGATGAAAAATATTTCCAAGGTTCTCTGGGTTATCTCTCGAAAATCTCCGAGTTCTCCCCCATTCCGTTGCTGAGGAAAGATTTCACCATCCATGAAACCCAGATTCACGAGGCAGTCATCGCGGGTGCGGATGCGATCCTGCTCATCGTCGCTGCACTCGATGATACCCTGTTGAGGCGACTTTATGAAGAAGCGAAATCGTTACAGCTCGATGTCCTCGTCGAGGTTCACGATCTACCTGAAATGGAACGAGCTCTGGAATTGGGCGCGGATCTGATAGGAATCAACAACCGCAACCTGAAGACCTTCGAAGTCGACATGGCAACCACCGAGCGCTTGGCTGAGGAAGTTCCTGACGATGTCATTCTTGTTTCGGAAAGCGGAATCAAAACCCAAGATGACGCCCTGCGCGCGCTCCGTGCCGGAGCCAACGCGCTGTTGATTGGAGAAACCTTGATGCGCTCGAACGATCCTTCGCGCGAGATCGAAGGTTTCCTCGCTCTCACCGAATGATCCCCTGTATATCTCTCTCCATGATCAGCAAATATATTCTACTCGCAGCGGTTCTGATTCAGGGAAGCCATGTTCTTCTGGCAGATGGACTTTCTCCCAAGATCACCGGCAACGAGGTTGGTTGGCGTGCGCTGGGGAAAGCGGATTTCGTCACGGTAAACAGCAATCCGGAAACATGGACATTCGATGATTCAAAAGCGGAGATCACCTGCACCGGCAAACCGGTCAGTGTGATCCGCACTGAGAAAATTTTTACCAATTTCGAACTCACGGTTGAATGGATGCATGAGAAGCCGGCTGGCAACTCTGGAATCTTCGTATGGACCAGCAAAGCATGCCTCGATGAACTGAAGAATCCGGGGCTTCCCAATGAAGGGATTGAAGTCCAGGTGCTCGATCTCGAATACAAAACCGAATATGAGAAAAGCTCCAAAAAGAAAGCCGATTGGTTCACCTGCCACGGCGATGTGTTTCCAGTTGGCAAAGCCAAGTTGAAGCCATTTCCACCTATCTCGCCCGATGGGACGAGAAGTTTCCCCACCGCGGAAACCACCAAGCCCTCGGGCCAGTGGAACCATTATTACATCCGTGCGATCAATGGCGAAATTCGACTTTGGGTCAATGGCACTGAAGTCTCTGGCGGAAACAACGCCTCACCCAACACCGGCCATCTCTGCCTCGAATCCGAAGGCTCCCCTATCCGTTTTCGGAATCTGAAAGTCCGAGAACTTCCTTGAATATGAATTCCCATCCGAACAATCCTCTGCACGGTTACACCTTGCAAATCATCGTCGAGCGCCTTGTCGAGGAATACGGTTGGAATGAACTCGCCGACCGCATCAGGATACGCTGCTTTGCCAACGATCCATCGGTCAAATCCACTCTAACATTTCTCAGAAAAACCCCGTGGGCGAGAAACAAGGTGGAAATACTTTTTATTGAGCTACTCAAAGAACAGGAATGAAGAGTGAATGATGAAGAGTGAATAGTGAAAGCAGAGCGAGTTTTACGAGCAGCTATACCATTCACCATTCACCATTCACCATTCACCATTCACCATTCACCATTCACCATTCACCATTCACCATTCACCATTCACCATTCACCATTCACTCAAACCTTCGCGTTCAGCCAATCTCCTTTGAAGTGCAAGCGGGCAAACAAAATGGCTTGGGTGAACAAATCCAATCCCAGCACGATCCATACGCCGGTGAGCGAGATGAAATCCAGGTGAGAGAGAGCCCATAACACCCCCACCCGGTAGAACAACATGCTGGAGAAAGCGTAGCGCATTACGAGGCGTGTCGCGCCCGCGCCGCGCATGGTCGTTTTGAGAATGATACAGGTCGCAAAAAACGGTTGTGTGACCGCACATACCACCAACAACGGCGCGGCCAATTTCACATGCAAGTCACTGCCGGGAGCTATCAAGCCGATCCAATACTCGCGCCCGAGAACAAAAAACATTCCCATACCGAGCATCACGCCTACCGCAAGTTTCCATGCGAAACGGACCGCCCGCCGCGCCATGTCTTTTGAACCCGCGCCGAGATACTGACCCGTGAGCGCTGCGGCAGCGGAAGCGATGGCAAAGCCCGGAAGAAAACTCATCGATTCCAACCGTACCGCCATGAAGTGGGCGCCCAACGCTCCGTCCTGATCGAGCTTGGAAATCACCCGCAATCCATACGAATGGATCAGCCACATGCCAGCCACCTCAATGGCTTGAGGCACACCCACCCGCCAAATGCGGACACTGGTATCAAAGTGAAAGGCAAGAGCCTCGCGCCGCCAGCGAAGACCTTCGCGTTTCCGTATCGCCAACATGCCAACCACCACCGCAAGTCCGGCAACCCAACCCATCACGGTTCCCAGCGCGACCCCTTTGACACCCATTCCGCCAAATGGCTCCGGGCCAAAAACAAAAAGCAGGCTTGTTCCGATATTGACCGAATTGACGACCAACATCGCGATGAATGGAGTTCTGGTATCACCAGCCCCACGCAGTGCCGCATTGACTGCAAACGTCGCGCCCGCAATCGGCCCCGACCATGCGAGCACCCGGATATAGTCTTCGGCATAGACCGCGGCTTCCGGCGTCAGTCCCATCCAACGGATCAACAGTTGAGCGCCCGCCTGCAATACCAGGAATGCCGCGAACCCCGCCAAAGCACCCAACCAAAGCCCCTGACCCAAGCCGAGACTTGCCAGTTTCGGATCACGCGCACCCGTCGCACGCGATACCAAAGCCATCACACCGGTGGCCACGGCTCCTTGGAAAATGAAAAGAAACCAAGCAACATATCCACCCAAAGCCATCGCGTCCATGACGGGAATTTTTTCCGCTCCCACCGCCATACGACCCGCGATGACGACATCGCTCATGCCCACAAAGAACGCGAGGATTTGCTCCAATAAAGGCCACATCGCAAGTGTCAGAACCTGCATCGTGAGGTTCATTTCACCAAGTTTACCGGGCAATTTGACTTCCGATCCGGGAAGGTCCGTGTCTGGCAGTGTCTTGGTTTGATCCATCCGCACCAACCCTCTGCTTATAAGACCGAAGGTTCAATCCAAGTTTTTGAAAATCAGACCCGCCTGAGGGATTCCGGCACCTGTTTCCGCTGCAGGGCCGGAGACACGTCAGGACTGGCGAAGTTGACCACCGCACCAATTCCGGCTGCATGGGTTCCGCCCAAACGGGCCTCGATCACGATTTCAGGAAATTTGAGGCGCGCCCTTGATCTCAACCACAACACCAGTCCGGTCAAAAAAACCAGAGCACCCAGCCCGCCGGCAGCCATCAGGGCCGGCTCTTTGAACCGATTCGGTAGCCATTCCAGCGGGTGCGTTTTTTTTTCCACAACAAGGCCTGCCGACGGCTCCACTTGTGAGGTTTGGTCCACCGTTTCGGAAGACGCTTCATCCATCATGCGCTCCAACCAATAGGTGCGAACGGAAAACTGCATGAGGTATTCCGAAAGCTGCTCAAACGATCCGTTCTCACGCATGGCCCGGACCAACGAACCCTGCAGGGATCTCTCCCTTTCCGAGGAAGAGACGACTTTTGACAGGCTCGGGCTCAGATCCAAACCCGTCCGGGCAGGCATGCCAAAATAATAATAAAGAACAATCACCGGCTTTCCTTCGGCGAAATGACGCGTCATGAAATCCTTGTTTTTGCCTTCGGCCGGAAGCTGTTGATCCCCTCCGAAGACGAACAAATAGAGATCGATCGTTGAATCGGCGGCATGATTGACGAGCAATTTTTCAATCGTCTTGCGCTGCTGACCCGTGATCAATGCCTGTGGATCGACCAAATATTGGCCGGGCTTTTTCGCGAAATACCTATCAACCCATACAGGTTCGATTTCCTTATAATCCTGCGAACGCGGGGTTTGGGTTTCCGCCGCAGTTGTCTCCGCGGATTCATTCTCTTGGGGTGAATTCTCAATCGGCAAGGCAAAAGCCGCATGCATTCCCAACAGCAAAAGGATGGGCAGGAATTTCATCGCTTCACCTCCTGCTCCGCATCCCGCCAGACTGGCGATGGATCATTATCGCTCTCGGGCAACACTTTCACCACATCGCCTGATTGCGCTGAATTCCCATACCTGGGTTCGTATTTTCCGGAACCGCGTTTTGCTTGCCGGCAACGTTTCACAAGCAGTTGTTCCAACGCCCGGAGACTCCGCAGCGCGCCGTCCGCATATCGCCCTTCCAGCCAGTAGGCATGAGCCCGGGAGAGGCAGTCAAAGCTGTCTTTTTCCTGCAAATGGCGATCCAAAAGATATCCATGCGTCATTCCTGCCGTTTTTGAATCGGGATCGATCACGATCAGTATGCCGTTTTGATTCGGTTTTTCCTCGGAAACATCCTCAAACACCCCACGGTTCAACAACCAGAATCCAAACTGCCTGAGATGACCGGAATCACCGATGTTTCCGGTATAGATCGCGACAAAAACCTGAGGAAATCGATGCGCAATCCGTTCCATCGCCTCCTCCAGAAAATCACGCTCATGACAGCGAAAAATACCGGCAGAATCCGTTAAACTCCGCAGCTTGATTTCTCGGTTTCCAAACAACTGATCCGCATCCGAGAGCGAGAATCCACAATGCGGACATGCCACCGCAGCTCTATGGATTGGCTGCACACATCGGGGACACTTCATGACCGGCATCTAATTAGGGACAGGCATTCCGGAGGTCAAAATAAAACGCATGAAACAGCACTGAAACCAAAACCGCCGGGTTATTTCTGATTCGTCATAGAATCGCGCATCTCCACCAACAACTCCACATCCTCATCGCGATTCTCGCGACCCAGGGCATCGATCAGGTTGTTGAGCATTCTCAACAAAAGGGTTCCCGGATCCGCGGAGCTCTGAAGATGGAGACGTTGCTGTGAAGTAAGCTCATTTGCGGGATCGGTCAAAAGGTGCTGGGCATGTGTTTTTCCGCCATCAAAACAATCCACGACAATAGCTTCTCCCTCCTCAAAAATCCGGCATAGGAAATGACCCGGGAAGGCAATCCCCTCGATATCCATGTTCAGCCGCTGACCCAGGAGCATATAGATCACACCCAAACCAATGGGGTTTGAGCAGCCCGATGAAATGCACCAGGCAAGGTCGCCATTCCGCGGATCATGATAATGTTTGTGATTTCCGCACAACCGTTTTTCCTCAAAAAGAAAGACACGCAAATCATTTTCCGTGGCTCCCACAGGGTGGATGGTTTGAAATTCCTCCGCCAACAAATCCAGCGCATCGGAAAGCGGTTGTCGCAGCGAAATACCATCATGCAAAAAATCCGACAGCAATCGGAGCTGACTCTCGAAAAGCTCCCAATCGTCCTCAAGCGCCGCACAACCGAACTTTGGAGTGAGCCATTCTTCCCTGAGCGTCCTCCTCCGCACGGCTTGGAGAATATCCCGCAAAATATTCAGCTCCTTGGTATTCAGATTGGCCGCCACATCCGGAAGAATCTCACTGAGATCACCTCCAACATGACTCAACTTATCAACCACCACCGTCCTCACCTCGGGCGTCTCGTCATCCAACAGTCGCAACAAGGCTGCAAGTTCTCTGATATCGGGTAAAATCACGCTCATTTATACAGGCTCTGCGAGATTTCTATCCTAGATCAAACGAGCCTCAGGGAAATAGAAAAGATTCCGGCACTTTGCCGCAAAACCCCTTGCGTGGTTTGATACCGAAGGAAACGAAGCATGGTGCGCGATACTGGGTTCGAACCAGTGACCCCCTCCGTGTCAGGGAGGTGCTCTACCACTGAGCTAACCGCGCTATAAGGATTAAATCGTATGTGTGTTAAATGTCGTGTGCTAAATTGTCGTTTTTTCTACTTCACAAGCTCCATGAGCTTCTCGTAACTGCTGACAACGTCGTATTTCACTTCGTTAGAAGTGATCTTGTCAAAGAACTTCTTAGCGCAGTTGATGCGGGCGGTTTCGATCTCGCGGAGTTCAAGGGATGACATGCTGCCCTTGGTCTCGGCGATGAAATAGACGTGACGCACTTTCCCAGCATCGAAGGCGATTGCCCAGTCGGGGTTGTAGTCCCCCACTGGCGTGGGAATGGAGAAGCCTCGGGGAAGCTTGGCGTAAACTTTCACCTCGGTGCTGGCATCCAGCTCTTCGGCGAACTCGCGCTCTACCTTGGAGTCGGTGAAGACGTAATCGTAGATGTGGTTCTTGGCTTTGAAGGCTTTGGAGAAGTCCTCCTTGTTCTTCTCCACTGCGAAGATCAGGGAATCGTAGGTCTCGTCGATGGGATCGTAGGCGAGGTGCTCGATGATCATGGTGGCCTTCTGCTCTTTGATCAGAGTGGAGGCGCGGGCAATGAAGGCTTCCGGGTTGGTCTTGAACTGATTGAAAACCGGAAGATCCAGTTTGCTCAGGATTGCGGCTACCGTGCGGCGGGTGAGTTGCGTGTGTTCGGCGATGGTGCCCAAAAGATCGTAGCTCACGGTTGCTTGGATGGATTTCTCTCCGTATTCCGTGGCCTGCTCCTGCATGGTGAAGGCGTTCTTCGAGGCGAGTTCGCCGTGTGTGAGAGAGCTATCCATCTCCCCCTTTTTGATGACGAACTTGAGTCTCTCCACTCGCAATTCCTGATTCAGCGTCTTGACTGCTTTTGCGGTCAGCTCATCGGAGTCGAAGGCGACGGTGTAGGCGGCCTTGCGGTTGATTTTTTTCCAGAGTGCTTGGAATTCCTTCTTGTGGAAGTTGTCGTTGAGGACGTTTTGCTTGGCTCCTCGGTTGTTCTCGAAGTTGGGCAAGGCTCCCTCCGAATAGACCGAGTCAACCAACTGGAGAATCTGCTCGGTGTAGGGTTTGAGTTCTTCGGGCAGTTCGGCGAGCGCACCGTCTTTGTTGGCCTCGTGGTAGGTGTCGGTGATGCGGTTGTCGTCGTCCGAGTAGTCGTTTTTTACGAGATAGCGATAGATCTGTTTGGCCATTGCGGGCGTTACGGTTAGATCCGCGCCGTCCTCGGCGGCTCCGACCAACACCTTGCCGGTAAAGTAGGCTTCGTTCGCCTCGCGGGGACGCTCGGAGAGTCCGTCATGAATATCGGATTGCAGGCCTTTGACGAAGTCCTCATAGGATTCGTTAGCGACGACGGTCAGAACGTTGATGTCGTGTGCAGTGGCCGGGTGATCCATGCGCTCTCCGTATTGGTTGACGCAAAGGCGCATGCCACGCCCGACTTCCTGGCGGCGTGAAATTGTGCTGTCGCTGTGCTTGAGCGTACAGATGACGAAGACGTTCGGGTTGTCCCAACCCTCACGGAGAGCGGAGTGGGAGAAGATGAAACGCACCTGTTTCCGAAGGCGTGCGTCAGCATCGTCCTTGGGGTCGGGGAAGGAAAGCAGGGTTTCTTTATCGCGCAGAATTAGGTCGTAGGCATCCACGTCGGTGGCGTTACCCGCTTCCTCACCGCGTGAGGCAATGGTTGGATCGACGAGACGCTTGCTTTTCTTGTCGATGGAGAAATAGCCGTTGTGGGTGTTCGTCGGTTTGATGTCTTTTAGAAATTGCTGGTAGGGCGTGTTCTCCAGTTCGAGCTCCTCGTTGAGTTGGAGCGCGTATTCTTCCTCGAACATCTTGGCGTATTCACCGGGTTGTTCGCCTTCGTCATTGTATTGGCGGTATTTGGCGACTTCATCGATGAAGAAGAGGCTTAGGACTTTGATGCCCTCCGAGAAAAGACGACGTTCGTTATCGAAGTGGGCGCGGATGGTCTCGCGGATCTGGATGCGGCGGAGGGTGGTTTCATTGATGTCACCCGTCACGGTTCCGGCGTTCAGGACGATTCCGTTGGTGAAGCTGATGGTGTTGCGCACGGCATCCACCTCGGAGATGACATAGCCATCGTAGCCGCCTAGGTCGTTGGAGAGTGTCTTGAGGTTGTCGCCGACACCGACCTTGCGGAGGATGCGGCGGATGGCTCCGGCGGTGTCCTTCACTTCAAATTCAAGACGGGCGAGCGGTGCCTGGCGGGAAACCGCGATGGATTCGAGATAAAGGTAACGGTTCGTTCCGCTGAGTCCCTTTTGGGCGATGCCATGGACACGAATCTTTTTGACCAGCTTCCGGGTGTATGCATCGAGGGCATCGAGTCTGTGGATTTTGTTGTGCTGGGTTTTGTGGGTGGCGGAATAGCGCAGGACGAAGAGCGGGTTGAACTCCTTGAAGGAATCCGTGGTTTTCTTGCCCTCCATCTTCTGCGGTTCGTCGAGAATCAGGATTGGATGGTTCGCCTTGATCACGTCGATGGGGCGGCGGGACTGGAAATCATCCAGCTCCTCGTAAATGCGCCGGGCATCTTTGCCGGTGGCGTTGAATGCTTGGACATTGATGATCATCACATTGATTCCGCCGTCTGATGAAAAGCTCTCCAGTTTGTGCGGCTGTGTGGAATCGTAGGTGAAGAAGCGCGGGCGTTTTCCGTAGTCTTGGAGGAAATGCTCGGCGGTGATTTCTAACGACTTCTGTGCGCCCTCGCGGATGGCGATGCTGGGTGCCACGATGATGAACTTGCTCCAGCCGTAACGGCGGTTCAGTTCCAACATCGTGCGGATGTAAACGTAGGTCTTGCCCGTTCCGGTTTCCATCTCCACATCTAGATTTATGGTGCAGTTCTTGGTCGCAATGAGTTCCTTGGATTGTGGAAGGTTGCGGCGGCGTTGCACCCGATGGATATTTTCGAGAAGCTGAGTTTTGGTCAGTTCGATGGGTGCATTGCGGAAAGCCTCCGTACCGTAATCGAGTTCCGATTGTGTCTTTGAAGTGGCAAGCTTGCCGGGGTCGAGGCGGTAAGTGATGCCTTCGGTCTTAGGCTGACCCGCGAAGCAATCGACCACATCATTGACCGCATCCTCTTGATATTCCTTGTGCTTGAATTGGATTTTCATGCTTACAAGGTTTTGAGATCGGTGTGAGGGCTGAGAGCTTTAAAGATTTGCTCGAAGTTGATCTTCACGGCGTCGCTGGCGTAGCCAGAGTCTCGGAAGACGGCGCGGAGTGGTTGGCGCTTGGCGAGTTCCTTCACGAAAGCTTCGTCGAGGCCAGTGTCGAAACAGGCGGCGAGGGCGTTGTCCGCGACGAAGAAGACGCGGTGTTTTAGAATCGTTTCCTCGGTGATAGGTAGTGCGAGATCCACCCCCCAATCGAGCAGCACTTGAAACAGTAAATCCTCAGGTTTGCGGTTGGATTTGAGGTTGTCCACTTGCAGCGCGAGTCCGTCTTGGGTCACTTCGTCCGGTTGGTAATAGACGTCCGCCATATTCGAACTGTCGATCTTAATCACGCGAAAACCGATGTCTGGGCAAGATTCATTAATAGAGATCATAGATATAGGATTAAGCAGATCACCTTGCTCAGGTATGGATTTCCCTTGTTTAGCTTTCCAGTCCTCGAAAATTTTCTTCCCTGCTCTTCGAATGCGCTCTTTGCCTATCTCAGCGAGAGTTTTGTAGCCAGCTTTGTAAGCTGCACTCTTCTCATCGCATGGTTCAGGAATCTGCACCATAATATGCCGACGCCTACCTCCATCTTCAGCATTAAGCTGCATAACAGCGTGAGCTGTAGAAGCCGAGCCAGAAAAAAAGTCGAGAATGATGTCATCAGACGAGGGCTGGCTAACACGACTTATAAGAAACCGTAATAATTGGGTGGGCTTTGGAAAATCCATTTCAATACCTAATGCTTTAACTTCTTCGGTTCCGTTTCTTGAGAAACCAGTTAATTCGGAATCTAAGATATTTAGTGGTCTTCTACCACCGCTATCGCTCAAGAAGATTTTTTTATAGACCTGTTTTTCAGTTACAATAATTCGTTTTGAATTCCAAAGTTCATCTAAGGTCCCCTGCGCACAAAACCACTTTTCTGTACGCATTTCTCCGTTCCATGGCGTCAAAAGCGCCTTTGGTTTATTACTGTTAGTCCTTAAGAATAATGGCACTTTTGTCCAATTTCCTCTCGGGTCGTTATCGGGATTTCTATATGTTGCAGCATGCTTTTCCGTTAAAGGCAGAGGCTCCACATTGAGTTCTCCCTGTCTCGAATATGTTAGTATTGCTTCGGTATTTCTGCTAAATCCCGATCTTGCTGTATTCAATGGTTTATTTGCTTTAACCCAAACTAATTCGCTAATGAACTGCTCAGGGCCAAATATTTCGTCACAGATTTTTTTGGCTCTTCAGCAAAATTTGTGGGTGAACTTCGGCTCCGGTAGTTTCCCAAGTGTATGAAACAGAGTGGTTTGTAGCAATTCGAAGCTGCGG
>JBIKNX010000199.1:0-4855 GCA_044358435.1 Luteolibacter sp.
ATCGATGGCGACAGCAAGGATTCCCTTTTCGAGCCTTCGGTTGACGAGGTTCTCGCATCCATCCTTCCCCTTTACGTGAATTTCCAAGTCTATCAGGCGCTTCTCGAATCCCGTGCCACCGAGCATTCCGCACGGATGGTCGCCATGAAAGCCGCCACGGACAACGCCAAGAAATTCATCAAGGAACTCACGCTCGAATACAACAAGGTCCGCCAAGGCGCGATCACCGCCGAACTCCTGGAAATCACCACCGCCATGAAGGCGATGGAATAACCCGATCTAACAAAATTTTCCCCTTAAACCGTAATCTTCCCACAAGTAACTTCGTCCACCATGAGCAACCAAGGAACCATCGTCCAAATCATCGGCGCCGTCATCGACGCCGACTTCTCCAAAGCCAGCAAACTGCCGGAAATCTACAATGCGCTTGAGATCAAATACGTTCTCAACGGTGTCGACACCAAGCTGGTTCTCGAAGTTCAACAACACCTTGGCGACGGCTGGGTGCGCGCCGTTGCGATGTCGACCACGGACGGTCTCAAGCGCGGCATGAGCCTCACCGATACCGGCAAAGCCATCGCGGTTCCTGTCGGCAAACAAGTGCTCGGACGTATCTTCAACGTCACCGGTGACCTCGTTGACGAAAACGTTGCGCTTGCCGATGCCAACCATCGCTCTCCGATTCATCGCCCAGCTCCGGCCCTGACCGAGCAATCCGCCGCAACCGAAGTTCTCGTGACCGGCATCAAAGTCATCGACCTCATCTGCCCGCTGCTCAAGGGTGGTAAAGGCGGCATGTTCGGTGGTGCGGGTGTGGGCAAAACCGTGGTCATCATGGAGCTCATCAACAACATCGCGAAAGCGCACGGCGGTTTCTCCGTCTTCGCCGGTGTGGGTGAGCGGACACGTGAAGGTAACGACCTCTACTGGGAAATGATCGAATCCGGAGTTATCGCGACGGAAAAAGACGAAAAAGGTCATCCGAAACTCGATGCCAAAGGCAACCCTGTGCTCTCCGCAGAAGGTTCCAAAGTGGCTCTTTGCTACGGTCAGATGAACGAGCCTCCGGGTGCGCGTCTCCGCGTAGCTCTCTCCGCGCTCACCATGGCGGAATATTTCCGTGATGAAGAAGGGCAGGACGTTCTGCTCTTCGTCGATAACATCTTCCGTTTCTCCCAAGCGGGTTCCGAGGTTTCCGCCCTTCTCGGCCGGACTCCTTCCGCCGTGGGTTACCAGCCGACTCTCTCCGAGGAAATGTCCGTTCTCCAAGAGCGCATCACCTCCACCAACAAAGGCTCCATCACTTCCATTCAGGCTGTTTACGTTCCTGCGGACGACTTGACCGACCCCGCACCTGCCAACACCTTCGCTCACCTTGATGCAACGGTGGTTCTTGAGCGCTCACTCGCGGAGCAAGCGCTTTTCCCGGCGGTCGATCCGCTTGCCTCCACTTCCAAAGCACTTGCTCCGGAAGTGGTTGGTGAAGAGCACTACAAAGTGGCCCGTGGCGTTCAGCTTGTGCTTCAGCGGTATAAAGACCTTCAGGACATCATCGCGATTCTCGGGATGGACGAACTCAGCGACGAAGACAAGATGACCGTCTTCCGCGCTCGTAAAATTCAGCGTTTCCTCACCCAGCCCTTCCACGTTGCGGAGATCTTCACCAACGTTCCCGGCGCCCTCGTTTCACTCGAAGACACGGTCAAAGGTTTTGGAGAAATCCTTGACGGCAAATGGGACGATGTTTCCGAAGGTAACTTCTATATGAGAGCCGGTATCGAAACCGTCTCCCGCGACTGATCGTCCCGTTAAACGTTAATAGTTATTTGTTAGAAGTGAAAATTCTTCCCAATAACTTTTAACTAATAACCTATAACTAATAACTTCTATGCTTCATCTCGAAATCGTCACACCTGAGAAAAAGATTTTCTCGGACACCGTCGAAAATGTCTATCTGCCAGGTGCAGATGGTGAGATGGGAATTTTACCAAGCCACGCAGGTTTGGTGACTGCTCTCCAGCCCGGAGAACTCCGCTACCTTCATCAAGGTCAGATCGTTACCTTGGCGATCGGCTCCGGCTTCGCGGAAATCAGCCAAACCAAAGCGGTCGTTCTAACAGACATGGCATTGGGCGAAGCGGAGATCGACGAACAAGCCACCGAAGACGCCATCAAACGCGCCGAGGAAAAACTCCTGACCGTTGATCACAGCATGGACGCAGAAGAAGTCGCTTACCTCCAAGGCATTATCGCCAAACAAGCCGCCGCCCTCCGCTTCAAGCGTAAGTATCAGCATTGAGCTGGCTGGCAAAGGGTTTGGCAATCATAGGTCAGCACGATGCTCCCTTGCCGTCGCTGTTTACTCATTCCAGATGAAAAATCTAGCGATGAGCTTGATCAGAAAAATGACGATCAGAAATATAACCCAATAGGCAATTTTATTGCCTCCTTGTGAGTGCTCAGCGGGTTGATAACTTCTGCGTCTGCTTTGTCTTTGCCCCGTCTCCATCTCTTGCCAATTCGTCTTCCCAGCCGCATAGGATTTGGTCTGCTTGGGGAATCTCGTTTTCATGTTGGTTTCAAACGTGAGTGAAATCAATTGATCGATCTGTTTCAGATGCACTCGATAGCGCGGCAGGTGCTCGACTGGAACCTCAGGAGCTTTCGTTAGATAGACATAATTCAATGAAGGAAATTCTCCGTTCTTTTCCGAGCCCGCGACAAATTTGATAAATTCATTATCGACGATCACTTTGGGAACTTTAGACGATTTTGCTGCTGAATGACGGAGCACGGTGGTGTGTTCGACATCCACAGGATAAATCAGACCAAGCGGATGACTGCGCTCACGATCATCCAGCGCTACAATCCTGCCGATCATGGAATGCGGAACAAAATTCGCACTCGCCATGCCTGTGTTGCCTCTCTGCATCAACGTTTCCAAGGCACGAAATTTTGCACTCAATGTGATCACGTTCTTTGCTTGGTCATCGGTAATTTCCAAATCCGTGATCAGCTCCGCATTCGCACGCGTCGATTTGACAATCTCTGTGAAAATCTGCTGCGTTACGCTCCTGCCTTGGGAATCGAACGTATGCCGCACGCGGTTTGCCTCCGTTCCATGGTAGGTGTGCTTGACGGATATTTCCGCATCACAGCCATCATTCGCAAAATCATATTCCTCCACTACCACCAAACGGTTCTTTCCTAGCTTGGCATTTGGAATGACGAGAAAGTCCTTCGTATTCTTAGAAATCAGCAAGGCTTTGCCGTAAGGCAGACTGTCCCAGTCACTCAATTTTCCTCGCTGCGACATATCCGTCGGATCAATCCAATGATCCAATCCATCAAATTGCAGATGCACCACAACATGATCAAAAAACGGTGACGGAAGCTGATCGACGATACGTTCTCTCAACACAGTGGAAACCAATGCGGGTGTCGCATCGTAGCCACATTCCCTGAGCATCCAGCACAGAACGCTCGTCTTTTCTTTGCAGTCACCGAACCGGCGCTCCCAGATCGCATGCAACTCGTCAGGCACCAATCCAAGTCGCCCAGTTTCAACTCCTTGATAGCGAATCTTGTCACGCACGAATCCAACCACGGCTTCAATCAGCGCAACCGCGTCTGCTTGATAGCGATCTTTAAGCGCCTGCACGTCTTTCGGCAGTTCAATCCCAGGATTTTCTGTACGCTCCCACAGCTTGAAATAAGCTCCAGCCACTTCTTCCCAGCTGGCAAACGACGTGATGGATAAATGTTTGAATGGATTCAGTCCGCCAGGAATATGCGGCGGAAGCTCCACACCCGGTGTTCTTTCCTTATTCCATACTTTGCATATGCCGTAGGGGGTTTCCTCCTCAATCGCCTGAACATCCATGTAACGCTCATCTACCGTGAACTGACCTTGATTCGAAGAAAGCCAAGAAAAATACTGCCTGTGAACTGGCACCACATACTCGAAATTTTCCACAAACCAGTAGTGGCCGCTGAAAATGTCATCATCCGATGTGACACTTGTTTCGATATCAATAATGTCCCCCGTTCGCAGATCTTTTAGCAACATCAAGGCCGTGATATTGCCGTCGTATATTCCCATCTCTAATCCTCGCTCACGCTGAATAATTCTAGGGGCTGTACTAGCTAAGGCTTACTGCTGAGACTGTTTTACCCAGTATTTTAGCTGCTTCAAGAGCATTTGATGGTTACCTCCATTGAAGCGCCATTCACACTCCTTCAAAAACCAGTGAAAGTTCTCTTTTTTGATGCCATTAAATCTTCGTAAATGACGCTTCGCCTGGTTCCAAAAATTCTCGATTCCATTGATGTGATTTCTCTGATCAGCAAACAGTTCTGAGTGGTTGATTCGGAGGTGATGAAATTCGCTAACATCAAGTGCATTATAGGAGCGAAAGTTATCTGTGTAGACCAGGCTATCGGGTTCTACTTTTTCTCGTATGATTGGTAATAGAGTCTCTGTTTTAGCATCTGGAATAATAGCGGTATAAACCTTTCCACCTCTTTTAAGTAGGCCGAATACAGCGACTTTCCCGGCTGCACCTCGACCTCGCTTGCCCTTGCGAACACCGCCAAAATAACTCTCGTCGGCTTCTACTTCTCCAGAGAGTTCATAGCTGGGAAGTTTGGAGGCAATTAGCTGTCTCAGTCTCATGAAAAACGTAGCCGCAGTATGCTTGTTGACCTCAATGATCTCGGCCGCCGCACGTGCCGTCACACCTGCTACAAAAAGTTTAATGAGCTCGCTTTGTTTTCGAGCTGGAAGTCGGCTTTTTCGTTGATACATTGGCTTGTCTAACTATGCGATTTTTCCTCGCTTAGCTAGTACAGCCCC
>JBIKNX010000200.1:0-4796 GCA_044358435.1 Luteolibacter sp.
GCAAAGATCCCCGCGAAACCACCCCCACAATAAACAGAGTCAAAAAACACAATCGCCAAACAAGCCCTCAATCCCACATACTACAAGCATCACCACCCGCCATTCAGGCGGCTATGGGATGACTGTGAAAAAATTCATATACGCAGGGCTGCTGCTCTTTTCTTTTTCGGCAGTCACCCATGCGGAAGCCACTCGACCCAACATCCTCTTCATTGCGGTCGATGATTTGAACGATTGGGTGAGCCCGCTCGGCGGACATCCGCAAGCGAAGACACCGAATTTCGATCGGCTCGCGAAAATGGGCGTGACATTCACCAACGCGCATTGCCAAAGCGTTTTGTGCAATCCATCGAGGACAAGTGTTCTAACAGGAATGAGACCGACCTCGACCGGCATCTACGGCTTGTCCCCGTTTCTACGCGATACGCCCCAGTTGGCGGATTTGAAAACTCTCCCCGAGTATTTGCGCGGGCAGGGATACCGAACCTTGATGGCGGGAAAAATTTTTCACGGCGGTTACGGTCGCAAAGCGGGCGGACAGGATTGGGATGAGGCGGGGCCGCAAACGGGTGGAAATCCGTATCCACCTAAAAAGTTGGTCAACACCCCGAGCCTCATGAAAGCGGTCGATTGGGGAGTGTTTCCGCACAAGGACGAAAACAAAGATGATTACAAAGTCGCGAGCTGGGCGGCGGAGAAACTGTCCAGCATACCGGCGGATCAACCGTTTTTTCTATCCGCCGGATTTTTTCTCCCGCACGTCCCGTGCTTTGTGACGCAGAAATGGATGGATCTTTATCCTGAGGAAACCCTCATGCTGCCCGAAGTGCTGGAGGGCGACAGAGCTGACACCCCGCGTGCTTCCTGGTGGCTGCACTGGAAACTCCCGGAGCCGCGATTGAAATTTCTCAAAGAAAAAAATGAATGGAAAAACCTCGTCCGCTCCTATCTCGCATCGATCAGTTTCATGGACGCGCAGCTGGGTCGGGTGCTGGATGCTTTGGAAAATTCCCCGCATGCCAAGAACACCATCGTCGTGCTTTGGTCGGATCACGGTTGGCATCTTGGCGAAAAAGACATCACCGGAAAAAACACCCTGTGGGAGCCATCCACCTGTGTGCCATTGATGTTCGCCGGTCCCGGATCCTCAGCCGGAATGAAATGCGCGGAACCGGTGGAGCTGTTAGATATTTTTCCGACTCTCTGCGAGCTGGTCGGCCTGCCATTGCCGAAACAACTCGAAGGCCATTCGCTGGTTCCACAGTTGAAAGACGCGACCACCGCCCGCCAATGGCCGGCGATGACCAATCACAACCCCGGCAACAACACGGTTCGCGACAAACGCTGGCGTTACATCCGTTACGTCGATGGTTCGGAGGAGCTTTACGACATGGAAAGCGATCCGAATGAATTCAAAAACCTCGCCAGCGATCCCGAATTCACCGCCGAGATCACGCGCTTGAAAAAATGGATCCCTGAGAAACAAGCACCGCACGCCCCGAAGAGTGCGGATCGGATTCTGGAATACCGCGATGGGGTTCCAATTTGGGAGGGGAAACCCATTCATTCGAAAGACCCGATCCCTGGCATCGAAGCGCTGGAGTAGGTTTTTAGTCCCGCTGCGGAGCTGATTCTCTGACCAGACAGCTCTGGCAGGTTAAATTCTATTGAACCACGGAGCGCACGGACTACACGGAATGGATATGCTTTCCTGAAGGCTTAACAACGCCCGATCGGATGAAGGTGATAACACGAAAACTTCAGATTTTCTACTTTCCGTGTATTCCGTGTAATCCGTGGTTAAAAATATCTCAAATAACCGCTAAATGAGAGTTGGAGTTAATTTTCCCCAACCGAGATTCTGGGTTGCAGGGCGGGCTTTGCTGTTGCATGAGCTGTAGCGAAACCATGGCCGCCACTTCTTCCTTCCTCACCCGCCACATCGGACCCTCGGAATCGGAGCAATCCGACATGCTCAGTCAAGTCGGATACGGCACGCTTGAGGAACTCATTTCCGAAGCAGTCCCTGCCGGCATCCGTATGGAAGGGGAGATGAATCTTCCTCCCGCCCTCTCGGAACATGAGGCGCTTGCCTGGTTGCGGGCCTGGATGGGTCAAAACAAGGTCCTCAAGAGTTTCATCGGCCAGGGCTATTACGGCACGCTCACGCCGGGTGTGATTTTGAGAAATATTTTGGAAAATCCCGGCTGGTATACGGCTTACACGCCTTATCAAGCAGAGATCGCACAAGGTCGCTTGGAGGCGCTTCTGAATTTCCAAACGCTCATCACGGACCTCTCCGGTCTGGATGTCGCAAACGCTTCCTTGCTCGATGAAGGAACCGCCGCCGCCGAGGCAGTGACCCTCGCGCTTTCCGGAAAACCCAAAGGCAAAACTGTCTTCATTTCCGATCGCTGCCATCTGCAAACCGTCGATGTGGTGAAGACCCGCTGCGAGCCGCTTGGCTTGGATGTGATCGTTGGCGATTGGCAAACTTTCGATCCCGCCGCGGCCGATCATTTGTTCGCGGTGATCGTGCAATATCCCGATACCCGCGGCCGCATCGATGATTTCTCCACCTTCTTCGAAAAGTCACAAGCCGCCGGTGCGGTCACGATCTGCGCGGCGGATCTGTTGGCTCTCACTCTTTTGAAATCGCCCGGTGAATTCGGCGCGGATATCTGCGTCGGTTCCTCTCAACGCTTCGGAGTGCCGCTCGGTTTCGGGGGTCCGCATGCGGGCTTCATGGCTTGCAGAGACGCGCTGAAACGCAAGATGCCGGGTCGCCTGATCGGCGTTTCCATCGACGCGCAAGGCAAGCCCGCTTACCGCCTTTCCCTGCAAACCCGCGAGCAACACATCCGCCGCGACAAGGCCACCTCCAACATCTGTACCGCCCAGGTATTGCTTGCGGTGATGGCATCGATGTATGCGGTCTATCACGGACCGGAGGGGTTGAAAGCGATCGCTGGAAAAATCCATTCACAAACCCGGGAACTCAAAGCGGCCTTGGTTGCCGGTGGCTACGGGATTGAGGACGGTGCGTTTTTCGACACGATCATCGTCAAAACCGGCAAGGCACGTGCCTTGGTCGAAGCCGCACCCGACCATGGATTCAACCTGCGTTTGGTCGATGATTCCCACGTGGGAATTTCTCTCGATGAGACCGCGGTCTCCCAGGACATCTGGTCACTCTGCCGCCTGTTCGAGGTGCCGCGCATTGATGCAGAAACCACCGGCACCGCATGGGATGCGGGCTTCAACCGGACTTCCAAATTCCTCACCGCCCCGGCATTCAATGCCTATCATTCCGAAACGGAAATGCTGCGTTACATCAAGCGCTTGGAATCGAAGGATCTCGCGCTCAACGAATCGATGATCGCGCTTGGT
The DNA here is from genome assembly GCA_044358435.1 of Luteolibacter sp. Taxonomy (GTDB): domain Bacteria; phylum Verrucomicrobiota; class Verrucomicrobiia; order Verrucomicrobiales; family Akkermansiaceae; genus Luteolibacter. The sequence goes on from JBIKNX010000200.1 coordinate 3,391, forward strand.
TCCTGCACGATGAAGCTCAACGCGACCTCGGAAATGTTGCCGCTCAGCTGGCCGGAAGTTTCGTCGATCCATCCGTTTGCCCCGAAATCCCAGACAACGGGCTACACGGAAATGCTGACGCAGTTGGAAAACTGGTTGGCTGAAATCACCGGCTTTGCCGCCGTCTCGCTTCAGCCGAATGCCGGCTCCCAGGGCGAATACGCGGGCTTGCTTGCCATCCGCGGTTATCACAAATCGCGCGGCGAAGCTCATCGCGACATCTGTCTGATTCCCGTCTCCGCCCACGGCACCAACCCGGCCTCCGCCGTCATGTGCGGGATGAAAGTGGTCGGCGTGAAATGTGATGAGCGCGGCAACATCGACATGGCGGATCTCATTTCTCTAACAGAAAAGCACCGCGACAATCTCTCCGCGCTGATGGTCACCTATCCGTCCACACACGGTGTGTTCGAGGAAACGATTCGTGAAATCACTTCCATCATTCACGAGGCGGGCGGACAAGTTTACATGGACGGCGCAAACATGAACGCGCAGGTCGGCCTGACCTCGCCCGGTTTGATTGGCGCGGATGTTTGTCATTTGAATCTTCACAAAACCTTCTGCATCCCGCACGGCGGCGGCGGCCCGGGCGTCGGACCGATCGGTGTTGCCAAGCAACTTGTCCCTTTCCTGCCCGGCCATTTCGAATTGAAAGACAAGAACCATGCGGTTTGCTCGGCGCCTTATGGCAGCGCGTCGATCAACACGATCTCATGGATGTATATCGCGATGATGGGAGCCACGGGTCTCAAAACCGCCACGGAAATTGCCATTCTCAATGCCAATTACATGGCGAAACGTCTGGGGGGTTATTTCCCCATTCTTTACACTGGAAAATCCGGTCTGGTGGCTCACGAGTGCATCATCGATTGCCGTCCTCTCTCGGATCAATCCGGAGTCACGGTGGAGGACATTGCCAAGCGCCTGATGGATTACGGGTATCACGCCCCGACCATGTCATGGCCGGTGTCCGGCACCCTGATGATCGAACCCACCGAGTCCGAATCCAAAGTCGAGCTGGACCGCTTCTGCGATGCGATGATCTCCATTCACGGCGAAATCCGTGAAATCATCGATGGCAAAGCGGATGCGAACGACAACCCGCTCAAAAACGCGCCGCATACCAGCGCCGTGTTGTGCGGAAACGATTGGTCACATCCCTACTCACGCGAGCAAGCCGCCTTCCCATTGCCCTACCTTCGCAATCACAAGTTCTGGCCTGCGGTGGCCCGCATCGACAACGTCCACGGCGATCGCAACCTCATCTGCACCTGCGATTCGGTGGAAGCATACGCACAAAGCCAATAATGGACCGCGCGACTCCAGAAGGACCGCGTGTCTCCAGTCGCGCTCTTTTTCAAACAATC
>JBIKNX010000037.1:0-15897 GCA_044358435.1 Luteolibacter sp.
ATTCTCGAATCGGTCTGTTGTGGACAACTTTCAAGAACTTCTCGCAGCTACACAGCGCTCGGATGCCAGTTCAACCCACAGATTTTGCGGAAGAGGCAGAATAAGTGACTTACGCCTTAAATTGACGCGAATGACCGTTTGCCAAAGTATTTTCCGAAACGACCGAGTCCGTAGGCCTCGTATTCTAGGCGTGAGGAAGGAGTGGATAAACATCCACGACTGACGAACAACAACGAAACCGTGGGTTACGGGCCGGAACTTCAAATCAAACATCCGCTCAGCGGCTAAATATCCAAACCTCAAAATCTCCTCGTTTCGGAAAAGACTTTTGGCAAACGGTCTACCCATGATCTCACCTACCCTTGATGGCATGCATTGAAAACGCCACCGAAACAGACTTTTCGCAAATCACCTAACGAACCTGCTGCTGACGCCTGAACTCACGCGCGCGCAATTCTTGCAAATAGTCCTCATATTCCTTCTGTGCCGCAGCGTAATCCTGATTCGCCACGCCTGTAGGATGAGATCCCGCTTTCGCCACTTGCGTGCCGTATTTCTTCCACGGCCCCTGCGGCACATTGCTTTCCTCAACAAAACGCCAGTGAATCTTCGCTCCTGATTTGATTCCCAAATAGTCCCGAACCGAGGGTGAAATATCGATCCCTGCCGATCCGTTCTCGGTCGCCTTCGGCGGTTTGTTGCCGAACACATACGCCCAATCATCCGTTACCCACGGACCGCAATCCTCCCACTGCGCGAAGCAACTGCGCTTGTTCACGAAAATTTGTATCCAACGCCCTTTCAAAACGGTCTTTCCGGGCTGAGGATTCATCCGGGCATACCAGGAAATCACTTTGGATGCCTCGGGTTTATGAGCCTTCCACGATAGCAAATCATTATACGGTAGCGCGATGTAAAACGGATTCATCTTCGGCACGAAATCTTTCGGTCGGAACTCTCCTGTCGTATGGTTCGCAATCCGTTTCGCCGGATCCGGATTGTCGTATCCTCCGAAATTCTCCATCCACTTCGTATCCCAGGATGACTTGCAGTTCGGGGTTGGATTTCGATCCGTCGGCTGTTCACCGCACCAGAAAATCGTCGCGGTCACATGTTTTTTCCATGGATATCTGAAACTCGCGGCGGATTGCGCCGCGCGGGTTTGATTTTTTGAGCTGTTTCCGGTCGGGATCACAACGCGTGGTCCCGACGTTCCCTGATTCGATGTTTGAGCCAACCCGACATCCATAAGAAAAAAACACAAAACAAGTGTGAGTTTGCGTGCGGCCAATGGGTTGTATGGATACAAAATCAATGGATTGAATCAGGGTTTGACGGGGATTTTCTATCTTGCATCGGATTCGATATCAATCCCAAGATCCGCCAGCGATACGATGCCCCGATTTGTCATTTTCATCTTCCTCATGTTCTTCTCGTTGGCGGGTGCTGAGGAATTCCGCATCTGGTCGAGCCCGGACAAAACCAAAACTTTCGAGGCTGAATTCGTCAGCCAGAAGCAGGATCGTGTCACGATGCGCCTTAAAAATCACAAGATCATCACGATGGAGATGAGCAAGCTCCACATCGATGATCAAGCCTGGATCAAAGAAAACCATCCTGCTGAAAGTGATGGGACCGTGAACAAAACCGTCAGAAAAATCGATGAGAATGCGATTTTTGATACCGTCGTTTTTGGCGACAATCGTGAGACGGTCACCAAAAAGCTTTATGAAAGCAAATTCGTCACGGCTACCGTGGATCCAACGTTCATTGGACGGACCGGGCTCAATAACGTTTTCGTCACCCGTGACAAAATCGGGGGCCTCACCTGCTCCCTGACCTTCAACTGGAGTCCGGAAGGCAACCTCATTGAATGCACACTGCAAACGGAAGACAAAAGCGACCTGGAATATTCGTCCGATCTTAAAAAAAGCTGGCTCGAGTTTGAGAAATTATTGATCTCGATCTACGGGAAACCAAAAAGCTTCACCGCAATGCCCAAAGCCAGCGACCTGCAGGATGATCAAATGCTTGCAAGCCACTCGTGGAGGCTCAACCAAGGCGGCAGCGTTTTGCTGGGCAGTGCCAAAATGGACGGCCGCTATCATGTGGTTGTGAGATTTACGAAGTAATCGCTTTAAGAGTTTTGCGAACATGCCCGAGCTACCTGAAGTCGAAACCACGCGCTTGGGCATTTCTCCGCATCTCATCGGCCGGCGCATCCGTGAAATCATCATCCGCCGCCACGATCTGCGCCAACCGGTTTCCGATAACCTGACAGAGCTTGAAGGCACGACCTTTGTATCGGTCAAACGCAGATCGAAATATCTCCTTCTGGAAACCAATACCCATGATGTGATCCTCATTCATCTGGGCATGTCGGGAAGCCTGCGGATCATTTCCCCGGGCGAGGAATGGAAAAAGCACGATCATGTCGGCATCACTCTCAGCAACAAGCTGCAACTGCGTTACCACGACCCACGCAGATTCGGCCTGATTCTTCGTATTGCTGCGTCCGAAATTCAGACGCACCCGCTTCTTGCGAATCTCGGTCCGGAACCCTTGGAAGAAGATTTCACCGGCGCTTATCTCCACGCGGCATTGAGCAACAAATCCATCCCCATTAAAGTTGCCATCATGGATGCGAAAATCGTCGTGGGAGTCGGCAACATCTATGCATCCGAAAGTTTGTTCCGCTCCGGCATCCATCCCCTGCTCGCATCGAACAAACTCACCAAACACCGGGCGGAAAAACTCGTTTCAGCGATACGGGAAGTTCTGACAGAATCCATCACCCAGGGCGGCACGACTCTTCGGGATTTCCTGAAATCCGATGGTGAACCGGGCTATTTCAAGCAGCGCCTTTTTGTCTACGATAGGAAAGGCGAACCCTGCCGCGTTTGCAAAACACCCATCTCACACCAAGTCCTCGCACAACGCGCCACCTACTGGTGCGGCAAATGCCAGAAGCGCTGAATCGAAGTTCGTGATAGGGCGCTCTCGCCTACAATTGAATACCTTACCGCAATCACTCACTTCTGTCTCTCATCCATCAACTCACTCAACTCCTTGACCATCTCGGGTTTCGTTTCCGCCAGATTTTTCGTTTCACCTTCCGGAGTGGAGTGATCGTAAAGCTCGTAGCCAAAACCGTCCTTCTGCGCATGCCGGATCAAGCGGTATTGTGCGGTGCGGATGGTCTCGGCTTTGGGAGAAAATGCCATGGCCACATCACCTGCCGCATCCGGACTTGAAAGCTGGGCCTTGAGAGATTTTCCGGAAAGCCCTGCCGGAACAGGAATCCCCGCAAGTTCACACAAGGTCGGGTAAATATCGACCGTCTCAACCACCGCATCGCTGGCGATCCCGGATTTTTGCATGCCGGGAAAACGGATCACCATAGGCGAACGCAGGGACTCCTCGAACAAGGTATGTTTTCCCCACACCCCATGTTCGCCAAGATGCCAACCGTGATCACCCCATAATACCACAATGGTTTTTTCCGTGAGCTTTAGTTCATCAAGTTTCTTCAGAATTTTTGCCACTTGCGCATCGGAATAAGAAACACAGGCGGCGTAGGATTTTCTCATTTCTTCAGCACAGGCAGGATCGGTCCGTGGATCGCCGCTGACGTAGTTACCGAAAAACTCGCCACTTCCATGCCAAGTGCTCAAGCCGGAGGGTTTTTCCGGATGCGGAATGGGTTTGAGTTTGGCGTTTTTATAAAGATCCAAATACGCTTTCGGACAACCAAACGGCAGGTGCGGTTTTAAAAATCCGACCGCTAAAAAAAACGGTTCTTCAGCTCCTGCCAAATCATCCATTTGGCTCAACGCTTCCTGCGCAATCCAGCCGTCCGTATACATCATGTCATCGCCTTCCTTATGCTCGTTGACAGGACATGCCCCGGAAACTCGCGGTTTTCCATCGGCCAAACCATGCATCGCTTTCTGAGGCGTTTTCCACGGCCCCGTCGGCATCTTGCTAAGATCCCAGGAACCCGGCATTTCAACCTTCTCCGGATCCTCCCAATCTTTCCCACCCAAGCCGCCGATGTAATGGGAAATCTTTCCGATCGCCACGGTATGGTAGCCATGGGTGCGAAACTGCTTCGGCAAAGCATACGGTTCCTCATCCGCCTTACCGGCAAGCGACATCAGTGCGTCATTGCTTCTGAGCTTGGCGGTGTAAGGATACTTCCCCGTCAACAAAGCGTAGCGCGAAGCTCCACAGGTTGGAGCCTGCACATAGTGACGCTTGAACGCCCGCCCACTGGCGACAAGCGAATCGATCGCCGGCGAATGCACGTATTCCGCTCCGAATGATTTAAGCTCAGGCCTTAAATCATCCACGCAGATCATCAGCACATTCGGCTTCGCGCCATGAGCTAAAACCCCAAAAACCATCAGCCACACCCAACTTTTGAACATACACTCTGATTCATGATCTGACCGGATACAGCAAGGCAATATCTCCAAACTTCTTCTCCACCAGCCTCCGCTAGCTTTGCGTCTCCGCCCCGCGCCGATCCAATCGCGGAGGTAAAACCCCATTTCACGCTCGGTTCCGGATTCAATGACCCGTTCCAGCCACCTCAATTTTTCAGGAAAATCCCATTTCCATTTTCCCAAACCACGACCATCATCCCCGCGTATGCTACCGATTCTCATCACAGGAAAGTCCGGCCGAATGGGTCTGGCCGTCGCCGAAGCCACCCTTGCCAATCCCGGAACCGTCATCGCCGCAACCCACGATGCAGGTGAAGACCTCGACGCCGCCGTAAAAGCCGCGAAGTGCATCATCGATTTCACCGTCCACTCGTTTTCCAACACTCTGGTCGAAACCGCCTTGCGCCATAAAGTCGCCTTGGTCATGGGAACAACCGGTCACACCGATGCCGAACTCGCGACCATCCATGCCGCCGCGAAAGTCATCCCCATCGTTCATGCCCCGAACTTTTCCGTCGGCGTCAACACTCTGTTCTGGCTCACCAGCCAAGCCGCGCGCATTTTAAAACAGGACACCTTCGATATCGAAGTTACGGAAATGCATCACCGCCATAAAATCGATGCCCCATCCGGAACCGCGCGCCGGCTTTTGGAAATTCTCAACGAGGAGACCGGCACCTCTTACCAGGATGATATCGCACATGGCCGCTTCGGCAACATCGGGCCTCGCAAGCCCCGCGAAATCGGCATGCACACCCTGCGCGGAGGCGATGTGGTCGGAGACCATACGGTCATGTTTGCCGCCGATGGCGAACGCGTGGAACTCACTCACAAAGCCTCATCCCGCATGACCTTCGCGTCCGGTGCGGTTCGCGCCGCGCTCTGGTTGAAAGACAAGCCCGCGGGTCTCTATGACATGCAGGACGTTCTCGAACTCAAATAAATTTCACTCCTTTCCGCATGAAGCCAATCTCAGTCATCCTGCTCGGGATCGTTCTTTGCTGCTGCAAACCCGCATCATCATCCGATGACTCAGCGGAACCGAATCCGACCCCGAACAGCGAACCGGTCCGTTCCACAATACGTGTGAATTCTTCCAGCCAGTCATGGAGCCCGGCTCAGCCATGGGAAAAAAATCCGCCCAGCAGCCTGCGCTCCCTTGGAGTGATTGTGAATCCCGGTCAAGTTTTGACAAGCGCTGAAATGGTTGCGAATGCCACCTATCTCGAGTTCGAACTCATTGACAGTTCGAAGACCGTCGAAGCCAAAACCATCGCGGTCGATTACGAGGCCAACCTCGCCCTGCTCTCGGTGAAGACCGAAGGGGAAGCCGAGGCCTTCTTCGAAAATACCACCCCTATCCCCATGGCGAATCCGCCAGCGATTGGCGATATTCTCCACATCCTCCAAGTCGAAGACAATGGCACTCCCCTCATGACGGATGGCAAACTTCAATCCGTCGAGGTCGGCGCAAGTTTTCTGACAGGACAATCCTTCTTAGGTTATCTGGTGAAAGCCTCCATGCAAAGCGCCGCGAGCAGCTTTTCTCTGCCCGTTATTGATGATGGCAAACTTGCCGGCATCCTCCTTAGCTATGACAACGAAGACCAAATTTCATCCGTTTTGTCCATCGACGTCATCCAACACTTCCTGGCAGATGCCGCTGATGGCGATTATGCAGGCTTCCCTTCCCTCGGCATATCCATCGCCTCAACGAAAGATCCGATTTTCAGGAACTTCCTCAAGCTAACGCCGGAGCAAGGTGGTATTTTCATCAGCAAAGTCCGTCCCGGGGGAGCCGCCGATCAGGCAGGAGTCAAAAAAGGAGATGTGCTGCTCGCTGCGGATGGTTTTCCCATCGATCGTCTGGGTTATTACCAACATCCGAACTACGGATCCGTATTCTGGGGAAACTTGGTCAAAGGCGAGAAATCCGCTGGCGATTCCATCAGACTTTCCATCCTGAGAAATGGAGAAACGCAGGAAATTATCGCCACACTCACCCGTGACAACCCACAGGATGTTCTGGTTCCCCAATATCAATTCGATCGCGCTCCCAACTTTCTTGTCAAGGGAGGTCTGATCTTCCAGGAACTCACCCGCCCCTTGTTGGAAGCTTATGGCAAAGAATGGACCAGCCGTGCCCCGCTGAACCTCCTCGATGCCTACGAAAACCCCGACAAATACGAGGAAACATACGACCGAATTATTTTCCTCAGCGGATCCATCCCCACCCCCGCCACCGTCGGCTACGAATCCCACCGCAACCTCATCGTTAAAAAAGTTAACGGTGTGGTCATCAAGGACATGAAATCGCTCATCGAGGCTTTCAAAAAACCGGGCAAGGACAACCTCCATTCCATTGAGTTTTTCGATGAGGATTTCACCGTTCATCTCGATGAATCCATCTCCAACATGGTCGATAACGCCCTGCTCCAGCGCGGACTCAACACCCTCTCCCGAGCCGAGTAATTATAAAAAACGCGATTTGCCTCCTCATGAAAACGTCTCTCATCATCGATTTCTCCACCCTCCCCGAGGAAGGTTTGGAGCTTTCAGGCGAGCTCGATGCCGCAATCTTTGACCTCCCGAAAGGCGACGCATGCGCCACCGGCCCGCTGACTTACGACCTCTGGGCCCAAAAATTCGAATCCGAACTTCTCCTCACCGGCTCGATTTCGGCCCCTTTTGAGTTCACTTGCGTCGTAACCCTTAAAAAATTCATCCAAACCATAAGGATTCCAGCGGCCGCAATCGCCCTGGAAACGGGCCATTCCAGCCAAATGGACGTCGCCGAAGCCCTGCGGGAAGAGATCATTTTGGAATTTCCCACGGATCCCCGCTGCGACGAAGGAGACATTCCTGAGCCCTGTGAAATAGATTCGCGATATTTAGCAGTAGACAAATCCTCAGATAATGATTTATCACCTGCCCCCCGCACCGAGGGTAACGACCCATGGTCCACTCTCAACGACCTAACGGGTCTCAACGATCAAACTTAACTTACTACCACCATGGCCGTACCAAAACGCCGTCAATCAAAAAGCCGCCAGAAAATGCGTCGCGGCGCAAACCGCTGGAAAGCTCCTATCTTCAGCGCATGCTCCGACTGTGGAGCAACGATTCCCTCACACATCGCTTGCCCTTCCTGCGGCACTTATCGCGGTCGCAAAGTGATCGAAGTCGAGAGTTTCTGATTTGAAATCCGCATACTCGCAAAAAACCCGCGCCGGAACTCCGGCGAGGGTTTTTTCTTCGTACTTCCATAAGCCAGATTCCCCGCTAAAAAAGGTTCACACATGAAGGTAGCACTCGATGCCATGGGTGGCGATCACGCCCCGCAAATCAATATCATAGGCGCCGTCCAAGCCCTGAAGAACTTGAAAAGACTCAGCCACCTCTATCTTGTGGGTGATGAGGCGATTCTCAAAGCGGAGGCAGCCAAACACCAGCTCGATCTCAACGACCCACGCGTCAGCATCGTCCATGCGCCCGAAGTCATCGGCATGGCTGAGCCCGGCGCGAAATCCGTGCGCCGCAAAAAACTGTCCTCCATCAGCATTGCGATGGATCTTGTCAAAGACGGCATCGCGGATGCCTTCGTATCCGCAGGCAACACCGGTGCGGCCGTTGCGGCCGCCACTCTGAAACTCCGCTGCCTCAAAGGCGTGGATCGCGCCGGCATCGCCTCTCCCCTTCCCAACGAACACGGAATCTGTAACATCCTGGATGCGGGTGCCAATCCTGAAGCCAAGCCCGAACACCTCGTCGCCTACGCCATCATGGGCTCGGCCTACGCCAAATACGTGCTCGGGGTTGAACAACCTAAAGTCGGCCTGATGTCCAACGGCGAAGAAGACGAAAAAGGAACCACTTTCACCAAAGAAACCTTCAAACGCCTCAAGGAAACACCCGGCATCGATTTTGTCGGAAATGTTGAGGGACACGATCTCTTCGAGACCAAACTCGACATCGTGCTCTGCGATGGATTTGTCGGAAACATCGTCCTCAAAAGCGTCGAGGCCACCGCCAAAGCCGTATCAAAATGGCTGAAAACCGAAATCAAGGAAACCCCGCTGCGAATGGCCGGAGCCATCCTCGCCCAGGGGGCTTTCAAAGCTCTGAAAGCAAAAAGCAGCTACGAAACCTACGGCGGCAGCCCCCTTCTGGGCGTCAACGGTGTGGTCATCATCGCCCACGGCTCCTCCACGGGCATCGCCGTGCAAAACGCCATCCGAGTCGCGGTCGAAACGGTTGAGCACAAGATCAATCCGAGGATTGAAGAAGCGATGGCCATCTTGCCAGCGGCGGCCGTCGTTTCAGAAATCTAGATTTTCATCGTGATTTCAGCAACATCGCTTGCTAGGACTTGATTATGTCACCCCGAGTAAAAACCGTTGCCTCGATCACTGTGGAGAATTTCTTCAGTTCTTACTCGGAGAGCCTCAAGCTCACCCTGCTCGGCGAACGTGTGGGGTTCGACCGCATCATCAGCGAGCCCGCGGTGAACCGTCCCGGTCTCGCACTCGCAGGTTTCTTTTCCTACTTCGCCAAAAAACGGGTGCAGGTTCTCGGTAACCTCGAAATGGCCTACCTCCGGAAATTACCCGATGACATGCGGATCGATCGCTTCCGCCGCATGTGTGAACGAGACATTCCCTGCATGATTGTCTCCCGTGGAGCCGTGCTTGGCCCCGAGCTCATGGCCGTGGCGAAAGAGCATTCCATCCCCGTATTCGGCACTTCCCAGATCACCATGAAGTTCCTCAATGCTGCCACCATCAGCCTTGAACATGAATTCGCGCCCAGCGTCACCATGCATGGCTGTATGGTTGATATGCGCGGTATCGGAGTTCTCATCGTAGGCAAGAGCGGCTCGGGCAAATCCGAAACCGCCATCGGACTCCTGGAGCGCGGAGGATCACTCGTCGCGGATGACATGGTGCGCATCAAACATGTCGGGGGCGAACTCATCGCAACATCCCCGGATCTTTCAAGAGGTTACATGGAAATCCGTGGCATCGGCATCATCAACGTCGCCAACCTCTATGGTCTGGCTTCCATCCGCCCTGACAAGCGCCTCGACCTCGTCGTCACCCTCAAGCCCGCATCCGATCTCAACGAAGTCGATCGCATCGGCTTGGAATCCCGTTCCTACGAACTTCTCGGCCAACAAGTGGCTCACGTCGAGGTCCCCGTCGGTCCCGGCCGCGACACCGCCCGCATGGTCGCCATCGCCGCTCTCGACCAACAACTCCGCCGCCTCGGCTACAACATGGCAGATGAGTTCAACCAGAAGTTACTCAACCACATGTCAGGAAACAGGCCGCCGATCTGACGCATCATCACTCTTTCGAAATTTTCGATGGTTGATGAGGAAGCTCGCTGAACCGCCTGAAATCGGCGCTTCAATCGTATTTAACTAGCTCGCGCAGCGATCCAATCACCCAGTCCGCACCGGCTTGTTCCAATTGTTCCGCAGTAAAGTGACCGGTCGCGACAGCCAGACATCTGGCACCGACCGCATGAGCGCAGGCGATGTCTTTGGGAGTATCTCCAATGATGAGTGTCCGGTCTGGCGTGAACGAATTTCCAGTCACCGCCAAAGCACGCTCCAGAGCAATATGCCCGAGAAGATTGCGATCTGCCCGGTCCGAACCATAGGCTCCAAAGCCGAAATGTTGATGCAGACCGTAATGGCGGAGTTTGATCTCTGCGCCGATTTCCGTATTTCCGGTGAGCAAGCCAAGCTGGGCATGTTGATGGATCACCAGTTCCTCCAACAACTCAAACACCCCGTCCAGAACCTTACCCTCGGCGGGATTCGACTCCAAGCTCTCCTTGAGGTGCCGGTGGTAGACATCAAAAAACCGATGGGTCCGCTCCGCGGTCGGCTCGATTTCAAAGTGAACATAGAGATTCGCAAGAATTCCCAAATCCGTGGAACCCGCGAGATCCAGCGGCGGGCCGTCGCTGCCGAAAACTTCCAACGCCGTTTTCTTGATAGCTGACATGCCTTTGCCGCCGGTATCGACCAATGTTCCATCGATATCAAACAACAGCAGCCAGGGTTCACCACCCGATTTCAACGCCGCGACCAGTTCACCCGGATTTCCAATCATCAATCGTCGGATGGAGAAGAATTCTGGCCACCGGCCTCTTCACCGGCTTTTTCGCTGGCGGAAATTTCAGAATGATCGTCAGGATCGACGAATTCCTCATCCTCCTCATCATGGTCGTCTTCTTCGATCAGTTCACCATGGAAAAGGTGGAAATGACGTTTCCGCTGATGAGCCGGAAGCGGTGATAGAATCATGGCGACGGACCTGCCGCCCAAGCGAGGCGATTGGTCGACTGCCGCCATCGTTTTCAAATCTTCGATAATCCTTTTGAAAACCACAAATCCAAGTTCCTTGTGGGCGTTTTCACGTCCTTTGAATTGGAGAACGAAACGCACCTTGTGGTTGGTGTCCAGGAATGTCTCCGCCCGTCCGAGCTTGATGTTGTAATCATGCTCACCCGTGCCGACACGGAATTTCACTTCCTTCATTTTGGTCGCGGACTTCGACTTGCCCTTCTTGAGCTTCGCTTGGGTGTATTTGTATTTCCCGTAGTCGATGATCTTGCATACCGGCGGATCTGCCTGCCCGGCGATTTCAACCAAATCCAGGCCAACGGCTTGGGCTTTGATCAAGGCTTCACGTGACGACATCACCCCAAGTTGCTCGCCGTTTGCATTGACGACTCTGACTTTGGGTGCGCGGATCCGATCATTAACCCGTGTCATATCACGGAAACGACCCCTGTTGCTGTTATTTTGTGGCTTAGATATGGCTTTATCCTCCGGATGTGTTGATGCGACGTTCCGACATGCGTCTGTGCATATGCACCGCGGCTAACCGGGACGAAGAAAATTCACGTGAATGACTGAAACGGCGAGTCATGAAAAATTGACAATCGCACCGCAACGAATGGCAGTGGCGTTAGTTGGAGCAAGGTGGCGTTTCGAAAATGACATCACTGAAAAAATGAGCTGCGCATCTGAGATCGCAGCTGATTGGCTTACGTATTGAAATTAGGCGGTAATTCAGACCAAGCGCAAGAAGGAATTTCCATCTTCCGATAAAGGATGCCCGCGCCCAACGAGCACGATGGTAACCCAAAAAGCCGGTAAATTGACAAATTCGAAAAAGATCTGATGAAATGGCAACCTTTTGATTTCATGGTTTCACAGGTTCGGGATCCATCATTCTCCCCTGTTTCCACGTCCGCTTGGTCCGTGAAATCCACACGGATACGACCCCCGAAGTTCCATATCTTTTTCGATATTGATTGGCGATTTTCCTTATTGGATTGGCCGCCATAAGCAACGTCATAACCACCAATTCCGGCATCCGCGCTCAATCAAGATTGACCACAAACCGCTCCACACGCATCTTCAGCGCATGTCATCCCTGTGCCGAATCTCATATGTCCTTTTGCTTATTTTGTCGGGCTCCATGGTGTTCAGCTCGTGCGGAGGCAATCCACAACCTCCATTGCGCGGTCGGATACCACAGCCGAATACCACCCGAACAGCCAATACCCCACGCACTCCCCCACCGCAGGTTGCCGCGGAGAGCGTATTCGTGATGGATCTGGCCACGAACCGCAACCTTTATGCCAAGAACGCCGATCAAAGGCGAGCCGTCGCATCCACCCAGAAAATCATCACCGCTTTGTGCGTCCTGGATGCGGGCAATCTGGACAAGACCGTCACGATCTCAAGTTATGACGGTGCTTGTGAGCCAACCAAACTTTATCTCAAACCGGGCGAGAAATACACCCGCCGGGAATTGCTCAAGGTCTTGATGGTTAAAAGCGCGAACGATGTGAGCCGCGCGCTGGCGCGCGATATCGGTGGCAGCGTCGAAGGCTTTGCCACCCTGATGAATCGCAAGTGTCAGCAACTTGGAATGAGAAATTCCCACTTTACGAATCCTCACGGCCTGACCGAGCCTGGCCAACACTCCACTGCCCGCGACATGGCCATTGCCGCCCGCATGGCCTATCAAAGCCCTCTGCTGCGTTCTTACATGAATACCGTATCCTACGATTTCCGTTACTGTGACGGTCGGATTTGCAAAATCGAAAATACGAACAAGCTGTTGAAGAAAGTCAGTTTCATCAACGGCATGAAAACCGGCACCACGAACGCCTCCGGGCGTTGCCTGATTTCCACCGGTGAGATCAACGGACGGTCCGTCATCTGCGTTGTATTGAAATCCAATACCGCAAACATCTGGGCAGACTCGGAGAAACTCATGCGATGGGCCTTGATTCAACCCACGGCCCAATAGGCATGGAATTTCATTTCCGTCCGGATCCCCAGATATGAAACCGCGCCAACAATTGGAACAACTGGCGCATGAACACCTCCTGCGTGCCCTTCATCCCGTCGCCCATGCTGCGGAAGATCTCCGCATCCTTCATGACGGATGTGAACTTTGGAACTTCGCATCCAACGACTACCTGGGCCTTTCGACTCATCCGCAAATTGCTGCCGCTTTCATCGAGGGTATCAACCTCTACGGCACTGGCGCGGCAGCCTCCCGTCTTGTCACCGGAACATTCAGGGCACATACCGAATTGGAAACCATTCTGGCTGCGGCCAAGCATAGCGAAGCGGCACTCACGTTCGGCTCAGGATACGCAACAGCCCTTTCAACGATTCCTGTCGTTGTCGGAAAAGGCGACTATGTCATTCTCGACCGGCTCGCCCACGCATCATTGATCGATGCGGCCCGGCATTCCCAAGCCACACTGCGCGTCTTTCAGCATAACGATCCGGATCATCTCGGATCATTATTGTCAAAACTCCGCGCCAAAGATCCGGTCGCCCGTATCCTGGTTGTCACGGAATCGATCTTTTCCATGGATGGAGATCTCTGCCCGCTGCGCGAAATCATCGAGCTGTGCGAGACCCATGATGCACAACTGTTGTTGGATGAGGCCCATGCCATCGGCGTTCTCGGCCCGTCGGGAATGGGTCTGGCCGAAGAACTCGGGCTGCAAAATCGTATCGATTTTCAAATGGGAACACTCAGCAAGGCCGTCGGCCTATCCGGAGGTTACCTTGCCGCATCGCGTGATTGGATCGATCTCGTCATCAACCGCGCCAGACCTTTCATCTATACGACATCTCCCCCGCCTGCGCTGGCACACGCGGCGATTTCAGCGTTAAGCCTGATCCGTTCGAAAGAAGGCGCGGACCTGAGGAAAAAGCTTTTTCAAAACATTTTCATCCTGCAGCCAAACCATCCAAGCGCGATTCTACCCCTTATCCTTGGAGAAAACCAAACCGCGATGGCTGCCGCCGAGAAGCTCAAACAAAGCGGATATCTCATTCCGGCGATCCGATTTCCAACGGTTCCCAAACATACCGCACGCTTGAGAATCACATTTTCGGCCAAACACCGGACAGAGGTGGTGGCGGATTTGTCCAAAAATCTGCAACACCACGGGTATCGCTCCGGACAAATCTGAGAGCCTTTGGAGAACCAAGGGCGTTTCATAAAGGCGGCGCCGTTGTGAAGGCGCCCCACCCTTATTTCGCGTCCTTAAGCTTTTTCTGTTCCGCTTTGATGCGGGCAAGTTCTTCTTTAGCTTTCGTGAGCTCTTCCTTGCTCATGCCTTTTTCAATATCCTTGATGATATTTTCAGCACTTTTCTCACCTGCCTCGAGGGCCAAGTTCGCAAGCGCCCAACCGATGCTTTTGTTCATGGGCATGGCCGCACCTGCCGCATTGAAGCGAGCCAGAGCGAGAGTCGCGCTCGGATTGCCTTGCTGGGCAGCAAGGGTGTAGAGCTTGGCTGCGTTTTCATAGCTCTGTTGCACACCCGCGCCGCGTTCATGCAATGCTCCGAGATTGTTTTGTGCCGCAGCCAAACCCGCCTGCGCCGCACGGCCAAACCAAGAAATGGCAGCGGAAATATCCGCCACTCCCATTTTTCCGGAAAGATAGAAAAGTCCGAGTTCGTTTTGGGCGAGAGCCATGCCCGAGTTGGCGGCTGTCAACAAGTGCCCATAGGCTTTGCCGATATCGGGTTTTTCCTCTGCCAGAATGGTCGATGCGAGAAACAAATGCGCCTGGGCATTTCCTGCTTCGGCTGATTTTTCCAAGAGACTGACCGCACGTTCGGTGTTCTTTTTCGCGCCTTTGCCTTCCATATAGAAAGATGCCGACCTGAGCATGCATTCCGGGTGACCTGCCTCCGAACCTTTGTCAAACAACTCCAGAGCGGCTTTCGGATCGTTTTTGATGTCTGCTTGATAATCACCAAGGGCAAGCCATCCCGCAAAATTTCCGGCTTCGATCGCCTTGTTGAGCCATGACATGCCTTTTTTCTCATCGGCGGCAACGGCATCACTTTTCAGGAGTCGGATACCAACAGCCACCATTGCGCTGGAATCGCCTTTCTCAGCAGCTTTCATGAAATAATCATAAGCCGTTTTGGAATTAGCGAGAGAGGTCTGACCCAACTGACCATCATACAAACGACCGAGCAACACCATCGATGGCACATCACCGGCGCTGGCAGCTTTTGACCACCATTTCACAGCCGTTTCAGGGGCGGGTTCGGGAGTCAATCGACCCAACAAAAATGCTTCACCGAGAATGCGACCGGCAACCGTTGGATCCGTGGCCGCGTGCTTTTCAAGAGTCTCTCTTCCCTCCTGAGCCAGATCACCCTGGCCCGATGCCAGTAACATGGCCGCCAGGCGGTAAATGGAGTCGGCATGATTTTTTGCCTGACCCTTGCGGTAATACTCCAACGCTTTTTCACGTGAAGGTTCGACACCCTGTCCGTTTTCGTAGGCGAAACCCAACAGGTAAATGGCGTCCTTGTCGCCTTTCTCAGCGAGAGGCTTCGCAAGCTCAACGGCCTTAACATGCTCGCCTTTTTCAAAAACCGTGTAAGCTTCCGCAGCTGGGCTGGATGCCGCAAGCTTCGGGGCATTGTTGGAATTGGTGGAGCCAGTCGTGCTCTCTGTCGCGTTGATTGTGATCGCGGAGTGCGCGGCTAAGGTTCCAAATAAGATGATGGTTGCACCGAAGTAAATCTTCATAAATGGATGTTTAATTGCAAAAATTCACCCATGGCAAGAATTTAGCTGTATTTTTTTGGCGTTTCACACCCGATCGGTCGACTTCTTAATGACCCGCCCCACGCTATCCATGGCTTTGTGACCCTCACAGCGACCGAACCCTGAAGTGCTGTATTTGCTGGAGAATCGCCGAGGTATCTTCGACCGATGAACCACCAAACGATCGGGTTTAGCCTAAAGAGGAAAATGGAAATCTGGTCATCACGGGCTAAGTATTGTAACTACGGGGAATGGATACCTCAAAGTCGCCGATTTCTCTTCACCCAAAAGGTGAGTTAGAAAATGATTTAGAATCACCTT
>JBIKNX010000038.1:0-15878 GCA_044358435.1 Luteolibacter sp.
AATCGCCTGGCGGAGAAATTCGTAACCTTGTTCCGGGCCGTAACCTTTGAACGTGGCGCGATCGCCTTGCTCGTCCACGGCGGAATGCATCGCCTCGCGCACGGCGGCGGGCAGCGGCTCGGTCACATCGCCGATGCCACAGCGGATGATGCGTTTCGCGATTTCCGGATTTGCTTCCGAGTAGGCTTTGACGCGGCGGGCGATTTCAGGAAAGAGGTAACCTGCCTTGAGTTTGAGGAAATTGGAATTGATCGTTGCCATGCGGAAGGATGTAGGTGCGCGAGGGCATTCGGGCAAGTGCGGGATTTCAAAAAGGATGCTCGTTGCGCGTTATTTTCATACAGCCGCCGTTTGTTATCCTAGAAAGAGAAATGAACCGCAGATGAACGCAGATGGACGTTGATTTTAAGAATCTTCTGAAGAATTCCATCTTCACCCTGAGGGTGAAACTGACAATCGATGCAACTCTTTGATTATCTGCGTTAATCTGCGTCCATCTGCGGTTCTATTTTCCTCTTTAGGGTTATGGCGTTTTTCTTGGATTGGGGTTTTTCAACCCGTCGGCCCATGCGGTTTTCCAGGCGCTCGGGCATCCCGGCTGTCAACGGATCGGGCATGTCGCACGGATGGAAATATTTTCCTTTGGTCGTTGGCCGTTGGTTGCCCCGCGGGCATCAAATCCCATTTGAGAGAGGGGATGATGATTGGCCAATCGACCGGAGCAAGCCCCGGGCCCGGATGCCCGTGAACATTTTATGGTTTTTTAAAATCGACAATGAAATCATCGAACAGGCCGTCTCCACCGGATCTGCCGCTGCGGTCGAGTCCGATGGTTTCAAGTTTTCCGATGTCAGCGGCTTTGATGATCGCGCTTTTTTGAAATTGATGACCTGCGCTGTTAACGGTTACGTCCAAAGACACATTTCCTTCGGCCAGTCGTTTCACTTCGATGCTCATCAAGAGCAGTTGATCAACGGGTGGATTGAATCCCATGTTTGTGTTTTGAACCAACATCACGTTGTTGTCCACCCGCTCAAAGCGGAACGCTCCGCCCGGGTATCCGGGATGAAACAACGCCCTGACGTTTCCGATTGAAATTCCCACATGATAAGTCCCTTGTCCGCCAGCCGCGCCGCCGATTTTCGATTCGATCCGGAAGGTATCCGGAAACTCCTGTTTGCGGCTGAAATCTCTGGCCCGGAGAATGAGTCTCTGGTCGCCCTCGGTCGCGTGATTTCCCCTGAAGCGTGCCGCTCCATTGGATACCGAGCCGATCAGCCCATCCGGCGCCTTGAATCCGAGTCGCCGGTAGCCATCGCTGAGCGATGCTTTCTCCGTCTTGAAACATTCCACAAACAGCTCCCCTTGCGGATCGGCGATTCCGGGATTTTTCCGCTCGTGCAACAAGCTTTCGATCGCCCGTCGCACCAGTGCTTGGCGGTTCCAACGGCCATCCGCTTGTAGGGAAATCAGAATTTTTCCGAGCCTCATCCTGACTTCCGGATCATCGGAAGTCGGAAGCGCGAGGATCATCGGCAACACATCCTTGCCCATCATTAAAACATCCTTTTGCGCCTGCTCTCGCTCGGCAAATTTTTCCGATGCCAGGAGCTTGATTTTCTCATTCAGGATCTCAGCGGAGATGGAATGGTTTTTCTGCTTTTTTTCCAAAGCGGCGGTGTCTGTCGGGATCCCATGCTCATTCAAAATCTCGATCCGCCAATCGCTTGATTCTTCCGCGCAAGCGTTTGAAGCAACGATCAACCAGACGGCAACCATGCGGGCAACCCATATATGACCCGAAGCCATGTTCCAGTCTATGCAACTCCCGCGTGTTCGTTCAATCCGATTCATCCATCTCTCTGCGGATGACGGCAATGTAAGCGGCTCGTTCATTCGGTTTCCAGCAGCAGCGCGGGATCCAGACTCAGGTCACTGCTATCCTTGCCATCATTGTGACCCTCAATTGCGATGACGTTTTTGCCCTCCTTGAAGGATTCCGCAAAACTCGCGAGGGGGAAATATTCCGCGACGCCCGCCTCATGTTTTTCAATTTCGGTTTCCCCGCCTTTTGATTTTGCAATGCCTTTGGAGAGCAGTTCTTTCCCGTTCACATGGAGAACAAAGGCGTCATCATAATTGATGAGCAGTCCGAGGCGCTTGAGATCCGTACCTGCCGGAATGACAAATTCATTCCGGATGTAGATTCGGGTGAATTTGCCCCGCATGTCCTTCAATTCCGTGCGGTCATCGCCATCGCCATAACCGAAGCCCGCGGGTCCTGATTTCCAACCTTCCTCTTTCGAGTCATAGCCCGCTTGTGTCCACATCCCTGTTTCCGGATGTTCGCCGTTTGCGAGGTAATCCCATCGCGCGTTTTTTGGAATGAGGGCTTTGACGTGTTTCGGCATCGGCATCGGAAGGTTTTTCGCACCGGCTTGTCGGGCTTTTGTGGAATCCGCATCGGTTTTCGGCGCGCCTATGACGCCTGCTCCGGTTCGTTCCAACGTTTCCTCCGTCGGAGTCCATGGGTTTTCGAGGATGCGTTGCTTCACGACTCCTCGTTTGTTGATCGAAAACCGATCCCGCTCCTTGCCATGCAGATCGAGCATGACTCCTGTGAGCGTGTCGCCATCAATGTCGATGATGGTCGAGCCGTGATCCATCACGATCCGACGCATTACGGGAGAAACGCCCATGGCATTGCGTCCCAGCGCCCCGCCGTGTCCGGTCACAACAGCCACTGTCCCGTTGTGCGGAGTGTTTTTCTGACTTTTCAGATAAGCCCCGTCTCCCTTCGGATCTCCATCCCCGTCATTTAAAATCACACCTTTGGCGGTGGTCGGCGTGGTGTAGGCGCCGTCGAGCAACATCGAACGTTCATAGACATGCGAATGCCCGCTCAACACCATATCCACACCACCTTTTTCCATGATCGGCATGATGTGGTTCCGCATTTCCACGAGTTGATCTTCGGTGTCGCTATCGTGGGTTCCCTTGGTGTATGGCGGGTGATGCCAGAAACCGATGATCCAGCCCGCTTTGGTGCCGGCCAGATCGCGCACCAACCATTTTGCCATCTCACCTTGCGGTGTGCGGTCGATGTCATGTGAGTTCAGGCAGATCACATGGATATCGCCATAATCGAACGAGTAGAAAGACTCGCTGCCGGATGCGAGGCCGCCGGCTTCGCCTTTGGTCGGGCAGACAAACGCATCGAAAAAAGGCCCTTTGTTTTTTTGCCGTCGGAACTCGATCCCTCGTGGTTTCCCAACGAGGCCCAGCAAACCTTGTTGCGGAGTGTTTTTTCATAGGGCTCAAAAAACTTTTTCTGAAATTGATCATCGGTTCCCTGGCCGTATGCCATGTCTCCGACATGCAGATAGAAGTCGAGCGGGCGTTTCGTTTCTTTCGTGTATATCTGCATGGCTCGGTGAACGAGAAGCTGATGATACTCGCCGGTGCCGGAATCTCCGACGACCCACATGCGGGTCGGGGTCGCTTTACCGGCTGGAGGATGGGTAGTGAAATGATGGTCAACGTCGCTTTTTGAGAGCTCGGTATCTCCATCAAAAATCAGATAGCGGTAGGTTGTGCCGGGCTCCAGGCCACGGATCGTCGCCTCATATTGGGTGGTTCCCTCAGGTGCCTTGCTGAGCCTGTCTTGACCGGTTAAGCCGCGAGGCAAGATTGCATCGGCAGCACATCGGTTCAATTTCTTGTCGCCCTCTTTCTGATAGGCCACTCTTGGATTTTGCATCGCTTTGTCGGTGCGCCATACAAGGGTGATTCCATCTTCCCGCGCCAGCTGCAGATAAGGTCCACGGGTGATCTCCGCTGCCGTGCAGAAGGAGATCACAAGCCCGAGGCTGAGGATGAGCACGCGGTGGATATTCATGTGTTTGGGATTACGGTTCCGTGAATCGGTTTTGTCAATCTTCACACCCGGAGGTCCAGTATGTCCTTGAGGTATCGCGAATCCTGGCCGACGGTTTAGGAAAGATTCTCATATGATGAAATTCAAAAACCTCATCCTGCTGTTCCTCTCGATATTAACTTTCAAGGCCATGGCCGCACCTGCTGGTGTTGAGCGTGAACTCGAGCTCAAGGCGGCGAAAAAACAACAGGTCCGTCACTCAATGGCAGGTATTCGCGACACGTTGGTGTTCTACACTCTGGCAGATCAGAAGGCGGTGTTGGTTTTGAGAATCGATCACAAAGACATCAAATTCGTCGTCACCGGAACCGTTTTTCTGTTCGCGCCCGACACCACCGAGGAAGGCTTGGGCAAGTGGATCAACAATCAACATTCGGACGGCTTGTTCGTTGATGTCCCCGAGCCTGTTGTTTCTTCCCAATTGCCTGAAGGAAACTGCTCGATTTTCGAGCGAAAGCTCACAGGCAGGCAAAAGCAGGATTTGGATAACAAGGAATTCTCGGACTACGAGGTGAAGGTCTCCATCAAAGAGCATCGGCTTGAAGGGAAGTTCCATCTGGCTGCGTTCGAGGACGTGGCGAATGTCTTTTTGAAACTCGAGAATTCCTGAAAGCCTCAGGAAAGCGCTTGGGGCGATTTCATTTCCCAATCAGCCCGCAGTTGCGTGTTATTCGTCCTGTCTCCGCCACGACTTATCGGGGCGAGCGGAATCCACCTGTCTGGAGGCATTCCGACACATTCCCGGGGTTGCTTAGGTGTTGGATTGCGGTAGACTGTATCCGTGAGAACTTTGGATGCCTGCGCCAAGCCTGAACTGCTGTTGTCTTTTGATTTCGATGGCACGCTGCATGATCCCGCGGATTCCCATCCTGTGCCGCTTGCGTTTTTTGAAATGATGAAAAACCTTCGCGAAACGCGGAGTGCCGTCTGGGGAATCAACACGGGGCGCTCTATGCCGCATGTGATTGAGGGTTTGGTGGAGAGCAAATTTCCCTTTCTTCCGGATTGGGTGATCGCACGTGAGCGGGAGATTTTTTTCCCGAATGCGTTCGGCCGGTTTCAACCGCATCAGGCATGGAATAGCCGATGCGCAAAAGACATTCACCAGCTTTTCAAGAAATCGCGCAAGACGCTCAAACACATTCGCAAATTCGTCGAGGAACACACAGGGGCGCAATACATCGAGTTGGATGGCGATCCCGCCGGGCTGATCTCCCGCACCGAGGAGGAAATGGAATGGATTGTCGAGCGCATCGCGCCTCTTATCAACGAAGTGCCGGACCTGGGCTGGCAGCGGAATTCGATTTATCTGCGCTTCGGACACAAGAATTATCAGAAAGGCAGCACCCTGTCCGAGATCACGCGCCTGTATGAATTGGATATCTCACAAAACTTCGCCATGGGCGACAGCCACAATGATATCGAAATGCTTTCCAATGAACATTCCGGCCAAGCCGCCTGTCCCGCGAACGCCGTCGACGCGATCCGCCAGGTCATCAAATCCAGAAACGGCTATATCGCAAAAGCGGCTCATGGCAATGGCGTGGTGGAGGCGTTGAGAACGATTTACGGGTAAACTTATCTGGAATGAGACTCACCGCGAATTTATAGATAATAATTGACCAAATTAATAACTGGATATACAAATAGTCATGATTAAAAAGGATCGTCCTCTTATCCCGCGTTTGGCCGCTGTGGCGGCGCGGCAGAGGTTGGAAGGATTTCCCATTTTGACGATAACTGGGCCGCGTCAGTCGGGGAAGACGACGTTGTCTCGGCAGTTGGGAGCGGATTTGCCCTATTTTTCCATGGAGAACCCGGATGTCCGTAGCTATGCGACGGAGGATCCCCGTGGGTTTCTCCGCCAGGTGGCGGACGGGGCGATTTTGGATGAGATACAGCGTGTTCCGGAGCTATTCTCCTACCTGCAAGGTGTGGTCGATGCCGACCGACGGATGGGGCGGTTTATCCTGACGGGTTCGAGCCAGTTCGAGCTGATCGAGTCGATCACTCAGAGTCTGGCCGGACGTGCGGCGATGTTGACTTTGCTGCCGTTTTCTCTGGCGGAGTTGCAAGCGGCTGGACGCGCACCGGCGACGGTTGATGAACTGTTGTTTGCAGGTTTGTTTCCGCCGGTTTACGATCGGCCGGTTGATCCCACGGTATGGCTGCAGGATTACATCAGTACCTATCTGGAACGGGACGTGCGGCAGATCCTGAACATTCAGGATCTCGCCACCTTCCAGCGCTTCGTTCAGCTTTGTGCCGGCCGCATCGGTCAGTTGCTAAATGTGTCATCTTTGGCGGTGGACGCGGGGATCACAAGGATCACTGCCGAGTCGTGGTTGTCGGTTCTTCAGGCGAGTCATCTGGTATTTTTGGTTCGTCCTTGGTTCACGAATGTGAGCAAGCGCATGATCAAGAGCCCGAAGCTCTATTTCTGTGATGTGGGTGTGGCAGCGTGGTTACTGGGTGTCCGGGCCATCGGTCACATTCAGGCCCACCCCCAGCGTGGAGCCTTATTTGAAAATTGGGGGATGACCGAGTTGTTGAAAGCCCAGACGCATCGTGGCCTCAAGCCATCACTCCATTTCCTCCGCGACAAGGAGGGACACGAAATCGATGCTTTGATCGAAACCGCGCCAAACACCTTTCACGCCGTGGAAATCAAGTCCGGTGAAACCATTGCATCGGATTTCTTTCGTGGCCTCGATTTCTGGCGGGCAAAGCTCGTCGGCCAATCCCTAAAACCCTGGCTGATCCATGGAGGGACGGCAAGGCAGGAGCGAGAAAAAGCCACGGTGCTGCCTTGGAATGGTTTGGGGGAGTTGTTGGATAGGATTTAGAGTAAAATGCTCTAGCGGCATGCGAGAGGAGTTCGTCGTATTTTTCACATGCATGCATGGCAAACGGTCTACTTGCTCCCATTTCAGATCAATTCTCCAAATTTGAGGAAAAACCCCTTGCTATTGCGATTGAGTCTCATTAGCGTAGATCGCGCCCAGCGCATCATTCAATTCAATAAGACAAAGATGAAGCTAAACAAGCTAAGCACCCTTAAAGCCAGCGTCGCCATCAGCCTTGCCGTCGGGCAGTTGTTGCAAGCCCAAACCTTTCGTGAGGGCCTCGCCGGAGATGAAGCTACCGCCGCATCCGAAATCGATGCCACCTTCGCCTCTCCGAAGGAGCAGGCGTGGTATGACCGCTTCAGCTTCGGCTCGTATGGCGAGGCTCATTTCAATTCGGGTGATGTTGACGACAAGTTCGATATTCACCGTCTTGTGCTTTTCACAACCTATGAGTTCAACCATCGCTCGCGTTTTGTATCCGAGTTGGAGCTGGAGCATCTTTACTCCAACGATCCCGGCACCGACATTGAGTGGGAGCTTGAGCAGGCCTACTTCGAGCTGGATCTGGGCAACAATTACCACCTCCAGACTGGCGCGTTCCTCGTCCCGTTAGGCATTACGAACGAGATCCACGAGCCTAACACTTTCTATGGCGTCGAGCGCAATCGCATCGAAACCGAGATCATCCCCTCGACCTGGACGGAATACGGCTTCCTCCTTCGGAAGAACTATGACAGCGGTCTGCAATGGGATATCGCCGTGCACCGCGGTCTCGAAGTTGACCGGAATGACATCAATCTCAACGGTCCGGATCTTCGTGAAGGCAGGCAGAAAGCGGACAGCTTCCGCGGAGCGGCCACCACCGCCCGGGTCAGATACACCGGCATCAGCGGCCTCGAGCTCGGCGCCGGCATCCAGTATCAGGACGACATTTCGCGCGGCTCGGAGGATAACAGTGCCGTGCTCACCACGGGGCACTTCATCTACACGGAAGGTGGCTTCGGCCTGCGCGGCCTCGTCGCAAACTGGGATATCAGCGGTGACACCGCGGTCGGTGGCGTCACGGTCAACGGCACGGGTATCGACACCCAGTATGGCGGTTACATTGAGCCGTCCTACAAGTGGACTTTCGGAAACGGCATGGCGCTGGGTGTATTCACCCGCGCCCTTTACTGGGAGAACGAGGATGCGCCGGACGGCCAGGTAGAGTTCCAGACAGGTTTTAACTTCTGGCCCACCGAAAACACCGTGGTCAAGGTCGACTGGCTCTACGAGGACCGCACCAAGGGCAATGCGAACCGCGACGTGTTCAACTTTGGGGTTGGCTATGCGTTTTAATTGGAGAAAATGGATCGGGCTCCGGTCGATCCAGCCCTGTTACGATGAAACAGCCCATCTCCATCCTTGCGCTCACGCTCGCCCTCGCGGCCTGCGTGCATAGCGAGGATCGCGTTTACAAGCAGCCATCCGAGTTCATCAAATCAGCTTTCGGCGGGAAAATCCCAAGCGCTTCTGTCCTCAGTCTCTCCAGTGAAGCTAAGACCCGTGCCAAGGCAATCATGTCACACAACTTCGGGGAATCCCGGATCCGCCACTGGAAGCAGGGCGATCGCAGTGTCTGGATTCTCGAGGAAATCGGGAAGACACAGCCGATTACCACCGGCTTCCTCATCGAAAACGGACAGATCAAATCTGTGGAGATCCTCATTTATCGTGAGAGTCATGGATGGGAGGTCAGTAAGCCGTTTTTCACCAAACAGTTTTCCAACGCCTCGCTGAAAAGCGGCGACCAGCTCTCCGCCGATGTGAAGAACGTTGCCGGAGCCACCCTTTCCGTCCGCGCGGTCACCAAGCTCGCGAGATTAGCCCTTTACCTCGATTCTCTCGTCTGACGCCGTGGCCGAAACTCAAAAAAAGAAGCGGTGGAGCCGCACGATTCACCGCTGGTCCGGCCTTCTCTTGCTGATACCGCTCACCATCGCCTGCGTCACCGGGATGATCCTGAATCATACGGTTGATCTGAATCTGAGCAACCGCCGCGTCACCTCGCCATGGATCGAGGCACGCTACGGGATGGCCCTCGAAGGGAAACCCGAAGCCCTCGGTCTCGACGGAAAAGCATTCGCTGCCAGCTGGGATGGGAAAATTTTTCATAGGAAAAAAATCATCAGCGATAGCTCCCCGCTTGTCGGAGCCGTGCCGCTGCGCGATGGTATCGCCGTCGTCACCAACTCCGCCGTGTATTATTTCGGCCTTGATGGTGAACTTATCGAAACCCTCGATTCCGTATCACTCCCAGCCACTCCCATTTCAAAGGCCGGGCGCACTGACGATTTCGCCCTCGTCTTGGATACCGTTTCCGGAACCTTCACCAGCGATGCGAATCTCCTCGATTTCCATGAAACTCCCGCCGCTCACGAGATAAATTGGTCATCTCCTGCGACTCCGAGCGCTTCAGATCTGAAAACCTGGAAAACCGCCTTCTCTGGAGACGGCATCCCACTCGACCGCGTCA
Source organism: Luteolibacter sp. (assembly GCA_044358435.1). Taxonomy (GTDB): domain Bacteria; phylum Verrucomicrobiota; class Verrucomicrobiia; order Verrucomicrobiales; family Akkermansiaceae; genus Luteolibacter. Next base: position 9,302 of record JBIKNX010000038.1, read on the forward strand.
TTCTCGATCTCCATTCCGGGCGTATCTTTGGCGCCTTAGGGAAATGGATTTACGACCTCACGGTCATCGGCGTCCTCGTCCTCTCGGCCACCGGCTTGGTCCTGTTTCTCCGCACCCGCCGCCGTTACATATGAACCGCCGCCACGCCATCACCATCCTCGGTGCGGCAGCTCTTACCTCCTGCCGCCGTCGCAATCCCCTCCATACGGTTTCCGACTATGCCTTTGGCACAGCCGTCCACTTTCAAATTCATGGGATCTCGTCAGCCGCTTTCAAAAAACTCTCCGCAGAATGCTTGAGCCGTCTCCGCGAAATGGAATCCCTCTTCAGCCTCTACGACCCGGATTCCGCTCTCTGCAAACTCAACCGCGAAGGTTTCTTGGAAAAACCTCCCGAAGAATTCCTCCATCTGATCCGCACCGCCCTCGACTATGGCGAAAAGACCGGAGGGCTCTTTGATATCACCGTGCAACCGCTCTGGAATTGGCGGCAGAAATGGAAAGAGTCAGACCTCACGGATCGCGACATCATGGAAAAAACCACCTGGTCAGAGTCCCTCGCGTTGGTCGATTTCCGAAAGGTCAAGGTGACAGGTCACACGGTTGCCTTCGAAAAAAAAGGCATGGCCATCACCTTGAACGGAATCGTCCAAGGGTATGCCACCGACCAGATCGCCGCCCTCCTCCAGAAGCGTGGAGTGACCCATATGCTGGTAAACATCGGCGAATATGCAGCCTTCGGAAACGCCCCGGAAGGCGAGCCATGGGAAGTCGAACTCTCGGCTACCGGTAAAACAATCAATCTTCCCCATGGTCGCGCCCTGGCCGTTTCCGCGGGTAGCGGTCACACCTTCGATCCCGAAGGTCGTTTCCATCACATTTTCCGTCCATCCGACGGCACGAACACACGCCACGATAGCACAGTCGTCGTCACTGCCCCGACCGCCACCCTGGCAGATGCTCTCTCGACGACACTCGCGATAGCAAACGAGGGGGAGCGCAAGGTGATCCTCGCGGAATTCCCAGAGGCCGATTTCAGGGAAATCCGTTGACATGGGCACCGCAGTCCAAGGGCTGCGGCGATTTATATGATTGAGTGCAAATTTCTTCTAAGGAAATGGCAGCTCTCGGTTCTCAATCATATAACCAACTTTTAAATACCCTTATGAACCGACTCACCGATAAAAACTTTTCATTCAAATGCCCGATGAATTGGGATGCCATGCAAGCGACTGACAACGGTCGTTTCTGCGGTAAATGCCAGAAAGAAGTCTTCGATCTGACGAATTGTTCCCTCGATGAAGTGCGCGCGCTGCAGCTGAAGCATGGTTCGATCTGTGGGTCGATTCGTGTGATGGGCGCCGCGGCCGTGGCGATCTCGCTTTCAACAGCAGCTTGCCGGAAAGAAAATCAGAAACCGGATTACGTGCGGACGGTTGGTGAGATTCAGTCGCCAAGCCAGGTCGTGTTGCCACAAGAGCCAGAGATCATGGGTAAAATTAAGCCGCTACCGGTTGAGGAGCTTGAGGTTTGCCCGAATCCTCAACCGGAAGATCCACCAGCTCCGAGCAAGGAGTGATACCGTTGATCAAAAGGGCAGGGACGCGTATCCTTACGCGTCCATATCTATCGGCGCTAAAAATCCCATCGAAAACATTCTAACATTAGGGCAGCCCCGACTTGTCGGGGCTGCCTGTTTCACGAAATAGGGTCAGTGCTCGGGATTTTTTATCTGATCACCTAGGGCGTTGCTATAGGCTATCGTATGCCGCCTGGTTGGGGCTCTGGAGAGGTTGATCAATCCTTCTTCTTCAACAGCGGGAAGAGCACCACATCACGGATCGTCGGAGCGCCTGTGAGCATCATGACCAGGCGATCAATCCCGATCCCGATCCCGCCTGCGGGTGGCATGCCGTGTTCGAGGGTTTCGATGAAATCGTAATCGACCTTTTGTTCTTCTTCGCCACCGGCTTGGTGCTCGAGGCGTTGTTTTTGAACGTCGGGATCGTTGAGCTCGGAGTAGCCGGGTGAAATTTCCTGGCCGTTGATGATGAGTTCGTAAACCTCAACGGTTCGGCCGCCGGGAGTGACTTTGGCAAGAGGCACCAGTTCGCTGGCGACGCGGGTGACGAAGCAAGGATCGAAGGTATGCTCCTCGACCTTCTTCTCAAAAACCTGTTGGATGACTTCGTAGTCCTCCATGTTTTCGGAAAGCTGCACACCGATCGCTTCGCACTTCGCGCGGCGCGCGGCGGGGGTGATATCGAAGAAATCATCGCCCGCGACTTCCTTGATGAGGTCATGATAGTTCGCGCGTTTCCATGGGCGTGTCAGATCGATGGTGCGGATCACGTTGCCTTCCTCGTCTTTGTGCTCGATCTTCAAGCCACCGCAGAATTTCTCAGCGAGGTGGCAGGTCATTTCCTCAACCATGTTAGCCATTTCCTCGAAATCGGAAAACGCCCAGTAAGCTTCCAACATCGTGAACTCCGGATTGTGGCGGCGGGAGATGCCTTCGTTGCGGAAGTTGCGGTTGAGTTCGAACACTTTCGTGAAGCCGCCGACCAAAAGGCGTTTGAGGAAAAGCTCGGGAGCGATACGCAGGGTGAGCGGCATGCCGAGGGCGTTGTGATAAGTCTCGAACGGGCGGGCAGCCGCGCCGCCGGCGACGGATTGTAGCATGGGAGTTTCCACTTCGAGGAAGTCCCGCGCGTGGAGGAAATTGCGGATCTCCGCGATCATTTTCGAGCGGGTGATGAAAAGTTGCGCGCTGTCCGGATTGCCGATGAGATCGAGGTGGCGTTTGCGGTATTTCGTTTCCCGATCCGCAAGACCGTGGAATTTGTCCGGCATCGGACGGAGGGATTTGGAGAGCACGGTGAAGGACGAAACTTTGATCGTCGGCTCGCCGGTGCGGGTAAGGAAGGTTTCGCCAGAGATCCCGATCCAATCACCGCGGTCGAGGCATTTCCAGATCGCTGCCTGGGTTTCATCGAGTTCCTTGATACTAAGGTAACCTTGGATGGAGCCATGCGCGTCACCGACACCGAAGAAAACCGATTTTCCCATGTCGCGCAGGGCAACGATGCGGCCGGCGGTGGTGACTTGTTTGCCTTCGGCGAAATCCGCCTTGAGCGCAGCGGGGGAGATCGTGGTCTCGAAGCGGGCGCCGTAAGGATCGACCCCGAGTTCGCGGAGCTTTGCGAGCTTCTCGCGGCGAACGGCGATCAATTCGGCTTCGGTTGACTGGGGTGCTTGGGATGCTTCGCTCATGTGAGCGCTTGAATTAGCGGGAAGAGGCGGGCGGGGCAAGCAAAGTTCGTTCGTGACTCGTTTTGAAGAAAACCGCGAATGAACGCGAATGAACGCTAATTTTCAGGAATGAGTGATATTGGACTCCTGGGGTTTTTGTCGGAAATCAAAATTCCTACTGAATTCGTCAGTTTGGTCTTTATTCGCGTGCATTGGCGTTCATTCGCGGTTCAATTCCTCTTGGATGTTCGGGTTCTTGACAAGTGGTGCCGGCTCATTGAGTCTGCTTCGACGACAGGGGAGCTTTCCGAACGGAAGGCTGAGATTTTCCGGCGCGCGGAGAGAAACCCTTCGAACCTGAAGCGGATCATGCCGCCGTAGGGAGTCGGGACGGCTGTATGGCTTTCTTGTTTTCCGATGGTTTTCTGATTCGCGATTTTGCAACACGAACTCAGAAACGACCATGATCAGCCCAGAAGAAACCGCAGGCAAGGAAGCCGCCACACACGATGAATCCCGCGCGCCATTGCCAGCTTCGACCCGGATTTACGTGCAAGGTGAGATTCATCCCGAGGTGCGGGTGCCGATGCGTGAGATTACCTTGAGCGACACCAAGGCGTTCAATGGCCGGATTGAGAAAAATGAAGCGGTGCGGGTTTATGACTGCTCTGGACCATGGGGAGATCCGGATTTCAGAGGAACTTCGGAAGAGGGTTTGCCGGCGTTGCGCCGCGAATGGATTTTGAAGCGCGGGGATGTGGAAGCCTACGAAGGCCGCGAGGTGCAACCACAGGACAACGGTTACCTAACAGAAAAACACGCGGAGTTCGCATCCAAGTCGGAGCGCGCGAACCGCTTCGTCGAGTTTCCCGGCCTGACCGCCGAGCGCCGCAAGCCGTTGCGCGCGACAGGCAAGCCCGTGACCCAGAAATGGTATGCGGACAACGGTATCATCACGCCGGAAATGGAATTCATCGCGATCCGTGAAAACATGCGCCTCGCGAAGATTGCGGATTTGAAAAGCGATATCGTCCGCAACGATCTCAACAAGCAGCACACCGGCTCGCATCAATCTCCGGACAGCCCTTACACACCGAACATTTTCAAACGTTTTCCACAGCGCATCCCCGCGCAGATCACTCCGGAATTCGTCCGCAGCGAAGTCGCGGCGGGTCGCGCGATCATCCCGCTCAATATCAACCATCCGGAATGCGAGCCGATGATCATCGGCCGCAATTTCCTCGTGAAAATCAACGCGAACATCGGCAACTCCGCGGTCGCCTCATCGATCGAGGAAGAGGTTGAGAAAATGCGTTGGGCGACCAAATGGGGTGCCGACACCGTGATGGACCTTTCCACCGGAAAAAACATCCACGCAACCCGTGAATGGATTTTGCGCAACAGCCCGGTGCCGATCGGTACGGTGCCGATTTATCAGGCGCTCGAAAAAGTCAACGGCAAGGCGGAGGATCTGACATGGGAGCTCTACCGCGACACACTCATCGAGCAGGCTGAGCAGGGAGTGGATTATTTCACCATTCACGCCGGAGTTCTTCTGCGCTTCGTGCCCATGACCGCGAGCCGCATGACCGGCATTGTTTCGCGCGGTGGATCGATCATGGCGAAATGGTGCCTCTCGCATCACAAGGAAAATTTCCTCTACACCCATTGGGATGAAATCTGCGACATCTGCGCGGCTTATGATGTCAGCTTCTCGATCGGAGACGGCCTGCGTCCGGGATCGGTCGCGGATGCGAACGACATGGCGCAGTTCGGCGAACTCGAAGTGCAGGGTGAACTCACCAGGCGCGCATGGGCGAAAGGTTGCCAGGTCATGAACGAAGGTCCCGGCCACGTGCCGATGCACATGATCGAGGAAAACATGGCGAAACAACTTGAATGGTGCCACGAAGCGCCGTTCTACACGCTTGGGCCTTTGACCACGGACATTGCTCCGGGTTACGACCACATCACTTCCGGCATCGGTGCTGCGATGATCGGCTGGTTTGGTTGCGCGATGCTTTGCTATGTGACGCCTAAAGAGCACCTCGGTCTTCCTAATAAAAAGGACGTCAAAGACGGCGTGATCACCTACAAGCTCGCCGCCCATGCGGCCGACCTTGCAAAAGGCCACCCCGGCGCGCAATACCGCGACAATGCCCTTTCCAAAGCTCGCTTCGAATTCCGCTGGGAAGATCAGTTCAACCTCGGACTTGATCCGGAAACCGCTCGTGAATTCCACGATGAAACTCTCCCACAGGAAGGCGCGAAAACCGCCCACTTCTGCTCGATGTGCGGCCCACACTTCTGCTCGATGAAAATCTCTGAAGATGTCAGGCAATACGCAGCCGCCCAAGGAATCTCGGAAGAAGAAGCCCTCGAAAAAGGCATGGAAGAGAAATCCAAAGAGTTCGCTGAGTCGGGTGCGGAGCTATATCAAAAAGCATAGGTCCTATAGGACATATAAGACCTATGAATTCATCTTCCTCCCCGGATGAAACTCCATGCTTCCTTCAAAAGGGCGGCAATTACCGTGAGCTTCTCTCTTACCGAAAATCTGAGATCGTCTACGATTTCACCTTTCGCTTTTGTGAAAGGTTTCTGAAGCGAGGTGACCGCACGATCGATCAGATGGTGCAGGCCGCGCGATCCGGAAAGCAGAATATTGCCGAGGGTAGTAAAGCTGCAATGACGTCCACGGAAATGGAGTTGAAACTTACCAACGTGGCAAGAGCGAGTCTTGAAGAACTCCTCATCGACTATCAGGATTTTCTGCGGGTTCGTGACTGTGAGGCTTGGGATAAAAATTCCAAAGAAGCTCTGTATGTTCGCAGGCTGGGTAAAATAAAAAATGAGTCCTATGAGACTTATAGGACCTATATGGAAACGCGCTCTCCAGAGACTCTCTCGAACATCGCAATCTGCTTGATTCACCAGGCGAACTATCTTCTGGATCAGCAGATTCGTCGTTTGGAGAAAGATTTCCTCAAAAAAGGCGGACTCCGAGAAAATATGACAAAAGCACGGCTGGCTTATCGGAGAAAAAATCCATAAGTCCTATTTGTCCTATACGACCTATACCCGATGAAGCCTAAAACTATCACCCCTCGCACAATCACCATCATCGGCGGCGGCGCGGCGGGATTCTTTGCGGCCATCACCGCTGCCGAAGCTGATCCTTCGGCGGAGGTCACCGTTTATCCTAAAGAGGAAAATGGAAATCTGGTCATCACGGGCTAAGTATTGTAACTACGGGGAATGGATGCCTCAAAGTCGCCGATTTCTCTTCACCCAAAAGGTGAGTTAGAAAATGATTTAGAATCACC
>JBIKNX010000039.1:0-15858 GCA_044358435.1 Luteolibacter sp.
CCTGATCCAACAGGCTGCCGCAGCCCTTTCCAAAATCCCCGGCATTCACCTCTACGGTCCCGCCGATCGGATCGGCGCAATCTCTTTTGCCATCGAAGGAATCCATCATTACGATCTGGGGGTTCTAATCGATCAAATGGGTATCGCCGTCCGCACCGGCCATCACTGTTGCCAACCCCTCATGGCACGCTTCGGCATGACCGGCACGACCCGCGCCTCTTTCGCTCTCTATAACACCGAGCAGGACATCGATTCCCTCGCCCAAGCCCTCACCAAAGCCGCAGCCATGCTGCGCTGAAGTTTCAAATTTCAAATCTCAAATTTCAAAAAAGAAAGCGCTTTTGCTTAAGCTAAACTCCGACTTGTAACTCTTACGCTCTGACCTACTCTCTGACTTGAAATTTAAATTTTGAGATTTGAAACTTAAATGAAAATCGTCCTCGGCATCACCGGTTCCATTGCCGCTTACAAGGCGGCCGATCTCGCATCGCAGCTCGTCAAGAACGGCCACGAAGTACTTGCGGTCATGTCCCGGTCCGCCTGTGAATTCATCACACCACTCACGCTCCAGACTCTCACCCGCAACCCGGTTCTTATTTCATTGGAAGATGAAAAAAATTCATGGAAGCCGGGCCACATCGAGCTCGCCGATACCGCGGACCTCTTGCTCATCGCCCCGGCTTCAGCCAATATCCTCGCTCTTCTGGCAAATGGCCATGCTCCGGATCCTTTGACTTCCGTCTATCTCGCCCTGCCACGTGAAACCCGCGTTCTCATCGCCCCTGCCATGAATGGCAAAATGTGGCTCCACCCCGCCACCCAACGCAACGTCCAACAACTCAAAAATGACGGCTGCCATTTCATCGAACCCGCCACCGGCGATCTGGCTTGTGGATATCAGGGAGTTGGAAGATTAGCTGAAGTCACCGATATCTTGGCGGCTGTGAAGGGGTAATATAGGCATCAAAATCTAATCGGTGCCAAAATAGCACCGAAAAATAAGTTGCAACATTCATCCGCTTATTCCAGCTTTCATCTGTGAAAACGAAGACAAAATCTGCTACTTCCAAAAGAGGTCGTCCTACAGGAGTGGCGACGAAGCGCATCAACACTCGTTTCCCAAAAGGACTTGCCGAAAAAATTGAGTATGCAGCGGCGCTGAGAGGTCTTGCCGTTGCGGCTTTCATTCAAGAGGCAGTAGCGGAAAGAGCGGATCGAGTGATCGAAGCGGAATCCCACTGGCAACTCACTCGACAAGAATCCGCAAATCTGGCGTCTTTGATCACCAAGCCCCCCAAACCGAACCAGAAGATGCTTCATGCAGCGAAGCGCGCAGCCAGCCATGTCGTTATACGCTCTTGAGTTGCTGGACACCTGCCATGATAGATCAGGATTCTGCAGTGGTCTCGAATCAGTGGATCGCTATTTCAAAGAAACCGCTCGTGGTCATTTGGAGAAAGGAATAAGCGTAACCCGTGTGCTGGCCGAAGTAGATGCTCCGGCACCGAAAGCCGTTTTGGGATATTTTACGCTCTCTACAATTACCATCGAAGCAAAAGAGTGGCCGGGTGTTCCCAAAGGATTACCCAAGCAAAACGTCTCTGCAGTTTTATTGGGACGTTTGGCTGTATCTGAAAGCGCACATGGTAAAGGTATTGGTTCGATACTTTTGGCCACAGCCCGACAACTGGCGCGGGAGACTATTTTGCGCACAGGTGGAATCGGCTTGGTAGTGGATGCAGCCAATGAGCAAATCATCGATTTTTACGCCAAATATGGTTTCCGACGCGTGAGCCAAGAAGGATTGAGAATGTTTTTGCCAGCAGCATCGCTGGAAGGTGGAACGAAAATTCCGTCTGAATGAATTAGCAAAGCCTATCTGGGCGCAAACTTGGATCAGCTCATTGCTGAAATAGAGTTTTAACCACGAATTTCACGAATGGGAAAGATTGAGATAGAATCAATTTCAAAGCCCTGTCCTCATCCATTCGTATAATCCGCGTAATTCGTGGTTTTCATTTCCAGATTTTCCCTAAATTATCCCGCCGCTCCACTCAATCGAAAGACTTTGCCCCATTAGTCTGATCACTGATAACTGAACACTGATAACTTTACCCCATGTCTAATCAACACATCGATGTCAGCTACGTTGCCAAACTGGCACGCCTCGATCTGAGCCCAGAGGAAGTCGTCACCTTCCAGTCCCAGCTTGATGCGATTCTTGGACACGTCGAATCCCTTTCAAACGTCGAGCTTCCAAAAGATCTGGAGCTAGAAAACCACGAGCGTCTGGGACTGATGCGCGATGACACACCCTTGCCCAGCCTCAGTCCAGAAATGGTCCTCAGAAACGCCCCAGATCAGGCCCAGGCCCAAATCCGGGTCCCTAAAGTCGTTGCCGACGCCTGATTTGAATGATGAAGAGTGAATGGTGAAATAATTGAAAATCACTCTCCCACTAATCATCTTTCATTCTTTACTCTTCATTTCACCCTTCACTATTCATCATTCACTCTTCCATGACTCTCACCCAGCTCCGCCAGCAATTCCTCTCTGGTGAATCAACCCCAACCCATGCTCTGAAATCCCTCGCTAGCGCGATTGCCGAGCGCGATGAGCGGACAAAGGCCTATATTTCACACGATCTGGAGAGCGCTCTCAAAGCCGCCTCAGATGCCGATCTCTCAAAGCCACTTGGAGGCATTCCGATTGCCATCAAGGACAACATCAACACCCTGGATCAGCCTTGCACCTGCGGATCGAAGTTTTTGGCGAAAAATTACCTATCTCCCTATGATGCCACGGTCATCAAAAAGCTCAGAGAAGCCGGGGCAATTCCATTCGGTCGGATGAACATGGATGAGTTCGCCATGGGTTCGGCCACCGAGAATTCCGCAATCCAACTCACCCGCAACCCGCGTGATCCGGAGCGTATCGCCGGCGGTTCATCCGGCGGATCCGCGGCAGCCGTCGCCGATTTGACCGCCTACGCCGCACTCGGTTCAGACACAGGCGGATCGATCCGCCAGCCAGCGTCCCACTGCGGGATCGTTGGACTCAAACCCAGCTACGGACGCGTTTCACGCTTTGGCTTGGTCGCCTTCGCATCTTCTCTGGACCAAATCGGCCCCCTCACACAAACGGTCGATGACGCCGCGCTGATACTTCAAACGATCGCTGGATATGACCCCAAGGACTCAACCTCCATTAACGCTCCCGTTCCCGACTATGCGGCGATAATCAACGATGGCGTCAAGGGCTTGAGGCTTGGAATTCCAGCCGAATACTTCGCTGAGGGCATCCATCCTGGTGTTCGAGAAAACGTGGAAAAATGCATCCAACTACTTGAAAGTCAAGGAGCTGAGATAATTAAGTTATCCTTACCATATACCTCTCATGTGGTCGCCACTTACTACGTGATCGCCCCGGCCGAGGCGTCGTCGAACCTCTCCAGATTTGACGGAATTCGCTACGGAAATCGCGCCACCGGAGCGCAGGATATCATCGATCTCTACTACCAATCTCGCGAAATTGGTTTCGGTGCCGAGGTGAAACGTCGAATCATTTTGGGAACCTACGTCCTTTCCTCGGGGTATTACGACGCGTATTATACCCGAGCACAAAAAGTCAGGAAACTGATCACTCAAGATTTCAATCAGGCGTTTGAATTGGTTGACGCGATCCTTTCCCCTGTCACTCCGACTCCAGCTCGTAAAATCGGCAGCTGTTCTGAAAACCCCTTAGAAGATTACCTCGCCGATATCTTCACCATCGCCGCCAACCTGGCTGGAATCCCCGCGATGTCCATCCCATGTGGCACCACCACCTTCGATGGAGCTGCAGAACTCCCTGTAGGCATCCAAATCATGGCCCCCAGCTTTGGCGAGGCCATGATGCTACGCGTCGCGAAAGCCATAGAAGCTCAACCATAATTTAAAAACGAACCACGGATGAACACGGATTCACACAGATAATTAAGACGAAAAATTACGGAACTTCCATCTATCCAAAAAGTGGGTTGTATTTGTCATCAACTCTTACCATCAGCGTCCATCCGTGGTTCCTCTTCCTTGAAATTTGAGATTTGAAACTTGAAACTTCCCCCATGATCCTCGGCTACTGCACCAACATCCACCCCGCCGAATCCTGGGCTGAGACCTTACACGCGCTTGAAAAGCACGTGCTGGTGGTGCGTGACAAGCTCCTGGCGACCGGGCATCAGCCTGCCGACAAGCCTTACCCGATTGGCTTGAGGCTATCTGCCAGAGCTGCGGAGGAATTGCTCCAAGGAGATCATTTGGAGCAGTTCAAAGATTGGCTCGCGGCGAACCGCTGCATGGTTTTCACCATCAACGGCTTCCCCTACGGCGCATTTCACGGGACTGCGGTGAAGGAAAAAGTGTTCCAGCCCGATTGGACGACCCAAGAGCGAGTCAAATACACCCAAAATCTCTTCCAAATCATCGCCCGGATCGCGCCTAAAAGCTCCGGAGGATCGATTTCCACGCTACCCGGCTCGCACAAGACCTTTCATGCCGACGAAACCCTCATCCGACAAAACCTTATCCAAATCGCCCGTTTCATTGAGGACCTTTCGCAAAAGCATCAGATCGACCTTCACCTCGGCCTTGAGCCGGAACCGTTGGGGCATTTTGAAAATACGGCTGAGACCCTGGCATTTTTCGAGCGACTTCACCGTGATGCCGCCAGCCCGTCCACCCTCCAACAAAGGATCGGTTTGAACTACGATTGCTGCCACTTCGCGATTGAGTTCGATGATGCGAAGCAGTCCCTCGACGCCATCGCGATCGATGCGAATATCCGCCTGTCGAAAATCCACCTCTCCAACGCTTTAAAATTGAACCCTTCCGATCCAACCGCCCTTGAGGCGATCCGCAAGTTCAACGAGCCGACCTATTTTCATCAGGTCATCGCGCGTCGCACGAATGGATCACTCGAGCGCTTCAAAGATCTGCCTGTTTTTTTTGAGGCGGTCGATTCCAGAAAAATCCAGCCGAGTGATTTCCATGAAGCACGCGTGCATTTTCACATTCCCTTGGACGCCAAACCTTCAGACCCCTTGGGGTCAACCCATGCCCACGTCGAGGAAACCCTGCGATGGCACCTCAGGCATCCGAATATATGCCGGCATTTTGAGATCGAAACCTACACATGGGGAGTACTGCCAAATACCTTGCAACGCCCCGTCGAAGAGCAGATCGCTGCTGAGTATCATTGGGTGTTAGAGAACCTGAAGTAGTGGCCGCGATTTTTATCTCTTCCACAAAACAACATTCACATCATTGTTTTGTCTGATGCCCGGAGTGGTGCGACCGTTGGCGATGGCGAACTCGAGCAACTTGATGAGCTCTGCTGCGGTTTCGGTTTTCTCAGCGACAAGATTTCTCGACTCCTTGCGATCTTTTGCCATGTCGTAGAGCTGCGAAGCTTGTCCAACGTCTCCTTTCGACCATCCGCCAGAACCTTTGTCCGCTATGAATTTCCAATCACCTTTGCGGATGGCAAATCTGCCATTGGCCGAATGGTGAATAACATAAGGATGGGTCGGCGTTTTGAGTGTCTCACCTTTCAGCAACGGCAGAATGGAGAAACTGTCCAAAGCGGCTGTTTCAGGAAGTTTGACACCGAGGACTTCTGCGCAGGTTGCCATCAGATTGTTATGACAAATCAATTCATCGGAAACACTTCCTGACTTGATGACTTTTGGCCACCGCACGACATAAGGCACACGGTGTCCGCCATCCCACACATCGGATTTCATCCCTCTGAGCGAATAACTGGGATCGTGTCCTTTGGCTAACAGCTCCCTGAAATTCGCTTCGGGCGAGCAGCCATTGTCAGCTGTGAAAAACACCAGGGTGTTGTCGGCGATCCCCAAACGATCGAGAGCCTCAAGAACACGCACCACACAATGATCGGACTCCATGACGAAATCCGCATAAATACCGATCCCGCTCTTACCCACCCATTTCTCTGATGGAACGATGGGTGTATGTGGAGATCCCAGCGGAAGATAGAGAAAAAACGGCCTCTTTGCCTTCGTTTGCTTTTCGACAAACTCGATGCTTTTATCACCCAAACGAGTGACCACCTGATCGAGGGGAATATGTTCCGTCACCTTGTCATTCACACACAAAGAATGCATTTCTCGGGCGTTATGGAATCCGTGAAACACATCGAAACCATGCTCGATCGGTCCATCGATGACTTTCGTACCGATGGGTACGGCTTCAAGTGAGAATTTCCCGTAAGGTTTTTGAGTGACGATATTTTTCGGTTTGTCACCATCAGGAAATTGGAAACCAAAGCCGAGATGCCATTTGCCAATGATGGCGGTTTGATAACCTTGTTCCTTGAGAAATTCCGGAACAGTCAGGATGGAAGGTGCGATCAAACAGCCCTGACTCGATTTTACGGTCAAGACACCCGACTGCAGGCGACTGCGCCATGAGTAGCGACCCGTCAACAAACCATAGCGGGTTGGCGTACAAACCGCGGATCCGCTATGGGCATCGGTGAAACGAATGCCCTCCCTGGCGATACGATCGACTCCGGGTGTTGAAATTTTTGATTCGGGATTGTATGAGCCTGTATCACCATATCCTTGATCATCCGCCATGATGAAAATGATGTTGGGTTTCTCCGCAGCGAGGACAGTCGCAGAGAGAAGCAAAAACAGAGTTTTCATGAGGTCGTTAGCTACGTAAGGAATCAAGCTGTGAAATGATGTTATTCCACTTTGAGAACACGCACTTCCAATCCAGAAATACGCCGAAAATGAGCTTCATCTTTTGGACCAACAAGTACGCCGCAATTTAGACATCTTGCCGTAGCCGCAACAGCGATGTCGTTTTGGGGTATCATATTACCATTTTGGGTGAGCTCGGCGAAAATATCGGCATGATGTTCCGCTGTTTCGGCAGTGAAAGGCTCGATTCCAGTCAAGCGGCGAAGAGCTTCCAATCGAGCAAGGCGACGAGCTGCGCGAGTGGCGCTGTCAGCCATACGAACTCCCGCTAATGCTTCTGCCCAGACCACGGCGGGCAACAATAATTCTTCGTCGTCGCCGAGAGTGATTTCATGACCGGCATGAATGGCACGCTCCCAAGCAATAAGCGCGGATGTGTCAATCATCAAGCCCATGGATTCGGAGCGGGTTGATCAGCATCATTTACTTTCTCTAGATCATCCGCAAATGCTGGATCGTGTGGCAACCGCATCACAGCAGCCTTCAATTCACCCCACGTAGCGCGGCGTATGCCGGTTGTTGGTGAGAGTTCCGCAACTGGTACATCATTCTTTGTAAGCACAAAGCGTTCACCTTTATGCTTCACGCGCGCTAGGTAATCACCCAGATGGCGAGCGGCTTCGGTTGTACTAATTGAAGTAACCATACAGAAATATGTAATATACAGATTTCTGTATATCAAGTCGATTTTTCCTATCCGATCACTTCAATTCAGGAAAAACCGATGCGATATCCAATTCGTCATGAAGCTCTTTCTGGAGGCTTTGCAGTTTTGCAAACAGAGCTTTCTTTCGATCCAACATCGCAGGATCGGCAGAGAGATCTTTCATTTCCTGAGAATCATTCTCCAAATGATAAAGCCTTGTCGTTTTCGCTTCAGGATAAACGATCAATTTCCACCCCTCATGAATCACCGCACGCTGAACGGTCATGTATCCCGCATAAACGGCATCCAAGCCTTTGCTCTTGCCTTCCAGTATCGGCCGGAGGCTCTGAAATTGGATGTCTTTGCCATCATCTCCCGCCAGATCGAGGGCTGTGGCCATGGCACTTTGTAGATAGATAGGCGCATCATTTTTTGCACCCGCTTTAACGCCCGGACCTTTCACAATGAAAGGCACACGCAGGCTGTGGTCATACATGTTTTGTTTGCCCATCAGTCCGTGATGCCCACATGCAAGACCATGATCCGATGTGAAGACAATCCATGTGTTATCCGCTTTGCCGGATTTTTCCAAGGCATCCAGAATTCTTCCCAACTGAACATCCATGTGCGTGATGATCGCGTAATATTCCTGACGATGCACTTTCACGGCGTTCACGTCGCGAGGAAAAGGCGCGAGATTTTCATCGCGCAACTTCGCACTGCAACCGATCTGATCTTTGTATGGATACTCAGGAAGATGATTATCCGGAATCTTGATCCGATCCGACGGGTAACGATCCACATACTCTTTGGGCGACTGGCGGGGATCGTGAGGCGCATTGAAGGCAAGATACATGAAAAACGGTTGATCGGACTTCGATGCCTTTTCAATGAGTCCGGTGCCATCGTCTCCCAATGCCTCACTCCAATGTTTACCGCCCTTCCAATATCCACCCAAACTTTCATCGCTCGGATTCCATGTGTCAGGCATACCGGGCAGCGGACGATTATACGCGCGGGACGCGTCTTGCGGCATACCCGCACGAATATTCACAGTTTCAGCAAAGATTTGATCCGCTTTGACTCCAACATGCCATTTTCCACTCATGTAGGTCTCATAGCCTTGAGCTGCCATGCGCTGTGACCACAACCGACCCGCCTCGCGTTCCGCGTTGAGTGATTTCTCTATCGCTTTAGCATTCCATACCGTGCGACCTGTAGCCAACATGGTCCGACTTGCCACACAGACCGCACCGTGCCACGCACCCATGTTATAGGCATGGGTGAAAGTCGTGCCGCCTGCGGTCAGACGATCCAGATTCGGCGTATCGATATCCGTATGTCCCAGAGCACGGATCGTTTCATAACTCTGATCGTCTGAAATAATGAAGACAAAATTTGGTTTCGCCGGCGACCCTGCCTGAACAAGAACAGCAAGCAGCAAAAAACTCGCGGCGAACAAACAGGTGGGTTTCATTTCAAATCTTGGTTTGGAATCAGGATTCAGCGAAATCCCTTTCATCCGTTTGTTTCAAAACCTTGTGTTCGGCTGATAATTTCTCCATGAACATCGCCATAAAACCAAACAGCATGAAGACGAGCATGACGGCATAGAAAATCCAAATCGTGCCCTTGCCGCTGGTGAAACCGTAGTTATGCAGTCCCACGCCAAGGAAATTGACGTGCCACCATGAGAAAGCGACAATGCATGCGGTGAACAGCGATGCCAGATGAAGCCCCCAATCCTTGATGATGCCACCGAGGCGGGCGTGGAGAATCGCAAGAGTCCAAAGCACGATCATGAGCGCTCCGTTTTCTTTCGGATCCCAGCCCCAGAAGCGTCCCCAGGAATAGTTCGCCCAGATACCACCGAGGACGGTTCCGACCAATGACAGGAAAACGGTCAGACAGATCGAACCATAAACCGCTTTGGTAAGGGATCTGCGGAGATCTTTGTTTTCATTATCGAGATTGAGCCCTCTCATCAATACGTAGCCACATGAAAGAATCGCAGCCAATAAACCGCTCGAGTAACCGAGAGTGATCGTGATCACGTGGGTGGACAGCCAGAAGTTGGAATCCAAGACCGCAACAAGCGGATCAAGATGATCTCCGGCATCACCGACCTCGTATCGGCGCGCCAGAATGATGAGTGCCGTTCCGATGACAGGAGCGATTCCGAGAGAAAAGCGGTTGCGGTTGATCCACTCGATCAGAAGCGAAAAGATCACAGCTGTCGTTCCGATGAAAATCACCGTGTCGTATAGATTTCCGACAGGAGCCCTTTGCATGATGACGCATCGAATCACGATCGCAAACACGCAGAGGATCACAGCGATCACCGTCGAGCCCAGTGTGACCCAATAAAAAAGTTTCGCCACACGCAACTGCCCCAGTCCCCACATCGCCAAAGCACTTACGCTACCGATGAGAAAAAGCACGAGGGCGTTCAAAAAGTGGTCTTTCCTGAAGTATTTCACTTCAAGCGAAATGGATCTCAATTCATCTCTGGATTTTGCACGAGCTTCGGTTCTGTCTTTCAGCTTGGATATGGCCTCACGGAATTTCGGCTCTCCTTTGGGCAACTCGGCAACGGCCAACTCCATGGCTTCAATATCTGCGAGATCTGTTGCGGCATCCTTGGTCTCGAGACTCATGACACCGTAGATCACATTGCCTGCCGACAACCAGTTCTCATCCTTTTTGTTGGATGGTGGCAGCATGAACAATCCGTATTTGGCGGAGTTCGCTCCGTCCAACACCTCCCCGAGGATCGCCTGGAAGCCGGGATTGATCCGACCCTCCTCTTTTTCCATCCTTGCAATCTCGGCACGAAGACGAGGAGCAGTGGCCATTATCTCGCTGAATTTGACCGCTTCGTGCTTGTCACCCAGCAGACTCAAGCCCGAACGCGCAAAGCCGAAATAAGCCAGGAAAGATTCGTAACTTCTGATGTTGTATGCCAGATCGATCGTCTGCTGCTGCACCGGATCGCGATCGGCTTTGGCTATGTTCTCGTAGGATTGTGCCAGTTTGATCAACTTCTCCTGACCCGATACGATTTCGGAATAGCTGTATCGATCCCGACGTCCTTTTTGCTTAACGCCGATCGCCTCGAGAACCTTCGAGTTATCGATCCGGAAGGTCGGCAGCTTGACCGCGATCTGCGGGCGAAACACGGAGTCCATCAACCACTCAGTGGGTTTGATCTTATGGACCTTGCCGTTTTCATCCAGGATCTTCATCGATCGGGCTCCGTGGAGACTCAACATTTTGAAACCCGCCAGAGTGGAAAACGGCTTGACCCGTCCGCCATCCTGAACCGGCAACTCCGCCAACAGATCGACCGTTTCCTGATCCCATGGTTTGTAGCCTTCAACCCTCTGCTTTTCACCTTTGGGCATGTTGTCGATGAACATGTTTCTCAACGCAATGACCAAGCCGATGGCTGCCAGGATCGCAAATATCCATTTTCCCGCTCTAGATTGCTTTTCCATGATTCTTTCTCTTTCTTGAAACTGTCATCACGTGACTGCCGAGTTTGGTTAAAAAGGTTACGAGCATGCCGAAACTGACAACGTAGAGGCTGTATTCCGGCCACTTGTCGGCGGGATTTTTCACGACTTCAAAAACCGAGAACATTTTCTCACCGGGTTTCGCTCCGGGAGGTCCGTAACTTGCTTGAAAAAATGTGAAGCCTTCGTAACGCATCGGTTCGTTCATCTGAATCCGGACTTTCGCTTCCTCGCCATTTTCCAGACGACGAATGTCGCTGATGAACTTGGCAGGGCGAGAAGTGCCGGGATGGAAATCCGCGATGAAATTGTCGAGCCCGATCTGGAACGGCATCGTCCACAGGCGCTTGCGCATGTCCACAGTGAACGTGCGTTCACCGTCGCGAACCGTGAACGGGTGATAGTTCGCGCCAAAGAGAATGAACGGAGGCGATTTTTGTCCGTCTTCAAAAATGATCTGCCCATAAGCGCCGGGAATATCCCTTTCAGACTGTTTTTCCGTTGGACGACTCTGCAGATAATAACCATCGGTGATCAGTTGCCCCTGGGTCGGAGGATTTTCGATGGCATTCACAGGCTGGGAGTTTTTCGAATAACCCGAAACTTTCAGTGAAAAAGGCAGTCCTTTGAAATCAAAGGTCCGATGATTCCCACCTGTCAAATTTATCAGGAACTCGCCACGGACAACATGGAATTCGTTTTGCTTTCCCTCCTTCACTTCTGAGACTTCGATCACATATTCGAAATAATCTTCCGCAACATCACTGACCTCGCCCGGATAGATCGCCATGTTGCCGCGCTCCTCAAAGTGATGGGAGACCCCTCCACCCAACAACATGAAAATGATTCCGAAATGCGAGATCAGATTTCCGAATTGTTTCGGTCCTTTACGAATGCGGATCACTCCACCAAGGATCATGTTCACCAACAACAAGGCACATACATAATAGCCACCCGGCAAAAGGAGCGGGAGATTCTTGCCGTTGATTTGAGGAATCAAATAGGGGGATTTCCAGCTGAAATATTTGTTCAAGGTCGCATACAAACCATGATCAATCTGCTCCAGTGTTGCCAGCCAGGTGAGCAACAGCAGCAGCAGCAAGAGCGCTGTCGCGAGTTTGAATCCCGAGAGGAAATCATAAACCACGCGAAGAACCGATTTCTCGCGGGGCATTTCCTTGGTGTAAGTTTGGTTATCCATTGCTATATCGCTAAAAAATCTTCAGATCATTTTTCGGTCATCCGCAAGCTGCCGATGTATGCTCGCAGGGCGGGTTTTTGTGCATCCACTTCGTTTTTCGGTCCGATCATTTTGACCGTGATGATTTGTCCATCCGTCTCAGCAATCACACCCGCCAACCCATAACCCGGTTTCGAATCAGCACCCATGCCTGCCCCGTAATCACCTTCCGCCTCAATCCAAACTCCCTCCATACCCAACATCGGAATTTTTTCCATCGCTGAGAAGTTTTCCGCAGTCATCGCATCACGCCCGAACTGCCTGAGCCAGCGATTCGCATTTTCCAGCAAGCCACCGGAAGAAATCGATACGTAGACCTCCCCCAGCCCTGAATCTCCGAAACGATAATTGAGAAGACGGAACTGATTCGCAGGCAAAGCCAACCAATTTGCGGGAGGATTTCCCTGAACAGGACTTGGCTTGATGTCACGGAATCTCTCATCGCTTGTGGCGAACATTTTCGGGGAGACGTCTTTGGTCGTCCGCTGCCGCGTTTCCTCAACCAGAACCCGCTCTTTGGGCTTCTCACAGCCCAGGAGCGAGAGACAGATCATCGGGACGAGGACGGTGGAGACTTTCATTTTCGGGGAGATAAACGCGGATCGTATGTCCCGCAAGTTCAATTCAACGATACTACGTGGCTAAACCATCACATATTTCCACTTTTATAGTGCTTTGACATTCATATTCACAAAGGGTTTCCTGCCTACGTGGAAACCATCCGTTATTTCAACCGACATACCCAAAAACCTGAAACCGAGCAGGTATATGGCGAATCTTTCCTCCGTTGGACCTACGGAAACCCACTCGGAAAGCTCGCACTCCACGCCCTCGTGAAGCGTCATGGATTCTCGAAATGGTATGGCAGACGCATGTCAAAACCCGATTCCGCAAGCCGAATCCTGCCATTCATTGAGAAATACGCGATGAATGCCGACGATTTTCTCGATCCGCCCTCCTCTTACGAAAGTTTCAACGAGTTTTTCTATCGCAAACTCAAACCGGAAGCCCGTCCCATAGCCGCCTCACCCGTGGTTTTCCCGGCCGATGGCCGCCATCTCGGTTTTTCCGACATCTCAAAAATCGATTCGTTTTTCGTAAAAGGCCAGACGTTTGACCTCCCTGCCCTGCTCGGGGATTCCGCTCTGGCCGCAACATACGCCAACGGCTCGCTGGTGCTCTCGCGCTTGTGCCCGGTCGATTATCACCGCTTCCATTTCCCTGCCGCCGGCATCCCATCGGAAACGCACACCATTCCCGGTCCGCTGTTTTCCGTTTCCCCCATCGCTTTGGCAAAAAAACTATCCTACCTCTGGACCAACAAGCGAACTCTCACCCGACTCTACACCGAAGATTACGGAACCATCCTGCTGCTCGAGATTGGAGCTACCTGCGTCGGTAGCATCCACCAGACCTACACGCCTAGTCAGCCGGTCGAAAAAGGCGAGGAGAAAGGTTACTTCGCCTTTGGCGGCTCTTCCACCATCACGATTTTCGAACCCGGCAAAGTCAAACTTGCTGAAGACCTCCTCGAATGTTCGAGCCAGCAAATCGAGCTCTACGCTCGCATCGGCAGTCGCATGGCGGAATGTCATTCTTAAAACGGAATGTCGTCATCAAAATCATCCGTCTTGCGCAAATCCTCAGGCGAAGGCTCGGCATGACCCTGGGATTCCTGCGAGTATTCCTTGTTTCGGCCTCCACCACCCGTTCCACCGGAAAGTTTCCAGCAGGATAAGTTCACGTAATATTTGCCATTATACTCATTACCGCGGACATCAAAATTAACCACGACATCGCTACCTTCCTTGTAGTTGTCCAGCATCCCGCACTTGTCCTTCACAACCTCGAATTTCAAATCCTGCGGATACTTGCTGTCCGCCGTTGTCACCACGAATTCCCGTTTGGAAAATCCACTCGGAAAAGACTGTGTTTCATAAATTACCTTAATTTTTCCTGTCGCTTCGTACATATCCCCATCTTTCGCAAACCACCTCCGATGTCATGACAAAAAATCCCGCATTCGTGAAAAATAATTTTACATGTAAATAATTAAGAGGTAAACGCAACCCGATCATGTCACTCGCACAACGTCACCAGTCAAAAAAACTGCATCGTCAGACCACGGGTTACGCCGCGTGTTTGCTACCTTTCAACCCCGATGGCACGATTGCAGAAGATGCGTTTCAAGCCGCCGTGGCCCGCACCTCCGATGCCGGTCTCGGCTGCGCGGTGAACATGGACACCGGCTACGCGAATTATCTGACCCGCGATGAACGCACCCGCATTCTGGAGCTGACCCGACAAACGATTGACGGAAAAAGGGATTTCATCGCCGGCGCTTTTGTCGAAGGCCTCGAGGGCGAACTGGTGCCGAATTACCGGAAACAAATGGATGAAATTGTTTCGCATGGTGGCACTCCCATTCTTTTTCAAACCACACGTTTTCATCATTGGACACCATCGCAAATCGTCGATCTCTACGCCGAGGTCTGCGATGGCTACGAATCGGTAATCGGTTTCGAGCTCGGCGCCATGTTCGCACCGAACGGGATGATTTTTAATGAGGAAACATTCAAGGGACTGATTCAAATCCCATCGCTCAAAGGCATCAAACATTCATCTTTGGATCGCGATATCGAACTGCGCCGCCTGGAAATCCGGGATGAGGTCCGTCCCGATTTCAAAATCTTCACAGGCAACGATCTTGCCATCGACATGACCGAATACGGATCGGATTATCTGCTCGGACTCGCCGCCTTCTGTCCGGAACTGTTCGCCCTGCGTGACAAATATTGGCTGGAAGGCGACGACCGTTACGCAAAACTCACGGATAACATCCAATACCTCGGCAACATCGCTTTTCGCACACCTGTTCCTGCTTACAAACATTCCTGCGCGATTTTTCAAAACCTCATAGGTCGGATTCCATCCCCGCTCACCCACCCCAAATCCGCGGCACGTCCGGAATGGGAAAGCGAAATCCTTGCCGATTGCGCGGCTCGCCTGGGTTATTGATTTACCGCGGTTTTCATTCATGACCACCATCACCGACATCGCTGAGAAAATGCGGATTTCCACCGCAACGGTCTCGCGTGCTTTAAACAAGTCCCGATTGGTGGATCCGGCACTGATTGCGAAGATCCAGCATCAGGCCGATCTGATGGGTTATGAAAAACGCAACATCCGCAAGCACCGTGGACGTTCGATCCTGAACATCAAACTCATACTTCCCCGCCACATGGAACCCGAGCGGTCCCTGTTCTATGATTTCGCCTCGCTTGTCGAAGGCATTCAATCCGGTTTCAAACATTGCGGCATTCATCTGGTCTGCGAGACCGGCGGCAAGGATTACAAACCTTACCCCCATAAAAAAGGCGGCGATATCAATGGTTTTATTTTCGCTTTCCACCGTCCCTCGGATGACACGCTCAAGCAGCTCAAAAAAAACAAAACCCCATGCGTCGTGCTCAACCGGGACATCCCCGGCATCCCTTGTGTGGCATCCGAGAACCGAGCGGGGATGAACATGATCGTCACCCACCTCTTTACACGCCGAGGAAAAAACCTCAAACCTGCTTTCATCACGCTTGATGGCCTCGGACAAATTCACGAGGAACGCCTCAGTGGGGTCGATGCGGCCTGCAACCTGCTCGATACGGATTTTGATCCCGTAAGGGACAGCTTT
>JBIKNX010000040.1:0-15789 GCA_044358435.1 Luteolibacter sp.
TGGCAAATGACGGAACAACCCTCCCTTGAGGTGATGCTCCTTCAATTGATGATCCAAAACCAAAAACATCACACCGGCAACCGCCGCCAGCGCCAGCGCGCCATACGCCAAAACCGACATCGCGGAATGGGTTTCACCCCAGAAACTCGTATTCAGGACCTTTTCCGGATTCGCCGCCAGGCGTCCGGGCAAGAGGGCGAATCCCTGAAAAATCACCACCACGGGTGCAGTGAACACTCCTAACAAGGAAATCCGATACACCGGCCCGACCAACAGATAGAACAAGGTCAGCGACCAAGCAAGAAACACCGAAATCTCCGCAATGCTGCGTAACGGACAAGCCCCGCGCATTTCTCCTCGCAGCGCGAGATATCCGATCTGGCAGAGCATCACGGCGACCATCCACCAAACGGTCCAACAACTCCGCTTGCCATGACGCAAGATCATGAGCCCGCGCACACCGGCCATAGCGGCGAGCAAGGTTGCAACGATCAGAAACCAACGATCCATACCCTTCAATCGCCTCTCAGCTCACAACTTGCAAGTCCAGGCTTGGGCGATGATGAGATAAATCCCGCAGGACATGCCGGTCTGATCTTTTTCAATCCCCCCACCTTTCTGATTTCCCTCAACAAATTTCATGTTTAGCCTCCACGCATGACGGAAGATCTCGAGACACTCCTCTGGAAAGGTACCCCATCACAATGGCTGAACCTGGGTCCTTACTCTCTGGCACTGTTGCTCATCGCATGCATGGTGATCGCCGGTGTGTTTTTTCCGCTTGCGTTTGCCGCGCTGATTTATCCCCTGATCTGGATCCTCTGGCGTTACCTGGTCATTCGCTGTGAAAGGTTTGAACTCACTTCGCAGCGCCTCAGAATCACGAGAGGCGTTCTCAACCAAACCTGCGACGAGGTTGAGCTCTATCGGGTCAAAGATGTCCTCGTTGAGAGAAAATGGTGGATGCGTATCTTGGGGCTGGGTTCGCTTCATCTCGAAACATCGGATCGTTCCCTCCCAAACATCACCATTCCCGCTATCCCGGATGCGATCAATCTCAGGGAATCCCTTCGCAAGGAAGTGGAATCCTTACGCGACAAAAAACGCGTGCGTGAGCTGGATTTCGAGGATGCCCATGACGGGCTCGAAACCAAACCCTAAAGCGCCACCTGTTCCAACCACCTCTCCCTGCGGAACCAGGTTTCCTGCCGTTTGGCATACTGACGTGTGGCGCAAACGATCAATTCCCCGCACTCCTCACGGGAAATTTTTCCTGAAAGAAACTGCCGGATTTCTTTAACTCCGATGGCTTTCTCCCAGTTACCAGGCACACCCGAAAGTGCGGCTATCTCTTCGATCGCTCCCCCGGCAAGCATGTGACTCGTTCTCAGCGCAATCCTTTCATGCAGATCCGCACGCTCCCGGATCAACCATACTCCCCTGAGTGATTTCTCCAGTTGCTGCGTCTTCTTTTCCCAACCATCACGCAACTCGGAAACTTTTTCACCCGTAAGTCGGCAGATTTCCAATGATCGCGAAACGTAACGCTTGTTACCCCGATTCACCTGCGCCGCCTCCACGGGATCGATCGCTGCCAGCTCAGCCAACAATTCTTCGAGCGACTGCCCGTCCATTTCAGCCCGCATGTTTTCATCCCCTCTCGGCAAAGGCGATGGCCCGTGAGTGAGAAATTTCAAATACAAGCCGGAGCCACCTACCACGATGGGAGTCTTGCCGCGCGATTGGATTTCAGAAATCACCGGCATCACCATCTCGAAATACCGACCTGCATCACAGTGCTCCGCCGGTTCCAACACGCCAAACAAATGATGCGGAAATCCATTTTTCTCCTCATCACTTGGCGCCGCGCTCAAAATTTCAATCCCACGAAAAAGCTGAAACGCATCGCCATTCACGATCTCACCGTCCAATTCCGCCGCCATCCGCAAGGCGTAGGCGGTCTTACCGGACGCAGTCGCCCCGCAAACAAATAGGGGCGCAAAGGTTTCGGACATGCCTTCTTGAAGCAGCACTGGATCGAAGTCGAAAGTCAAAACTCTGAAAGTCTTATCCAGAACCGCATTTGAAGAGTCGAAGGTCTAAAAGTCTGAAGGTTTAAGCCAGAACCGCTGGTGCGGTTGGATAAAATAGACCTTTAGACTTTCAGACCTTTAGACTTTCAGACCACAATCCCCCCATGGGAATTCCCTTCGACAACACCTACGCCCAACTCCCAGAGCGCTTCTTTTCCAGGCAACAGCCCACACCAGCTCCTGAACCTAATTTGATTCGTACCAACCTCGCTTTGGCCGCTGAAATCGGGATAGCTCCCGCATGGATCTCCTCACCCGCCGCTCTCGCAACTTTTTCCGGAAACGAAATCCCAAATGGTGCGGAGCCCATCGCCCAAGCCTACGCCGGCCACCAGTTCGGTGGCTTCGTCCCCCAACTCGGCGATGGTCGCGCGATCCTGCTCGGCGAAGTCATCGACATCCATGGCAAGCGCCGCGATATTCAACTCAAAGGCTCCGGCCGCACGGTGTTTTCGCGTGGAGGCGATGGCAAATCAGCCCTCGGCCCCGTGCTGCGTGAATACCTTGTCAGCGAAGCGATGCACGCCCTCGGCGTCCCAACCACCCGCGCACTCGCAGCGGTTTACACGGGTGAGATCGTCGAACGAGAAGAACCCGCACCGGGCGGTATCTTCACCCGCGTCGCAGCCAGCCATATCCGCGTCGGTACCTTTCAATACTTCGCCGCACGCCAGGATACCGAAGCCATACGGATTCTAACTGATCACTGTATTGCCCGCCATTACCCGGAGGCGGCAGATGCGGATAATCCGGCGGTCGCCTTTCTTGAAAACGTCATCCGCGCTCAAGCCTCACTCATCGCAAAATGGTTGCCGCTCGGTTTCATCCACGGCGTGATGAACACCGACAACTGCGCCGTCTCCGGCGAAACCATCGACTACGGCCCATGCGCGTTCATCGATACCTTTCATCCCGACAAGGTGTTCAGCTTCATCGACCAAAACGGTCGCTACGCATGGGGCAACCAACCCACCATCGCGCATTGGAATCTGACAAGACTCGCGGAAACCCTGCTTCCTGTCATTGATCCCTCACCAGAGCGTGCCAAGGAACTCGCGAACTCTGCATTGGAAACGTTCATTCATCATTTCCAATCCGCCTATCTCGATCAATTCAGTAAAAAACTCGGACTCGATTCCGGATCGGATCCGGAAATCCGCATGGCCTTCATCAAATCAACCCTCGGCACACTGGCCAAAGATAAAACCGATTTCACTCTGTTCTTCAGACACCTCACGCTTTTCGCCGCAAATGACAAAAGATCCGGACTTAAGCAAATGATCCACGAACAATGGATCTCCAATTGGGAGTCCATGCAAAAACCTGAAAACCATCACGCCACCATGCAGGCGTCCAATCCCATCCTCATCCCGCGCAACCACCGCATCGAAGAAGCGATCCAAGCCGCCTACCAAAACGATTTTTCCTTATTCCATCGCTTGGCCGATGCTCTAACAAAACCGTTTGATGAAAATCCCGAGTATGCGGATCTTGAGCTCGCTCCTCTGCCCGAGCAATGCGTGAAGAACACGTTTTGCGGGACGTAGTTTCAGCTAAAGCGGAGACGTCCCCATCTAAGCAGGACAACCTGCGCAGCCCCAAAACTGGCTCCCGGGATTTTTTCCACCTTTAGCAGTGCGTAAGGACATGAGACCGCCACAGAGTCTGCACATGGGAATCTTTTTCAGATCGGTCTGATCTGACTAACCCGTCCGATCAAACTGATCTTTCTTTCTCCGCTCCGCCATGCGTGCCGTGGCTAGCTGCTCAGAGTAACCTCCGCCCTCCACATAGGCTGCCTCCAAAGCGGCAATCTGACGATCCAGAAGAAAGTTCGCTTGGTGAATCAGGCATATCATCGCATTCGCACGCACAGCCGCATCCGGCACATCCAGCCAGCGCGAATATAATGCCCAGCGCTCTGCATCTGTTAGATCAGTCAGATCCGACGGATCTGTCCGATCAGACTGATCTTTTTTAAAATTCCGTGGAACCGCTCTTACTGAAGATGCTTCTTCACTTCCCATCTCCCATAGCGGCAGCCGCCGATGCCTCAAAAAATCCTCATAATCCAGTAACAGCTCTTCCAGACTCGCACGCGCCACATTTACCAGACGCAGCTCAGTTTGCGAACTTGTTGCCGATGCGCGACTCCCCTCTGCGATATTCTGCCGACCTGAACGCGCAGCCTGCACCATTTGATCAACCGTCCGGGATCGCTGGTCTAAAAACTTCTCACAGAACCAGACGGTCGCGTCATAGATCAGCGTGGTAGTTTGGAAACTGGCTGTCTTCCTATATCCGCCGCTTGGGCGTAGCTTTTTCTGGGGGGGTATTCATAAGATCCATCCAATCATTCAGATCTGACAGATCCGTCAAATCCAAATACGGAGCGCTCACCCCTCCGGATTATACATCCCGTTATACCCTGGCTGATAAAGCATCACCCCAAGCACTTCTGCCATCATAACGAAATGCCGGTCCTTGGCATAAACCCTTATCGATTGGTTTTTTGCGATCGTTCCAATCAGAATGTCATTCCACGGAACCGTGAATCCCTTCGCTTTCAGCTTCGCGAAATTTCCCGCCGCCTCGCGCCAGATTTTTAGATCATTGCGAACGTAAGGGATCAGATCAAACCACGCCTTGATTCGCGGCATTTCGTTTTCACGAGCCCCACCCAGAAATTCCATCTCCACTGGCCCGCATAGCGCACCCTCGTATTCATCCAACAGTCCTTTGACCGCCATCTTCACACTCAGATCGCCATCCCTACGGAAAAACTCCACCCACGCGCTGGTATCAATGATCACCATATTCAGCGATCCACCGCCTCCAGTTCATCATTGGTCATGGGATAATCCTCAAACTGACCCTCCATCACCATCGCAGCGAATTTTTTGACCATCTCCCGCTTCACATATTCCGTCGCGGCTTTTGCCAACGCCGGACTCTTCTTGGTCTCACCCGTCAATTTCATGGCGTTGGCCAAAATTTCATCGTCAATCTCAACTGTCAGTTTCATATAGGCATATTACCCTTTATTTCCCTCTTTTCAATAATCTTTTTCCATCTTTTATCCTTTAAATGAATGAATGCTAGGAATTTGCTTTTTCATGTTGCGCGGAGAATACACTGAAGAGACGCTCTGACAAGGGGAAAAGGGGGTTGACAAATTTCATTCATTGGTTCATTTGGCTTTGGGGTTTCCATGGCATCCTTTTTTCCATGGCATCCTTTTTTCCATGGCATCCTTTTGAGACGCTCCGCGCCTAAATTGTGTTACCTATGTCCTGAACCCGGACTGAAGCTGATGATTTTGGAATACATCGAAGGCTTTTACAACCGATGGCATTTGCACTCGGCTCTCGGCTATAAATAATCCGCGCTGGACTACAAATAGCCGCTCCAGAGCCATTATACCCGATTAACACAAAGCCCCCTCCACGATTTATTCTAGGAAAGATCAAATCCTCAAGAGCACCCCACTGGGGCTCTCCCCCTGTAGGGCAAAAATCACCAAAGAAATTTAATTGACAACCAAAATCGGAATTCCTAAATTTGAGATGTCAAGTAAATCTAACTTGTTTTAACCAACCCCCTCTACCCTCATGAAAAAAAAATCCGTAGCCCTCCTCCTCTCTGTCCCTGCTCTCGCCCTTGCGGCAACCGCGTTAACTCCGTGCAACTCGAATCCTTTTCCCAAGGTTTCCCAAATCAAGAATTTCGTGAATGACTTTGAAGCAACTCCCGACGTGGTACCTTTTTCTCTCAGCGAGCAGTCAGGCGAGAGAAGCAATGCAATAAACGGCGTCGCCTACGGCCGATGGCCGGCGCGGAAGTTCCCCAAATCAAAAAATTTCGTGAACGACTTTGAAGCAACTCCCGACGTGGTACCTTTTTCTCTCAGCGAGCAGTCAGGCGAGAGAAGCAATGCAATAAACGGCGTCGCCTACGGCCGATGGCCGGCGCGGAAGTTCCCCAAATCAAAAAATTTCGTGAACGACTTTGAAGCAACTCCCGACGTGGTACCTTTTTCTCTCAGCGAGCAGTCAGGCGAGAGAAGCAATGCAATAAACGGCGTCGGCTAAAACTGATCTTAATGAATGAATGAATGAATGGATGCTAGGAATTTGCTTTTTCACCTAGCGCAGAGAATACACTGAAGAGACGCTCTGACAAGGGGAAAAGGGGGTTGCCCCATCAAATGGCAGAACGAAGAGCCCTGGGACTCTTCGTTCCAGCGTGGTTTGATCATCCTATCGGATCGCTTGCTTGATTAGGACGGAATCAGATCTTTAACCGCATCTCTTTCCTCGATAAGCTCGTTGATCGTGGCGTCGATCTTGGTTTGAGAAAACTCGCTGACCGGCACGCCCTGCAAGATTTCCCATGAGCCGTCGGCCTTGGTGCGGATCGGCATGGAAGCCATGATACCGGGAGCGATACCGTAGGAACCGTCCGAGCAGATCGCGACGGAATGCCAGTCGCCTTCTGGAGTGGGAGTGATGAGGCTCTTTACGGTATCCATGGCAGCGTTCGCAGCGGAAGCGGCTGAGGAGGCACCGCGGGCGGCGATGATGGCCGCACCACGCTGCTGGACAGTCTTGATGAATTCGCCCTCGAGCCATGCGGTGTCGCTGATGAAATCGGTGACAGGCTTGCCCTTGATCTTCGCGTTGGTGAAATCGGGATACTGCGTGGCGGAGTGATTGCCCCAGATGCAGAGATTGGTGACATCCGAGCAATGCACGCCGGCCTTCGCCGCGAGCTGGCTCTTGGCGCGGTTCTCGTCGAGGCGGGTCATCGCGAAGAAGCGGTCGTTCGGCACGCCTTCCGCGTTGCTCATCGCGATCAGGGCGTTGGTGTTGCAGGGGTTTCCGACCACCAGCACGCGCACATCCTTCGCCGCCGAGCGGGCGATGGCCTGGCCTTGGCCGGTGAAAATCTTGCCGTTGATGCCGAGCAGATCCGCGCGCTCCATGCCAGCCTTGCGCGGCACGGAACCGATCAGCAGCGCCCAGTTCGCACCCATGAAACCCTCGTCGAGATCCGTCGTCGCGACGACCTCGCGCAGCAGCGGGAACGCGCAGTCATCCAGCTCCATCACCACGCCCTTGAGCGCGGGAAGACCCGGCTCGATCTCGATCAGGCGGAGGTTGACGGGCTAGTCATCGCCGAAGACGAAACCGGAGGCGATGCGGAAAAGGATGGCGTAGCCGATCTGGCCGGCTGCTCCCGTGATGGATACGGTGATGGGTGCTTTCATGATGTTGTTCTGACAAAAAAATTGTAAGATACCCCTCTTCTGTCTGGCTAGAGGAATTTGCAAAGGAGAGTGGGCTTTAGCCTACGCTCCACTACTCAACCCCTCCTGATCTTCGAGCCGCTGAAGAAAACCGTCATGCGATAGACGCGCTTGTGGCGGGTGGTGATCTCGCCGGTGGTGAGATCGACCTTTTCCGGTATCTCCAGGCGATGGATATCGACCATGGCCTGGAAGCCGCGCTCGGAGAAGATGTCGATGAGCATGGCCACGGCGAGCGGGTCGTGGAAAAGGATGTCCTCGGTGTTGATCGTTGCGCGGCCGGTGACGGCGTAGCGCTTGATGACCGGCATCATCTTTTCCTGGACGAAACCGACCACGGATTGGAGCAGATCGGGATGCTGCACCTGGTACCCGTCGAGGCGGTTCACAAGTTCCTGCCCGCGCCTGGAGCACGATCTCATCCGCCAGCGGGATGCGGCGCAGTGTGTCGTAGGTGCGGGGATCGAGTTCCAGCGAGCTCCGGTAATCGAGCTCGCGGATGAATAAAACCCGCACCGATCACGCACCTCCCGGGGGCGCAAAGCAATGGCCCCCTCGCCGGTGCCGCCGAAGCGGGACCCACGAGAGAGACAAGCAATCACACAACCCCCATGTTCAACGCGCCCGGCGACGGAACGCGAGACCAAGGCACCCAAGGGCGGCCAGGGCAACTCCTGATGGTTCAGGGATTGTAGTGAAGGAGATGGTCTTATTCCCCCCGACGTCCCCATTCCCCGTGAACGCAAGCGTATTAGAGAAAGCGCCTGCCCCGAGAGCCGCTAGTGTGGTGTTCGTGAAAGTCATGGTTCCAACCGGCGAATAGTCACCCACCACCCCCGGTCCAAAAATAAGACGTGAACCATCGAACCCAAAGGTTGCCCCGACGTAACTCCCAGCAACAGATGCGAGCCCCGTGGCAGACGCAAGCCCCGCTCCGTTGGCACTGAAGGCAGTGCCTGAAGCGAGCCCATAGACAACAGTCGGCGCGATAATAGAGCCCGAAGCAACCGTGCCTGAACTATCAGAGGCCGGCACCCCCGCGTAGGTTCCGCTCCACGTGGCCGTTACATTTGGCCCACTTTGCGTAAACGTCAACGTCACCGCAGCATCCAAGGTACTAACACCCAGCAACGTGCACGCAGCAGCCGCCAAGCCCATCTTTTTGTATTTTTCTAACATATTTTTGAGCAGGACCCCGAAAATCGGGCCAGAGGCTAAGCTATGATTGTGGTGTGTGAGTGCGGACTGTAAACCGAACCAAAACACACAAAAAAAATGAAAGGCAAACGCAGAAGACACGACCCCGAATTCAAGGCCCGCGTGGCGCTTGAGGCGATCAAGGGCATCAAAACCATCCAGGAAATCGCCAAGGAATACGACATCCACCCGGTGCAAGTCTCCGATTGGAAGAAGACCATGGCCCAAAACGCCGCGAGTGCCTTTGGGGCGGGTGCGGGCAAGACCGACGCCGAGGAATTCGAGCGCGAGCGCTCCCAACTCCACGCCAAGATCGGCCAGCAGGCCGTTGAATTGGATTGGCTGACAAAAAAGTCCAAACAACTCGGTCTGTGAGGGATCGCGTCGGGTTGATGGACAAAAAGCATCCCAAAATCAGCATGAGAAGACAAAGCAAGCTGCTAGGCGTGGCGCGTTCCACCGCTGATTACAAGCCAGCTGCCGAAGATCCGGAGGAAATTCGCATCAAGCGGCTATTGGACGAAACCTATCTGATCGACCCCTGCCTTGGCAGTCGGCGCTTGGCGACGGTGCTGGAGCGTGACCACGGCGTGAAGGTCAATCGCAAGCGGTTGGACCGCCTGCGTCGCGAGATGGGTCATGAGGCGATTTGGTGCAAGCCACGCACCAGCATCCCTGACGACGGGCACCGGAAATATCCGTATCTGCTGCGCAAACTGGCCATCGATCGGCCCGACCACGTCTGGTGCACCGACATCACGTATATACCGATGCCGCGTGGCCACGCCTACCTTTGCGCTGTGATGGACTGGCACTCGCGCAAGGTGTTGGGCTGGGCCGTTTCCAACACCATGGGCACCAGCCTATGCTTAGAGGCTCTGGAGATGGCATTGGATTCCACAGGCAGAGTTCCTGAGATCTTTAACACCGACCAGGGCTGCCAGTTCACCTCGGCGGAATGGACCGGGCGCTTATTGGAACTCGGTGTGAAGATCAGTATGGATGGTCGTGGGCGCTGGATGGACAACGTTTTCATCGAGCGGCTTTGGAGAAGCGTCAAATACGAGGAAATTTATCTCAAGGAACACGCCACGATCCTCGAATTATGGCGGGGTCTTCATCAATGGTTCGAGCGCTACAACCACTGGCGGCCTCACGAGAATCT
Organism: Luteolibacter sp.; assembly: GCA_044358435.1. GTDB lineage: Bacteria > Verrucomicrobiota > Verrucomicrobiia > Verrucomicrobiales > Akkermansiaceae > Luteolibacter. The sequence goes on from JBIKNX010000040.1 coordinate 9,764, forward strand.
CGCGAACCTCACTCCATCGCATGTCTATCAGGCGCAATCCCCAAAAACCAAAGCAGCATGAACCACCCCCCCCGGCGCGGCGAAAATGGGAAGCCTCCGCTACGGTCCTCACACTCCACTGCGCTACGCTCCGTTGCGTGCTCGTCCCTCCGCTTCAGCATCCCATTTTCGAGTCCCTCACCACTCCATCCTTGATCCAATATCCATGATCGACTATGAATCTCACGCATCCCCACACCATAGCTTAGTTTAGCCAATCAGTGGCCGGACTTTGGGGTCCAGCTCAAGCTGCTGTTTTGGCTAGCGGTGTCGGGGTGATCTTGCCGCGTAATCCTTCCCTATCTGACTTAGCGTCGCTCGCTTCTTCCCATTCTTTAAAATCTGGCCAGAAGATGCATTTAAACATGGATCTTTAGAAGCTTATGAATAGAATGTTAGGCAATCTCTTACGAAAATAACACAATAACTATCATATCATTATGTACGGACTCGTTAACAAAGCTGTCGAAGAACTCTTGGTCTCCAATTTCGGCGAGGATAAATGGGAACTCATCAAATCAAAGGCCGGCGTTGATGTGGACGTATTTATCAGTAACGAAAGCTATCCTGATTCGATGACTTATGACCTTGTGGGTGCGGCCTCGGAGGTGCTGGGAGCTGCTGCTGATGATATTCTCATTGCCTTCGGAGAGCACTGGGTGTTGAAAACCGCCGCAAAGAGTTATGGGCCGATGATGAAATCCGCTGGTGCTTCGTTGAAGGAGTTTCTGATCAATCTCCCCAATTTCCACACCCGTGTGGCGATGATCTATCCGAATTTGGAACCACCACGTTTTCAGTGCACGGATGTGACGGACAATGGTCTCCATCTGCATTACCACAGTCACCGTCTAGGTCTGACTTCTTTTGTGACTGGGCTAATCCAAGGACTGGGCAAGCTTTATGAAACCCCTTGCACTTCAACGGTATTGGAGCGCAAGGATCAGGGTGCAGATCATGATGTCTTCGCTATCACTTGGTAGTCTATCCTAACAGTATGAGCCTTTCTGTTGAAAATGATTTGGATTCCCCGGAGATGACTCCCTGGTTGCTCCGTCGCGCCTTCCCGTTTTTTATCGAATGGGATGCCGACTTGCGAATCCGAACCATAGGGCCGAGCCTCGGGAAGATATGCGAAAATGCCGTTCCGGGTGTACGGATTACAGACGTCTTCAAACTCCGCCGTCCGGTCGGATCGATGACTCCGGAATTTTTCCGGAATAGCCGCGATTTGTTGTTCCTGTTCGAGATCATCGGTAGCAATCTTATGCTCCGCGGTGAGGTGGCAACATTGGAAAAAACCGACAGCTTTTTGATGCTGGCCGCACCTTGGATCTCGGATCCAGACGAGGTCGAGCGACTGGGGCTCACGCTGAACGATTTTGCTATCCACGATCAGACGATGGATCTGTTGCAGGTCGTGCAGACGCAGCGCATGGTCAACGCTGATTTGCAGCGCTTAACTACCACGCTGACGACCCAGCGCGCCCTCCTCCGTGAAAAAGAAGCGGAGGCAAGGAAACTCGCCTTGGTGGCAGCGCGGACGCACAATGCGGTCATTGTCTTGGATGCGAAGGGACGTATTGAATGGGTGAACGATGGATTCGTCAGGCTCACGGGCTGGTCGATGGACGAGGTTATCGGAAAATCTCCAGACTCATTTCTGCAAGGCCCCGATACGGATCCCAAGACCACGCAGATGATGCGGGATAAACTCTGCAACGGTGAAGGCTTCCGCTGCGATGTTTTGAATTATGGTAAGGACGGCCGCAAGTATTGGATCTCTGTGGAGACTCAGCCGATTCTCAATGAAGCGGGAGTTTTGACGAACTTCATGGCGGTGGAATCCGATGTGACCGAGCGGATTCTCGATGAACGACGCCGCAACGTCCAACATGAGATTTCCAGGATTCTGGCAGGTGGGCGCAGCCTGCGTTCGGCAACCGCAAAGATCCTGCAGACGATTTGTAACGGCCTCGGTTGGTCTGTGGGTTGCTTCTGGAATCCTTCGGTTGAGGGGGACGGGCTGGTTTTGGCCGAAGCATGGCATGATCCTTCAATCGACTGCAGGGCCTTTCTTGATGATAGCCGTTGCCGCACCTTCCGGCTTGGAGAGGGCCTTCCGGGGCGGGTTTGGCAAAGCGGCCAAAGTGCGTGGGTGCCGGATGTCACGGTGGATGAGAACTTCCCGCGTTCGCCGGTGGTCATTGCATGCGGCTTGCGCACCGCACTGGCACTGCCGTTTTTCAACAACGGTGTCTTCCAGGGCATGATGGAGTTTTTCAGTCCTGATATGGAAAAGCCGGACGAGATCCTGCTTCAGGCACTGGATGGAATTTGCAATCAGGTCGGCCAGTTCATCGTCCGCAAGAATGCGAATGCTGAATTGCTGCGCGCCAAGGAGGCAGCCGAGGCGGCCAACCGTGCGAAGAGCGATTTCCTCGCAACCATGAGCCACGAAATCCGCACTCCTATGAACGGCGTGATGGGCTACGCCCAACTCCTTCAGCACAGCGAACTCTCGGAGCAACAGAAAGACTTTGTTGCCGCCATCAGCAGCAGCTCGGAATCACTCCTCCGGGTGATCAATGACGTCCTCGATTTCTCAAAAATCGAATCCGACCACATGGATATCGAGGCCAGTCCATTCAGTCTTCAAACCTGCATAGAGGAGGCGCTCGAAACCGTCTCCACCACGGCTGCGGTAAAACATCTGGATCTCGCGGCAAGCATCGCTGCGGAGGTGCCCTCATCGGTTGTCGGCGATTCGCTGCGCGTGAGGCAGGTCCTCGTCAACCTGCTGGGCAATGCCGTGAAGTTCACCCCGTCCGGTTCAGTGAAACTGGAGGTCAGCGCAACCCCGGCAGAGCACGGGCGGGTTCATCTGGATTTCAGCGTCACAGATACGGGTATCGGTATTGCAGCGGACCAGATCGATCAACTTTTCGTAGCGTTCCACCAGGGAGACAGCTCGACATCTCGGCGTTTCGGAGGCAGTGGCCTGGGGCTCGCTATTTGCAGGCGGCTGGTGGAACTCATGGGCGGCACCATCTCGGTCAAAAGCTGCCCAGCGCAAGGCTGCACATTCTCATTCCAAATCGATGTGCCGGTCTCCGATGAGCCGAAACCCGCAGTCGTCCCCATTCCGTTTCCCGATCTGGTCGGAAGGCGCGCTTTGCTCGTGGATGGTCACTCGTTCTCCCGTGAAGTCATCGCCGAGTTGCTTCAACGTTGGGGCATGGACGTGCGCTCCGCTTCCTCACCCGAACACGCGTTCGATCTGTTAGACTGTTGGCAACCCCAGGTGTTGTTGCTTGATGCCGGCTTCACCGCACCAGCGGACGTGGCTTTCGCTGCCTCAATTACCCGGAAGGGCACGGCGCTTTTCATGCTCTGTCAACCGGGTGATCCGCTCGCAGTCCGCGATCGTCTCGCCTACGCCATTTCAGGCACCCTGTTCAAGCCGCTGAAAGTTTCGCCGTTATTCAATGCGCTGATCGCCCAGGCTCACGGTCTTGATGCAAGGCAAGTCAAGTCGGGTCGTGCGACCAAGCTTCGGCAATCGGGCGACCGCCCCTTGCGACTGCTGCTTGCGGAAGACAACGCCATCAACCGCAATCTGGTCCTGGCCGCCCTGGCGCAGATGGGCTGCGCTGCGGATGTCGCTCTGGACGGACACGCAGCGCTCAGTGAGGCCAAAGCAACCCGTTACGATGTCATCCTGATGGATGTGCAAATGCCCGGAATGGATGGGCTGGAGGCGACCCGCCGGATACGTGAGTGGGAGGTGGAAACCGGAACTCCACCCGTAAAAATCATTGCACTAACGGCCAATGCGCTAACGGGTGATAGGGACTGTCTCAATGCGGGAATGGACGATTATTTATCCAAGCCGATCCGTTTTGAGGCGCTGCGCGCCGCGCTGCAGCAAACGAACGATACAGACTCGCTATCGTTTGCGCTACCAGATAGCGCTGCATCTCCAGCCTTGATCGCATTGCGCCAACTTGCGGACGAACTCTCGCAGGCTGATGCTGTTTCGCTCGCGTCCGATTTCCTTGACGATCTGGACAATCAATTGAATGCCGTCCGCAACGCGATCGATTTGAATAATTTCGATGAGGCTAGGCGGCATGCACATACCTTAAGGGGAACCGCTTCTATTTTTACTCTCACCAGTCTTCAGAGTGCGTCGGAAACCATCGAGAATGCGTGTCGAGAGGGTCGACTTGACGACGCCAACGCTGCATGGTCGGCACTCCAGAATGCTGCGCAAGAAGCTGTCAATCAATTGCGTCCAGCGATTACAGCTGTGGCCTCTTCATTTATCCTGAAACCCATGTCATGAAAAATCTAAACCAAGGAGAAACGGCATGATGACGTCCGACCAAATGGCCGCGCGCCTGGCTCAGCGGATGCTCACCGCGTCCACTCCCTTTGGTAGGGCGCGCCTGCATTTTTACATGCAGTGGAAACGCCTCGCCTGGCGCTGGACCATCGGGTGCACCGCGCTGATCAAACGCTGCATCGACATCGCTGCTTCCGGAATGCTTCTGTTGGTTCTCTCTCCCGTGATGATTGTCACCGCGTTGCTCGTGCGTCGCGATGGTGGGCCGGTATTCTTCAGGCAGATGCGCGTAGGCCTGCGTGGGAAAGAATTCGGTATGCTTAAGTTCCGCAGCATGTGCGTGGACGCCGAGGCGAAGCTCAAGGAATTACTGGACAAAAATGAGAAGAGCGATGGCATCACCTTCAAGATGAAGAACGATCCGCGCATCACTCCGATCGGAAGATTGATCCGCAAAACCTCAATCGATGAGTTGCCTCAAATGATTAATGTTCTGCGCGGTGAAATGTCGTTAGTTGGACCTCGTCCGCCACTGCTACGCGAGGTTGCGATGTATTCTCCGGAAGACCGTCGCCGACTGCTCGCCGTGCCCGGTATCACCTGTCTCTGGCAGATTGGAGAGCGCGAGGGTAGATTGTTCGAAGTGGGTGACCGTAATGCCATTGAATTTTCCGAGCAGGTGAGTCTTGATATTCGTTATATTGAAAGCCAATCCGTTTGGAAAGATCTGCTCATCTTAATCAAAACCGTGCCGGCCGTGCTGATGGGGAAGGGGGGCGTATGAAACGGGTCATTCTTATAACTCCAGATCAACGCCCCGAGCTTGAATCGATCACTGGTGCTGTTCCACTTGCTCTTGCTATCTACCTAGGGAAGCCTTTGATCGATCATGTCCTAGACGGGCTGATAGAGATTGGAGTTACGGATGTATTGTTGCTGGTAAGCGATCGCCCTTCTGAAGTGCGCGCCTATGTAGGAGATGGCGGTGCTTGGGGATTGCAAATTCGTATATCTCCGGAGTTATCTGAACTAACTTCTTCTGAAGCGGCGCTTCGTCACTCATCGTTTGGGTATGACTCAATTCTAACACTCGAAAGCTTGCCCCAGGCTCCCAATGTTCCGATCATATCTAGCGTTCATTCATGGCATGAGTCTCGAGCTACTTTGCTTCCGCTGTTGGCCGCCAAGCAGATAGGCGCACGAGAAATATCTCCGGGAATCTGGCTTGGACTCAAAGCCCGCGTTCACGATTCGGCGATTTTGCGCGCTCCTTGTTGGATTGGCCCAAGTGGGATGGTAGGTCAAGAAGCGGTTGTCGGCCCTCATGGCTATTTGGAAAGTGACTCGGTAATCGATGCTCACGCCACCGTAGAAAATAGCACTGTAGGTTCACGCACGTATCTCGGAAGTATGACTCACCTTGGTGATTCGATAGCTGCTGGACCAGTGCTAGTGAATTGGAAAAATGGATCGCAAGCACGTCTTACCGATGCCTTCTTACTTTCACGCTTGGATCCACCACAGGAAGCATTATCATCTTCTTTTGGCAGGTTACTTGCTTTGTTAATCATTTTTCTAACATTTCCTCTGGCGCTCTTAGCTCTTTGTTTCCGTTCGTCGCGTATCGAGCGGATAGCGG
>JBIKNX010000041.1:0-15725 GCA_044358435.1 Luteolibacter sp.
CTCACCTTTTGGGTGAAGAGAAATCGGCGACTTTGAGGTATCCATTCCCCGTAGTTACAATACTTAGCCCGTGATGACCAGATTTCCATTTTCCTCTTTAGGGTGAACGATACCCTTGATTTGCTTGGTCTCGTAGGCCTGCTTTTCAGCGACGGCATTCCACACGGTTTGGAAAGCCGGCAAGAGTGGGTGATGAATGAAATCGGCGGCCAGTGGCACGCCTGCCTTGAGTTGCTCTGCGGTGTAGGTTTTTGATTCCGCACCCCAGGTAACCCGATAAGCTTTGGCTTTCGGTGATGTGACGCGGAGTGTGAGTCGATTGAGCTTCCGATCGAATGGCACCAGCGCCATTCCGGCACGAATCGAATCATCATTCTTCACATCCCCCTCTCCGGGACTGAATGGAAGTTTGGAGCTACGGATTTTCAAACGGCCGCCGGAACAGGAAATGATTTCGTGGCCATCACTGGCAGCGGATTGATCCGAAGCGGCATCCCATGTGAATTCGCCAAGATTCCCATCAAGTCCCATCGCCTGAAGAAAGGCTGTGGCCATGATGACCTGCCCCGCCCAACCGGGGTGCACGCCGTCTTTACCCGCGATTTTGAATTCCGGTCCGATGTCTTTCTTTGCCCGGAAATCCGCGAGCAACATCGGCTGATAGATATCGGCAAATCCGGATTTTTCTGTCGTGGCGACATCCAGAGCGATGTTGCGGAATTTGGACAGCGAGAGATTGAGATCTTGCTGAGTGCCGCGGGCGGATTTCACCCAGTGAGGGACCGAATCGATGATGCCCGAAGATCCGACAATCAAACGTCAACCGGCATCTCGAAATTGTTTGGAAATTTCCGTGAGGTTTTTTCGGTATTCAGCGGCGATGGCTTCGTCGAAAGGAACATAGCGGAAATCATTCATGCCATAACAAGTGGTGGCAATCGTCGGATTGAAGCGCAACACGTCGCTTTTCATACGAGCGAGGAAGCCGGATGCCTGTTCTCCACTCCAACCATACTGACGGCAGGTGATTTCCAACCCCGGGGTGCAGGCAGTGAGGTAGGTTTCAACCATGACCGAATACTTTTTCTGCTCGGTGATGGAATCGCCGCAGATGGCGAGGCGATCACCTTTGCGCAATTGAAGGGCTTCGACCTTTGGTGCGGGTTCGAGCTGATAGGCGGAGAGCTCCGTCGGCAAGACCACCGGCCCAGCATGAACAAGCGGAAAGAACGCGATCGGACCAAGCAACAGGAATAGACGGAACATGCCGGATTCAATGGAAAGGCTGACACGAATGCAAGAGTAGGCTGGGAACCGGCAAGCACCGCCACTCGGCTTGCGGCTCTCCGCTATAAAAAAAGCTCTCCAGCGTAACCGCTGGAGAGCTTGAATGAATTTCAGCGAAGCAGGGCTTATTCAGCGGCGGCTTCTACTTTTTCCGCTGCTTTCTTGGCTGCTTTTTTCGCAGGCTTTTTCTCAGCGTCAGCTGCCGGAGCTGCCTCCTCGGCAACCGCTTCGACAACCTCATCCGCACCAAGTTCCGCTTGGTCAACCCACTCGATGATCGCCATAGGGGCGGCATCGCTCATGCGTTGGCCGAGTTTCACGATACGGCAGTAACCGCCCGGGCGGGTAGCCGCTGCCGGTGCGATCTCCGCGAAGAGCTTGCTGACCGCTTCCTTCTGACGAAGAAAAGCGATGGCAAGACGACGGGAATGCAGGTCGTTGCGTTTGGCTTGTGTGACCAACTTTTCAGCAACAGGGCGCAGGGCCTTGGCTTTGCCGAAAGTGGTTTTGATGCGACCATGTTGGATCAGGCTGCATGCCAGGTTGGCGAGCAGTGATTTGCGATGGGCGGTTTTGCGTTTAAGCTTGGTAGTGTTGCGGCGATGTCTCATCGGTGGCTTCCGTTAGTGTTTAGAAATAAAAGGGGTGAAATTAGTCATCAAGGTTTTGAGCGATAAGATCGGCAAGTCCGACTTGTGTCTCATCCTCCGCACCAAGGCGCGGTCCGCGTGAAGCGATCGATCCGCCTGCAAGCAGAGCGGGCTCGAAGGACATGCCAAGGCCGAGGCCGAGCTCGACGAGCTTGTCCTTGATCTCGTTGAGGGACTTCTTGCCGAAGTTGCGGTATTTGAGCATTTCGGCTTCCGATTTCATCGCAAGCTGACCAACGGACGTGATGTTCGCGTTGTTGAGGCAGTTCGCCGCACGAACGGAAAGCTCGATCTCGTTGACCGACATGTTGAGAAGTTTTTTGAGTGCCGCGTTTTCTTCGCTGGACTCTGCCGGCGCTTCTTCGAAGTCGACCGCGTTTTCGTCATAGTTGACGAAGACGTCAAGGTGATGACGGAGAATCGCGGAAGCTTGAAGCAAAGCGTCCTGGGGAGTGATGCGGCCATCGGTCCAGATATCGAGAGTGAGCTTGTCGTAGTCGGTGATTTGACCCACCCGGGTGCTGTCCACGCTGTATTTCACGCGGGTCACTGGAGAGAAAATGGAATCAATCGCGATCACGCCGATCGGCTGATCCTTGCGCTTGTTCTCGTCGCCAGTGGAAAAACCACGGCCGACACGAACTTCGAATTCACAATCGAATTTCACTTTTTTGTCCAAGGTGCAGATAACCTGATCCTTGTTCACCACGGAATAGATATGATCATCCATGATGTCACCAGCGGTGATCACCCCTTCTTTTTCAACTTTGATGGAAAGGATGCGCGGCTCTTTCTCATTGTGGCTGAATTTGACCTTCTTGAGGTTGAGAACGATATCGGTGACATCCTCGACCACTCCCGGAAGACTGGAGAACTCATGTTGCACGCCGGCAATTTTCACCGAAGTGATGGAAGCGCCCTCAAGCGACGAGAGCAGGACGCGGCGCAACGAGTTGCCGACCGTGTGGCCGTAGCCGCGTTCAAAAGGTTCTGCGACAAACTGTGCGTAGGTGTCGGATGCGGTATCCTCGTTACGAACGAGACGATTAGGAAGCTCGAAGCGAGCCAGTGTGGTAGTTGACATAGGTGGATTCGGTTGCCGGGTTTCCCTCACGCGAGAACGGGTGCTTTCACACCTTGAGGACCAACGGCGGTTTATGATTATTCGCTCGCGAGCCGCGAAGGAAATGCTTTGTCGCCACACTTGCAATGCTTTTTCTCTGAAAAATCGGAAAAATGACTGATTTTTGCTCTTAATTCCATAAATATGCTTGGATTTTCATAAAAAATACCGAAAAACTATTTGTATTAAGAACTCAATCATGAATTCAAAGAAAAACCTAACTCGATTCACTTACGAAACCGCTGCATTTGAAGGCTGGCGTTTATGCATCAGCCGTGCCGGAACCAGCTTCACCAAATACTTCTCCGACAAGAAGTGCGGAGGGATGAAGAAGTCCCTTGCCGAGGCGCAAAAAGCCCTGACAGAGATCAAGTCCATTCTCGAATCCTCCAAGAAGGTCGACGGCAAATTGTCCCAGGGCACGGTTCGCAAAGTCGAATCCCTTCTGAAAAAACTTTAATCCGGCCCGGGGGTCGCTTTTCGGTTCCATCAGCTGATTTTGATGCTACCCTCGAAAATGCCTCCTGTCATTCACTGGTTTCGCCGCGATCTCAGAATCGCTGACAACACAGCTCTCCACCATGCCTCACAAGCGGGTTCGGTTGTCCCCGTTTATATCCTCAGCTCCTGGTGCAAAGATCATGCGTGGACGGGATCAAACCGTCAGCAGTTTCTCTGCGGTTGTCTCGAATCACTGTCGAAAAATCTCGAAACCCTCAACTCGAGTCTGATCATCCGGAAAGGTCCTGCGGTTTCCGCATTGAAACAACTGATCAAGGAAACCGGAGCAACCGCAGTCCATTTCAATCGCGATCCCGACCCTTTCGGAAAAAAAACCGAACAGGAACTCAGCAAGCTGTGCACGGAATGGGGAATCGATTGCTGCGGATATGATGATGTGGCGCTGCACAACCCCACGGAAATCCTGACCCAAACGGGAAATCCATACAAAGTCTATACCCCTTACGCGAACAACTGGCTCTCACGGCCCAAACCAGCACCTCTTTCCAAGCCGGAGTCTCTGAACACTCCCCAAGGCATCTCTTCTCTGCCTTTGCCAAAACCCGCTTATTGGAACCTTCCCGAATCCCGTGCCAAACTGCCCGAACCTGGCGAGCGCGCGGCAAGAGAGCGCATGCGAGACGCCGTTTCAAAAATCATCGGCCATTATGCCGAAAAACGGGACATCCCATCGCTCGATGGAACTTCCCGCCTTTCACAAGACCTGCGCTTTGGTCTGATTTCAATCCGTACGCTCTACGCCAAAGTCAACACCGCCCTGAGGTCTGCGGATGTCCGCTCCCGATCCTCCATCGAGATCTACATCAAGGAACTCGCCTGGCGGGAATTTTACTTCGCCATCCTCCACCATTTTCCTCACGTCCTCGAACATGAGTTCAATAAAGATTGGCAAGGCCTTCCTTGGGACGAACCCAGCGAGAATTTCGAGAAATGGAAATCCGGCCAAACCGGCTTCCCTATCATCGATGCCGGTATGCGCCAACTCCTGCAGACCGGCTTCATGCACAACCGCGTCCGCATGATCACCGCGATGTTTCTTACCAAAGACCTGCACATCGACTGGAAACTTGGAGAATCCCATTTCATGCAACACCTCACGGATGGCGAAATCGCTTCCAACAACGGCGGCTGGCAATGGTCCGCCGGCACAGGCGCGGATGCCGCCCCCTATTTCCGCATTCAGAATCCATGGTCTCAAACGGCAAAACATGACCCAACGGGTGTTTACATCAAACGATGGATATCTGAACTGGCCGATGTGGAACCAAAGAAATTTCAAGCCCCGCCGGAGAATGGTATCCCTCTGGCTGCCGGCTACCCCCTGCCCTGCGTGGATCACAAGACCGAACGGGACCGAACTCTCGCGATCTTCAAAAAGCACCGAGCCTAAATCAGCAGTCCTTAAATTCAGCAGTCCTGATTTTTGTGCCTGAAAATCTTGTGCCTTCTATCCATTCAGCTTCTCAAGATTCTTGGGAAGGAAAACGCCGTTTTTACGAATCAATTTGCCATCGAAGTAAATTTCGCCGCCACCGTAGTCCTTGCGTTGGATATTGACCATATCCCAGTGGATTTGGGATGAGTTGCCGTTGTCGGCGATTTCATAGGCCTGACCCGGGGTAAAGTGGAAAGAACCGGCGATTTTCTCATCGAAGAGAATGTCACGCATCGGTTCACGGATGACCGGATGAAACCCGAGAGCGAACTCGCCGATATAACGGGCACCGGGATCGGTATCCAGGATACGGTTGAGCTCTCTGGTTTTGCCACCTGCCTCAGCTTTGATGATTTTACCTTCTTTGAACTCGAGTTTGATCGAGTCGAAAGCGATACCCTGATAGATGGTGGGAGCATTGTGACTCACCACACCCTCGACGGAGTTTTTCACCGGTGCGGTGAACACCTCGCCATCGGGAATGTTGTAGTGACCGCCGCAAACCACGGCAGGTATTCCTTTGATCGAAAATTTCAGATCCGTGCCCGGGCCTACAATATGGACCTTGTCCGTGCTTTCCATGAGCCGTTTCAGGGCATTCATTGCAGGAAGGAGCGCCTTGTAATCAAGCAAACAGACTTTGAAATAGAAGTCCTCGAACGCTTCGGTGCTCATGCCGGCCTGCTGTGCCATCGATGCCGTTGGCCAGCGCAAGACGCACCATTTGGTTTTCTTGACGCGGTAATCAATCACCGGGCGCATTTGCTTCATCGCGACCCGCATGGTCTTTTGCGGAACATCCGAAGTCTCGGAAATGTTATGACTTCCACGGATCGCGATGTAGGCGTCCATATCCTTCATTTCGGAGAGGAGATGCTTGGATGAAAGATTGTATTGGGCTTCGGTCGCCCCCATCAGCAGTTCACGGGAGATGCGTGTTTGATGAATTCGCACGAACGGAATGGCGTTTTTACGACGCGCCTGACGGATCAACGCAATGCCGATGGAGTCGGGAACATCATAGAGATCCAGCAGGACCTTCTCTCCTTTTTTGAGATCGATTGAATATCCAACGAGTTGTTTTGCCAGGGAGTCGATTCGAGGGTCGTGCATGTCCGGAAATTTGAAGTTAAGATTGTGACCGGGAGATCAAGGTATCGCGAAGAATCTCAATAGCGTGACAATGCCGGATGGGGCGACCCTGCACCCGGGCCAAGCCGGTGAGGTGCATCAGGCAGGACATGTCGCCGCTGGTCAGAATATCCGGTTTGGCCTCCAGAATATGATCCATTTTTAAACTGCCCATTCTTCCCGAGATGTGGGGAAAAGTAACCGAAAACGTACCGCCAAAGCCGCAGCACTGCTCGCCTTGTCCGAACGGAACGATTTCCGCATTCTCTATGGATGAGAGAAGATCCACCACGGCGTCGCCGCTATCCGTCCCCCGCGAGTGACAGGAACGGTGAAAGGCGATGCGCGTTGGTCGGTCGAATTTCCCATTCCAGATCTTGATACCCAAGCCATTGTGAATGTAATCCATCACCTCCCAGGTCCTGCGGGCCAAGGATGTGACTTTTTCATCCGGGCATGCTTCGAATTGAAGGACGTTTCCGTGAAAATTCATCGCGGCACACGAACCGGAAGGAACGATCACCGGCAAATCACCCGCGAAGACTTCCGCGGTATGACAAGCGACTTTTCTTGAAGCCGCCCAATCGCCCGAGTTGAAGGCAGGCTGTCCACAACAGGTTTGGTTTTCCGGAAAAATCACCTCCACTCCGAGATGCTCAAGCACCTCAACGGTGGCCTTGGCGGCTTCATCATAAAACGCATCGCACAAACACGTGCCCATCAAAAGCACGCGTTTTCCAACGGGTCGGTCAGTTTGAATCATATCGATTATTCGTTCGCATAAGAGGATTCGACCCGCTGAGCCACATCGCGATAGCCATAATCCACTTCGTAGATTTGTTTGAAGCTGTCCAACGCAGCCGCCTTGTCCCCCATCTCGTGATGGATCTGGCCTTTTTCATACAGCACCTCTTTTTTCGTGCCGTCCATGGCATGGAGATCCGCAAGCGCGTCGGATAGCTGCTTGATGGCAAGATCATACATGTTTTTCGCCCGGAAAGTACGTCCCAGCATCAGCAGGACTTTGGTGCGGATGTGCGGATTTCGCGTGGCTTGTTGAAGGTGGGGAATCGCTCCGGTAAAATCACCGCTGCGATATAGCGCCTTGCCCAGCTCAAAGCGAAGCTGGGGATCGGTCGGATTTTGTTCCATCCGCTGTTGCGCCTCGATGACCTGGTCTTTCAGCCTTGCCGCACGACTCGCGGCGAGTTGCCCCTGCAGTTCCACGTTATCGGGATCCGTAGCAAGAGCTTCTTCCAGCATTTTGAGTTCATGCTCCAGCGCATGATCCCGCATGATGGCCGCTTTGTTCGCCAAGGCGATGTCACCATTGCTCAAAGAATGCGCCCAGTGGAAGAAGGTGTGGGCGTTCGCCCAATCTTCGAGTTGCTCATAGATGTTGGCGAGCTCTTTGACTGTGGCGAGATTGTTCGCATCGGCATTGTATTTTTCAATCGCCTTGTCGCGGCGCGCTTCAAGCTGCTCCCTGGTAAGTCCCGTGCGGTTTGCCTGCTCGAGTTCTTCGCTTTCAGAAATGTTGCGCATCAGATCACGCGCACTCGTATTCTCATCCCAACGCTGCTTCTGCATCGATGCTCGCGCGGAACTGTCTTTCGAACCCTTGATGGCAGCGGAGTCCATCGGGGTCTGCTTGATGATATCGTTGTAGACTTCAACCGCACGACTCGGGTCGTTGTTCGACAAATAGAATTCAGCGAGCTTGTGCAAAAGCTTGGTGTTCTCCGGGGCGTAGCTGCGTATCGTCTCCAACGCGAAAGCGGCTGTCTTGGGCAACTCCAACTTCAGGGAAAGATCGAACAACAGATCATTGGCCTGTTCATTGATCGGATCTTTCTCGAGCTCCTTCTCGATCAGAGGCAGTGCCGACGCCGGATCTTTCTTGGCTTGGTTGGCGATTTTCATAATCGCCATACTTCCTCCCGACATTCCGAAAATCCCCTTTTTTTTATGTCCCAGTCCGTTAAGTTGAATGGCACATTTGCGCAGTATTTTACGAGCCTCCAGAAAACCCGGGGCATCCTTCAGAACCGCCTGCAGCAAACTGACAGCGTATTCCGTGTTATTCATCTGAACTGCAGTAAGTGCCTTGAGCCACAAGGCCTTCACATTTGCCGAAAGTTCATTTTCGCTGATTTCTGCCATGATAAATTGGTATTTTTGATAAACGGATTTGATAAAAGCGATTGGCTAATGGAGAGAAAAGTGACGATTCAAACCTGGCTTGGCAAGCATCCGCTGCCAATACGAAAAATCATCTGCAAATATCCGGTGATTTTTAGCGTTGAAGCCGTGTCCGCGGAATGCTAAGACGCGTTTGCGGGTAATTTGTTTTTTACTTCGCACCTTGTTATGCCACCGAACAATAAATCAAGAGGCCAGTCCAGAGGGCGCCGAAATCAATTTGGACCCAGGAAAGCCACCCCAATCAACGAAGAGGATAAAGCCGTCGAGGTAGAGGGCGAAATCTCATCGGTTTTGGCCGGAACCATGTTCCGCGTGAAGATGACCAGCGGTCATGAGGTCTTGGCACACATTTCCGGTAAAATGCGCAAGCGTTTCATTCGTCTCGTCGTGGGCGACCGCGTGAAAATGGAGATGTCCCCCTACGATCTCACCAAGGCGCGTATCGTCTTCCGCCTAAGCTGATTCGGTTTTTCGCTTTTTGTAGGTCTTGTAAGCAAAGACCAGGAATGCCGCGGCGAAGCCATACATGAAGATGGATAGGAACTGGCCTTTGGTCAAAACCCCGTCAATGACCCATGCCGCATCGGGCTCACGGAACTGTTCCGCAAAGATGCGGAACGTCGCGTAAAGACCGAAAAACAATCCTGTCAACAATCCGTTCGGCGCATGAGGAAATCTGATCCTCACAAACCAAAGGATGGCGAACAACAGCCCGCCTTCGAGCAATCCCTCGTAAAGTTGCGACGGATGACGTGGTTCCAGATAGGGCTCGATCGCCCGATTGACCTCATGGGATTCACGATTCGCGGCAGCTAGGATTTGCAAATAATCATAATCCGTGATCGGCCGCGGGTTATCTTTCGCGAACTGGGCAATGGATTCAGCCAAAGGTGGATACGCGTCAAAAGCCGCTTGAAAGGCTTCTTTGAAATTCGCCGATTCCGGTGATTTCGCCTCGCCCAGCGCGGATGGAAATTTCACCGCCCATGAAACTCCATGGGCGATTCGTCCATAAAGCTCACCGTTGATGAAATTGGCAATCCTGCCGCACAGCAGTCCAATCGGTGCGACCACACACAGGCCATCACCAAGACCCGTCCATGAAACCTTGTGCTTTCGCGCATAGAAAAAAGTGAAAACCATCAAGCCGAGAATACCGC
The DNA here is from genome assembly GCA_044358435.1 of Luteolibacter sp. Classification (GTDB taxonomy): domain Bacteria; phylum Verrucomicrobiota; class Verrucomicrobiia; order Verrucomicrobiales; family Akkermansiaceae; genus Luteolibacter. The sequence goes on from JBIKNX010000041.1 coordinate 9,514, forward strand.
CATGACTCGCCATTCCGCCTTCCCAGACTTTGAAAATTCCTAACGGATGATGCAACACGCTGTCCAAACCATCGCGCGGAATTTGATAAAACAAAACGTATCCCAACCTGCCTCCGATGAACACACCCAAGAGTGCGGCTGCGGCAATGAAATCCGCCGTCTTTTCAGGCTGCATGACCCAGAGCTTTTTCTCGGCCAGTCTCTTCAGCAAAACATATCCCCCCAGAAATCCGGCGAGATACGCCAGTCCATACCACCTTAACGCCATGCCCCCGCTGATCTCAAAAATCACCGGGTCCAGATTATGAACATAAGTCGCGAACACGGTGAGAGCTTGTACGCTTGAATCCGATCGTCCAAGACTCAAAACGATTAGAATTTACCGAATGGGAACAAAGGCGGGTTGTGCGGTTCGGGAACGACAAACAAGGGATCCAGCCGATCCAGATATTTTGTAATCGGGTCTTTACGGGGCTCCGACTGCGTTTTCAGGCGCATTTTCAGGCCAAGATAATCATCGAATGCGCCGCTGGTCTCCCTAGCCCGGGTGATTTCAAACCAGTCGAGAAAATCGCGCGCACGACCGGCTTTTGCGACCATGTTTTCCCGTGTCTCTCTCAGTTTGAGCAGTGAAACGGAAATATTCTTGGTATCGCCTGCAACCCATTGCTTGAGGATGAGTTGGTATTCCTGCAATATGGGCCGGTAAGACGGGAAACAACGATAACTCAGGCGCACCAATTCTTCTTCCATCAACCGGACCGATTCCACACGCTCTGCCTCTGAAAGCTCCGGAGCCTGGCTCCATTCGGAGAGCGGGATCTCATGCATGGCGGCAGCGGAATCGCGATATCTGAGCTTGAGGGCGCGATCCAATTCCTGATCCGTATTCACAACTCCGATCACTTCGGTCAGAGGAGCCGAGCCTTTGTTCGCCAATTGCAGCTGCCACCATTTCTTGAGTCCGCTTTTAGACATGTTGAGCTCGGGAAAATGCTGGCGGAGCAATGCAGGAAATTCCCCGCTGTATGACGGAGCCTTTTTTGTAAAAATTCTCATCCCGGCTTTTCCTTCGAGCTGCTCGCACAATGCCATGACCAGAGCTCCCGCCGAGACACGGAAGGCGGCTTTGGATGCCGCATCCAGTGCCAGCAAACCCGCCTCGTCGAGCGCGAAGAGTTTTTCCAAATCGAACAATTCGCCATTACGGAACAATGCGTCATACAATCTTCTGTCGCTTCTGCCCAAGCGCCATTCTGTCGCCTCGGACAAGCCTTCGATCAACCATGGCGGAATCGACCGACTCACCTCGGCGTCAGCTTTTGCCGCATCTTTCAAAGACCTTGCCATCAAGCACCCCTCAATCACCACGCGTTGGCAGGCTTCTTTTGGCAAGCCGCGACTCAGGTTGATGAAAACATTCACCTGATAGCCGGCTTCATGGTAGCTCAGTTTCAATACCGCACTGCGCAAGGGAACGGGATCACCATAGTTACCGCTCAGGTTGATGATGATCGGAACTTTCCAATCATCACGTTCTTCCAATAACTTCAGCAGCTCATCTTTCGTATCCTCCGCAAGATTCGCAGCCGCCGCCCGCATCGCCGGATCGGAACCCGAAATCCTGAATTGCCGGCTTCGACTGACCACAACCCCGTCTTGATCAAACTTCGGCTGATGATCCTCAACCGGCACCGCCTTTGCTGCCGGCTGATCTTTTGAATCACCCTGCCCGAACACGAATGCCGGAAAGCCGAGGATGACAAGTCCGAGCTTCGCATGAGATTTCCATGAACAGGAGTTCATCGGATTCAAAATGAGGTTTTCATGAACATGTTTGAAAGGCGAGACCGGCCTAGAAAGGCACACCCTCACCCCCGACGTGACGGGTCGGCCTTCTGGGATCCAGAATCAGGCGTTTGTCCTGAATCTCAAACCGCGCCATTTTTTGAAACCCCAGATCGATTTCCGGCTCCATCGCACGGGCTATCTTGATGTAATCCGGCACGACGGCATTCAGAAAACCTTGCGGGACGGAAAGCTTGCCGAAGCGCCCGCCGATGTATGGCACAACGGATCGCTTTTCATAGTTTCCTCCATGCAAATGAATCTTCGTTTTGATTCCGTTTTTGTCCTCCGTTTGCTGAATCTGAAGATACATCGAGACCGTCATTTCATATCCGAAAACCTCACGAACGACAATGACCTCCGCCAAATCCTTTTTAAGCCTGACTAAAACACGTTTCACCGATGCCTTCCCTTCAAGAAGCCCGCCCTGCTTTGCGACCAGTTCATTCCCCAGCAAATGATTGATTTCGGACTCTGTCACCGTGACCGAGTAATTGCCCTCAATCGCCTTGGACAGGACCTCTTGCAGTTTTCTTGGAGAACCGCCCGACAAATCATGGCCATCGATGTCCACCAAACTTTGTGGCTGCAACATCATGTAAATCGCCCAGACGATCCCGACGCACATCAGGAAGATCACAAGACGGAAAAACTTTCCACCCGCACTTGTTTTTGCTGCATGCACGGAATGGCTTTCTTTTTGTTTTTTGGACATATCGATGGTTGGTGAAACGTTTGCGAATCAACCGGGTTCAGTCCGAAGACGGTTTGACCGCGGGAGCGGGATCCGACTTCTTTTCCGCCGGTTTGTCAGCCTTCGCGCCCTTTTCATAAGAACTGGAGCGGTAGTCGGTTTCATAAAATCCCGAACCCTTGAAAATGATCCCGCCGCCTGAACCGAGCAAACGCCTGACGCTTCCCTTGCAATCGGAATCCGGGCAATCCGTAAGCTTCGCATCATTCATGCTTTGGAAAACCTCAAACCGCTTTCCGCACCGGATGCATTCGTAGTCGTAATTTGGCATAGTCGATTTTGATATGGAACTTTCGCGCCTGAAAAACCGGCACGCTCAAGACACCATAGAGAACCCTTTCAAATCTGGCAACGCGGCAATTTCCTCCTCAAACACCGATTTGATATGGTGAGCGACCACCGAATCCTCACGCAATTCCCGCAGAAATTCGGCAACCTCGGTATTTTCACCCGAAACGATCAATTCCACGGTCCCATCGGGCAGGTTCCTGACCGTGCCGATCACATCGTATCCGCGGGCCAGATCCTTGGTCGCGTAGCGGAAGCCGACGCCTTGGACACGCCCTTCGTAAATGACTCGTTTAGTTTCCATAAACGGATGATTGGCGCATACGCCCCGGATTTCAACTAGCTCTTCCCTTTCTTTCGCGAATATTTTTGATGTTTCTGCAAAGCCTGTGGCGAACCGCTTTTCAATTGCGCGATCTGATCCCTGATCAGTGCGGCACGCTCAAATTCAAGTTTGGATGCCGCGATCCTCATTTCCTCTTCCAACTCGGACAGCACCCGCAGTTTGTCATAAGCGCTCAGGTCGTCAGACACCATGGATGCGTTGAGATGATCCGCATGCTGGCGACCTTTCTCATACGTGTGCAAACTTTGCTGAACCGCGCGTTTCACCGACAGCGGCGTGATGCCATGCTCTTCATTATGGGCAATCTGGCGTGCCCGCCGATACTCAGTCACGTCAATCAATGCCTGAATCGAATCCGTCACGACATCCGCAAAAAGCACGCACTCGCCATTGACGTGGCGCGCCGCGCGACCGGCAGTCTGGATAAGTGAGGTTTCGTTTCGCAGAAATCCTTCCTTGTCGGCATCCAAAATGCACACAAGTGAAACCTCCGGCAGATCCAATCCTTCCCGAAGCAGGTTAATTCCGATCAAAATGTCAAAGGTCGCCGCACGAAGCTGGCGCAGAATTTCCACCCGTTCGATCGCATCGATATCCGAATGCAAGTAACGACATTTCAAACCGGTGGATTGCAAATATTCCGCCAGATCCTCGGAGGTCTTCTTCGTCAAGGTGGTCACCAAAACCCGTTCGCCTTTCTCCACACGCTGGCGACACAATTCTATCGTTTCGTCTATCTGTCCCTTGAGCGGACGAAGAATCAATACAGGATCCAGCAACCCCGTCGGGCGTATAATTTGCTCAACCACCAGATGCTTGCCGGGTTTTGCGGGATCGAAATCATCCACCGACTCCTCATTACCGGATGCCCGGATTTTGATTTTTTTAAAGTCGACGGGTATGAAGTTCTCTTCGCCGCCGCGTGCTTTCACGGGAATGAATTTTCGATTGTCCGGACGCGAGTTGACCATCTCAAAAGGCCCGGGCGTCGCGGAAACATAAACCCGCTGGCGGGTCATTTCCATGAATTCATCAAACCGCAACGGCCGGTTGTCCAAAGCCGATGGCAAACGGAATCCATGCTCCACCAGGGTCGTCTTGCGGCTTTTGTCTCCCTCAAACATCCCGCCGACTTGCGGTATCGTCGCATGCGATTCATCGACGAGCAGGAGAAAATCCCGTGGAAAGAAATCGAGCAAGGTATGGGGACGCGATCCGGGAGGACGTCCCGTCAGGTGGCGCGAATAGTTTTCAATGCCCTGGCAAAAGCCCAACTCGTGCATCATTTCCAAATCATATTCCGTGCGCATTTTCAGACGCTGCGCCTCAATGAGCTTGCCGTTTTTCTCCAGCTCGCCGATTCGCTCTTCGAGCTCGGCACGGATGTTTTTCATCGCCACTTTCATTTTGTCCCCCGCCGTTATGAACTGCTTGGCGGGATAAAACGTATGACTTGAAAGCTGTTCGATGACCTTGCCGTTGACGGTATGGATCGATGAAATGCGCTCGACCTCATCGCCGAAAAATTCAACGCGAATCGCCGTCTCATCAAGATACGCGGGATGAACTTCCACCACATCCCCACGCACCCGGTATTTTCCACGACCGAACGAAATGTCGTTTCTCTCGAACAACAGACCGACCAGTGACGAGAGGAATTCCTCCCGCGTCAACTGCTGGCCGACCTGAACCGGCAGCATCATCTCTTTGTAATCCTCCGGGGAGCCCAAGCCATAAATACAGGAAACCGATGCGATCACGATCGTGTCATCGCGCGTCAACAGGGATCCCATCGTCGAGAGCCTCAAGCGCTCGATCTCCTCATTCACCGCCGAGTCTTTTTCAATGTAAGTGTCCGAGCGCGGAATATATGCCTCCGGCTGGTAGTAATCGAAATAGGAAACGAAATACTCGACCGCGTTGTGCGGGAAGAAATTCTTAAACTCCGAGTAGAGTTGCGCCGCCAGCGTCTTGTTATGGCTCATGATCAGGGTCGGCTTGCCATGGCGGGCAATCAGGTTGGCCATTGTAAAAGTCTTTCCCGATCCCGTGACACCCAGCAAGGTCTGGTGCCTGTTGCCGGCAGCGAGCGATTTCGAGAGCTTGTCGATCGCTTGTTGCTGATCACCCTGAGGCTGATATTCACTGGAAAGTCGAAACGGCATGCGGGGACAAGATGGCGCGGTCACGAAAATATTCCAGCAACGATTCTCCACGAGACAAATCCGCGAATCCGGTGTTGAATGTCAGCACATGGCAAACCGGTCATACAAATGGATGGAGCGTTTGAAATACATCTATTTCTTTTGCTCTCTCATCTGCTTGTCACTCATGGCGTATTTGATGACAAAATACGTCCTGTTCGAGGATACAGCCAAAAACTTGCCGCTTGAAAAGGAACTCGCCGCAGGCCGCCCAAGCTTCAAAGCCGAAGAAACTGAGAATCCCGCCAAAGAGTCGATGGATGACAAAGGAAGCCCGGATATCCCTTCTCTGGAAAACGGTGCCATTCCCAACCAACGGATCATTGTTTTCAAGGACGCGGCTGCCCTAGAGGCGTTCCTGAAAAGATTGGGCAAGGGCTTGAATCTTCTCGGCCGCCTCGACAAGTTCAACGCTGTGCACGTGGGTTTTCAAAACGAGCGTGATCTGCTTGAGTTGCTGGATGGCTCTGAGGAAACGTCTTTCGTATACCCGGTCGAAATACCCGGTTTCCCGGTCGGAGCACAGGATGGAGCGGTCGCCCTCAAAAACGGACTGCTCAACTGGCTGGGTGTGACGGCCGATAACTCGCAGTGGGGAAAGGGAATTAAAATCGCCATCCTTGATACCGGAATCGCCGATCACATCGCTTTCAAAAACCACATCGAGCGGATCAATCTGGTTCCTTTGCCCTCCGACCCCACCCTGCTCAACGGACACGGCACTGCCGTTGCTTCGCTTGTCTTCAGTGATCATCCGTTGGCGCCAGGAGTC
>JBIKNX010000202.1:0-4714 GCA_044358435.1 Luteolibacter sp.
CGGCGAGCCCCCAAAAATAGGTTAGGGTCAACAGAATGGGTTTGCGGGTCACCAGGGCAAAGCCCGCAACGATCGCCGCAAGATCACAGAGATGGAAGGGAAGGTTATTGTCGAGAGAGTGCGGATAATGACGCCACGCAAAAAGCGCGAAGGGAAAAGACACAAGATTGCAAAACGCGAGAAAGGCCGTGGTGAGGCGCTGGTTTTTTTCCGATCGCTTGGCACAGGCGATCAGCAAACCGACCACTAAAAAGCCAGCGGCCAAAGTGATGAAATGTTCGCCTGAAAAAGGATGAAAGGGATTGGCGGGCATATTCTTGGTTCGGACGTTTATTTACCAAAGGGTCACTGAGGAAAACATGAGGACATCGAGGAAATCCCAAAACAGATAAGGAAAGAAGCTTTTGTCTCTGGTTCCTTTATCCTCTCGGTGCCTCAGTGCTAGAAGATTGTCGGGGTTGGGTCACGCCCGAATCTCGGCGATAGCCGGTTTCTGGGCAAAGAGGGTTCGGGCCACCGCTTGAACCTCGGCGTCGGTGACGTTGAGGAGGTTTTCGCGTGCCTGTTGAGGGGTGGGAATGTGGCCAAAGAAAAGCAGCCCTTCGCCGACCCATGCGCAATGGGCGGAAGTGGACTCGAAGCCGAGCTTGGATTGGGCAATGGCGAGTCGTTTGGCGCGTTCGAGCTCGCCGGGGCGCGGGCCGTTGCGGGCGAGATCCTCGGTTTCTTTGAAAAGGGTTTTGAGGGATTCCTCGCGCGATTCCGGATCGAGGCCGGCGAGGATCTGGAGCGCGCCGGTTTCTTCAAAGAGTGAGAGTTCTGAGCCGACCTGGTAGCAGAGGCCGCGTTCCTCGCGCAGCTCGGTGAACAAGCGTGAAGAGGAAGACTCGCCGAGGATGAGGGAGAGCAAGCGCAGGGCGTGGCGTTCCGGCGCGTGGCGTCCCGGCGTGTGCCAAGCGATGGCGAGCTGGAGTTGATCGGTCGGTCGGCACTCGATGATTTCCCGAGAAGGGCTGAGCGGCGGGTTGGCGCGTGCGGCGGGAGCGTTGAATGTTTTGGGCAGGAGCGGGAGGAGGACTTCAAGGATGGCATCCGCAGACATCGGCCCGGCGGTGGCGATGACGATGTCGTGACGGAAATGATGTTCCTTCGCAAATTGTAGCAGGCAGGCGCGGTCGATGGATTCGATGGACTCGAGCGAGCCGGAAATGGATTGGCCGAGCGGATGCTCCGGCCAGAGCGCCGCGGCCAACAGATCATTAATGTGATCCGAGGGCGTTTCACGGATCATGGTGATTTCCTCGCCGATCACATCGCGTTCGAGGGCGATCTCGTTTTCAGGAAACGTCGAATGCCAGACCATGTCGGCAAGCACTTCGATGAGCACCGGCATCAACCCGGCTTCGCCCTGAGCTTCGTAAACCGTGTAATCTTCCGTGGTGCAGGCGTTGGCTTGACCGCCACCGGATTCGATCGCGAGCGTGAGTTCTTTTGCGGAACGGGTCTCCGTGCCTTTGAACGCCATGTGCTCGGAGAAATGGGCGAGCCCCGACGGGATGTTTCCCGTTTCATCGCGCGAGCCGACCGGAATGTAAATCGACAGTGCCGCGCATTCGGATTCCGGCAAATGCGCATGGGCCAGGCGCGGGCCGCCGGGAAGATCGTGGGTGGTGTAGGTGGCGGGCACGGGCGTAGGCTAAACCTTAATTTAAAACTTTAAACCCCAATGAAGAGGATTTTGTGGTTTGAAATGTCGATTCCATTCGGAAAGATGATCCGGTGATGCGACGGAGACATTTCATGCAGTTGGGACTGACGGGGCTGACAGGACTGGCAAGTTGTGGCAAGAGTCGCCAAGCGAGCGACATCTCCGTAAAAGCTGGGCCTTTTGCCGTTACCGTTCCCGAAGATTGGAGCAAGACGGCCATGGTCGAGCAAGTTCCGATCCGGCCTGTTTACCTTCCGAAAGAGTGGGAGGAATTCCAGAAGGACAAACAACACATCCTCAAGCCGGATTATCAGTGCCGGCCCCGACATTGGGCGCTGCGTTTTCCAGCCGCCCTGCCGGAAGGAATTGCTTTTGATCCAAAAAATGCCGGGAATGATCCGACCGCTCCTCAAATCCTCATTCACAAGGCGGACGAGTGGGGCCTGGCATTCACCGATGGCGAACATGGGGTTTCGGACTCGGCCGATGTGCCGCTCACCCTTCGCAAAAACATGGATGCGGCGATGGCGGATGCGAGCCGGTTCGATTCGCCCGCGTTCATGGACGCTTCCCCGACGTTCAACTCTTTGAAGCGACGCGTTGATTTCAGCGGAGGTCACGGGATTCGTTGGGTCACACAATGGACGATCGAACCGGCCCTGATGAAACTCGGCCAACTCCATTATCTGTTTCTTGGCATGTCGGATGACAACTCCTGCCAGATCATTGCCACATTTCCACTGAATCTGCCCGGGCTTCCCACCGCGCAGGACAATACCCACCTCGGACATAAGATCGGAAACCACGACGAGTTTTCTGAAAACTACCATGAATACGTTGAGGATGCGAAAAAGTGGTTGGAAACCAACCAGCATGAAATCACCCCCTCGCTACAGGCCTTGGATCAAGTGATACGGAGCCTCGTGGTCTCTCGCTGGCAGTCTTCATGATCTTTCGCATGATCACGCCCCATCCTTGTCTTCTTCAACAAAGTCCGGCATAGCGGCGGCCAGATGATTAGGAATGATTCTTCTCGATTTAAAAAGGAAATCATGTAACAAAGCATTATGAAAAGTTTTTTTGGATTGGGATTCCTGTTGGCGGCGGGATTGAGCTTGGGAGGATATTTCATTGGCAAGGGCATCGCGGATCGCAACAGCGGCAGCCGCATCATTTCTGTCAAAGGCCTGGCGGAACGGCAGGTGCCGGCCACTCTGGCGATTTGGTCGATAGGATATCAGAGCAGCGGGAATGATCTGGTCGGGCTCAACGAAAAGCTCAAATGGGACACCCAAGTGGTGATCGATTTTCTAACAAAAAAACACGGCTTTGCCGAATCCGATATCGCGGTGCAGCCGCCGTCATTTACGGACACAAGCCTGCAAATGCGCGACAAAGACACGCCACCGCCACCCCAGCGTTACAATGGTTATCAATCGGTTTTGTTGCGCACCTCGAAAGTGGATGCGATCAAAGGCACGATGGCGGACATGTCCGAGCTGATTCAAAAACAAGTCATGCTTGGCAGCCGCACGTCTCCGAATTTCAGTTTTAATGAGCTGAACGAGATCAAGCCCGGCATGATTCAGGAGGCGACAAAAAACGCGCGGATCGCCGCCGAGCAATTTTCGAAAGATTCCCAGACTGAATTGGGCAAGCTGCGGAATGCCTCACAGGGTTGGTTTCAAATCGATGACCGCGATGATGCGACGCCCGAACAAAAAGTGGTGCGCGTGATTGTGGAAGTGCAATACGAGGTTGAGTGATCTGACAAGCAACGCCGGACAATCCGAGTGGATACAGCATGACAGATGACAGGAAATCGCGACTACGGCTCACACTCTATCCCCGCGCGGAGAGCGCGATCCGCGGTAACCATCCGTGGGTTTATGCGGAGAGTATCAAGACGCAGAACCGTGACGGAGAGACCGGTGAGCTCGCGGTGATTTATGACAAGCGGGACCGTTTCATGGCGGTGGGGATGTATGAGGCGGAATCGCCGATTCGTTTACGGATTCTTCACGTCGGGAAACCGATGACGATTGATCGTGATTGGTGGTTGGAAAAAGCGCGTGCGTGTCTTGCGAAGCGCGAGGGCGGCATCATCCAGCCCGGCACCGACGGTGCGCGGATGATCCAGGGGGAGAGCGAAGGGTTTCCCGGACTCGTCGCGGATCAATACGCTGATACGCTGGTGGTGAAGATTTATGCGATGAGCTGGCTGGCGCGCTGGGAGGAGACGGAGAGCGTGTTGCGCGAGGTCTTTGCCCCGAAATATCTGGTGCTGAGAATGAGCCGGAACGTGGCGGCTTGTGCGGAGAAATACGGGATGACCGAGGGTTTCCGTGGGGACGCCGGTGGGGAAACCGTGGTGTTTTCTGAAAACGGATTGCGCTTTGAATCGGCGGTTCTCAAAGGGCAGAAGACCGGATTTTTTCTCGATCAACGCGACAACCGCGCGCGCGTCGAAACGCTTGCGAAAGGCCGCGATGTATTGAACGTCTTTAGCTTTTCGGGAGGGTTTTCTCTCTACGCCGCACGAGGTGGAGCCTCATCCGTCACCGATCTCGATATCAGTTCACATGCCTTGGATAGCGCAGCGCGAAATTTTTCTTTGAATTCTAACAACGCTCAAATCGCCAGCGTCCGCCGGCACGCGGTGCAGGCGGATGCGTTCAAGTGGATGGATGAAGCCCGAGAAACCTACGATCTTATCATCACCGATCCGCCGACCTTGGCGAAGCGCGAATCCGAGCGGGCTGGCGCCATTCGCGCTTATCAACACCTGAATTCAGCCGCGATCTCGCGACTGAGGCCGGGCGGGATTTTGGTTGCGGCATCATGCTCGGCGCATGTTTCCGCGGAAGATTTTTTGCGCGCGATCGAAGAAGCCGCGCAAGCATCGGCACGGCCATGGAGAGAACTCTGGCGCAGCGGCCACGCGGCGGATCATCCCGCCGGTTTCCGTGAAGCGGAATATCTCAAAGCGGTTTGTATCGGATTTGG
>JBIKNX010000203.1:0-4712 GCA_044358435.1 Luteolibacter sp.
CAAGCCCATGACGCCGGCAGTCATCAGAATCGAGATGATTAAAATCACAACCAGGAGCTCAATGAGAGAAAAGCCTGATGAACCTTTTCTGCAGGAAAGGTTCAACTGCAGCAATGCGGAAGGGTTTTTCATGGGTTGAACTGGATGGGATGGGCTCTAAAACTGTTTATAACATTGAGGATTTTCTCAGAGAGAGCAAGAAGTAATGTCAATACATGGCGATTACCTGTCGCTTTTTGGGATTACTTTTCAAATCTTCCTCCGCAAGGACCATGGATCCAAGACCATGCGGAACTGATGATGTCGACCACGTCACAGTGTTTGGCTTTCCAGCCCAGCGTCCGGTGGGCATGGGAGGGATCCGAAACCAATTCGGCAGGGTCTCCTTCACGTCTGGGTCCGTAACGAATCGGGACTTTTTTGCCTGTGACTTGTTCTGCTGCGGCGATGATTTCCTTAACGGATATGCCTTTTCCTGTGCCGAGATTGCATTGGATGGACTCATTTTGAGTCAGGACATGTTCCAAGGCGAGGCTGTGGGCGGAGGCGAGGTCATCGACATGGATATAGTCGCGGATGCATGTGCCGTCGGGGGTAGGATAATCGGTGCCGTAAACTTCAAGTGACTCGATTTCTCCGGTAATCGCCATCAGGACTCTGGGGATCAGGTGGCTTTCCGGATTATGATCTTCCCCGATTCGGCTGTCTGCGGAGCAGCCGCTTGCATTGAAGTAGCGGAGGCAGGCGGAGCGGAGGTTCCATGCTTTATCGCAATCGCGGAGAATGGTCTCTACCATGAGTTTGCTCTGCCCGTAGGGATTGATCGGGTTTTGCGGATTCGATTCGTCGATCGGGATCTTTGCCGGTGTGCCGTAAGTGGCGCAGGTGGAGGAAAAGACGAAAGCTTTGCAGTCATTTTCCTGCATGACTTTGAGCAGGGCGATGGGCTCGGCAGTGTTGTTCCAGTAGTATTTGAGGGGATCGGTCACAGATTCACCGACGTAAGCGTAGGCGGCGAAGTGAATCACGGCACAAAACCCGTGTTTCTTGAAAAGCTCGCGGAGCAGAGATTGGTCGCCGACATTTCCGATCACAAGTTCAACCGAGGAATCGACAATGGCGTCCTTGTGGCCAAATACAAGGTTATCGAGAACAACGACTTTTTTGCCCAATGCAACCAAGTGGCGAACCGTATGAGAGCCGATGTAGCCTGCCCCTCCGGTAATAAGAATGGGAGAATCTTTCATGTGATGCCGGAAGCAAAGCCTTTGAGCCGCTGTGCTGCAAGCACGGATGACTGCAAATCGGTCCGTTGAAAATAATCGGAATGATGATGAATAGATTCATTCCAAACCGGGTCTATCCATCACTATGAAAGTGAACCGTGTGTTTTTGACCGCTGCTGTTGCCGCAATTTCCGCCGTAGCGGTTTCCTCCTGTTTCCATGACCCTTACTATTCCGGATCCTCTTACTCATCGGGATACCGAAGCGGATATGGGAGCGGATATGGATATGGTGGCAGAAGCTTCACCACCACCTATTTCGTACATACCGGCTCACCGAGATGGGGCTATGACCCTTATGCAAGGTGCTATTACGACTATTCGAGACGTTGTTATTATGATCCTTATCTGAATGGTTATTATCCGGTCGGTTATCGTCCCAGATGCGTGCAAGCGGCGCCCCATCCGCATGGATGGAGAAGTGGAGGCAGATTCATCGCACCGCCGAGTCAAATTCGAGACCGGAAAATCGACAACTACCAGAATCGGGAAGATCGTTATCGTGGATTGAATACCGATTGGTCGCGCAATCTTCAGGTCAACACCCGGACTCGGGAAGCGGATTCACATTCTGATGCGCACATGCCAAGCCGTCTGGCTGCCGAAACCAAGGATGGATCTTTTTTTGGGTCACCCGGGTTGGATAGGCGCGGCGGCATGAGCGGCGCAAGCCCCGAAAATCATGAGCAAGCCGCACAACACTCGAACCGTTCCCAATCCGGAATCTTTGAGTCAAAACAAGAGCGTCCAAGATCGTCGAGGCAGGATCGCAATGAGCGCGAAACGGACCGTTCGAATCGGGATACGGAGGCCAGACAAGGGCGCAGTGGTCGCAATCATGAGTCTCTAAAGCGTGATGTTGTGCGCCCGCAGGAGAACCGTGATGCTGAAGCGGCAAGTTCAATAAAGGGGTTTGATTAGTGAATTTCCAAGCGGGGCTTGTTCGATTCGTGTGAAAAGAGCGATTTTCCCCAAATCTATCTGTTATCCCTCGGGGCTTTCGGAATCATCAAAACCCAGAGAAACACGAGGCATACAAGGATGGCTGCGAGGCCGACATGAAGGACTTGCACCCATGAGTAGATATGGATTTGTGCCATGATGAGGCCCAAGAGCATTTGAGATAATACCATTCCAAGCACGCTTTGTTGAATGAGTGTTGCGCCGCCTTTTTGGGTTTTTCGGGCGATCTGAAATGCTATGACGGTCAGAATCAGAATCATCCAGGAAAAACTGCGATGAAACAGGTAAATGAAAGTGGATTCAAGTTCGTGGATCCACGTTTCTCTGGGGGAGTTGAGATGGGATTTTAATAATTCATCGGTCATCTCGCGGATCTGTGCTCCGGTGATGCCTTCCAACACGATGACCGCCAATAAGGATATGGCTACGGGAAAAGCGGCTTTGGAGTGGCGCTGGAATATCAGGCGATCCGGCTTATCGTTACCTGCCCAGACACAATACGTGAGATTACATATCAGAAGCATGGCCAGAGCGAGGTGAGTGGTGATGACGCCCGGAGATAGGCCGCTGTGGACAATCCGCGCCCCCATGAGCGCGTTTGTCAAAACCAGCAATAAAGAACCGAATGACAGCCAAAAAATCAAAGGACGACGCTTTCGGAAAGGGAAAGCGGAGATGAAAGATGCGAGAGAGAAGAAACCCACAGGCATGGAACAAAGTCGGTTGATGAATTCAGTCCAAACATGTTTCGGATTGAATTCACTCTTGAGGCTTTCGACCGTTATGGATTCGGGATCGCGCCCGTGTCTTTGGGCATCGCGCTGAAATTTTTTGAGATCGAGTTTGCTAAAATCCACCTCTTCAACATGAGTCGGAGGAATCAATAATCCCCAGCAAGTAGGCCAGTCAGGACAACCCATGCCAGCTCCCGTGACGCGAACGGTGGCGCCTACGAAAATTAGAAAAAGGACGGATACAAGAGTGGCAAGCGTCAGCTTTTGATAAAGATTGAATTTCATTTTGACGTGGTTTTTGACGGCTCAAAAGAACGGTTCGGGAGCGGGTCTCTATGAAATGCCGGCTGCCGGAGAGTTTTTTGTAAAGAGTCCGGAAAGAGTGGCTTCGATCAGTTTTATCTCATCAATAACGGGATTTTGATCGGAAGAAATGGCAATCCCTATCGATTGGAATTCATCGGTATGATCCTGCATAATTTTGAGAATCATGCTTGGCGCGACAACAAGCTTGGGAATTCCGAGACGGCATCGCGCCTGGATTTCTTGGGAAAAATTTGCCAGGAAATGATGGATGAGCAAATAACCGCCGGCAGCGACGCAGGCGGTTGGAAACGTTTGCGCTTCCTTGATAGCGGCGATGACAATGATCAGCGTTGCGAAAATGACGAGGGCTTTGCTGACTTTGATTTTACCCGTCGCTGGAATGTTTGGCATGTGTTTTGATTAATAATGCAGTTATAATGGGTCGCAACTTAAAACACCGCTTGGTTCAGGAATCACAAAAAAACGCCAACCCCTTGCGAGGCTGGCGTTTTGCTTGATGCATGAGCAACAAATTATTTGGTATGCCGGATTGGCACGGGATCACCTGCGGGAGCGGCCTCGATTTCCTGGAATTTCGGAAGAGGGCGGAGACGAGGCGCTTTTGAATCGCTCGTGCAGCAACCGCATGAGGTGAAGAAGACAGTAACGAGAGTTGCGAAAGTTAAAACGAACAGGCGGATCATAACGGATGTAGGTTTGTGTAAGCGCGAATGGTGAAAAATGTTTGGCTGGGTTAAAGAAGCCCCATTCGCGGAAAAATTCCACGAATGGGGCTGAATTCAATTATTTGGCAGGTGCTTGGTAAGCAGGTGCTGGAGCGGATTTGCTTGGGCAGCATGAGGCGGCGAAGAATGCGGCAATAGCTGCAACGATGGCGATTTTGATGATGTTCATGTTTTTTTGTTGGTTCAATTATCGAATGGTCGTTTGACAACGATTCGTCAACCCGAAGAATAACGGCCGATCCTCATGCTGCAAGGTAAAACCACATGACGGTCAGATTGGAGCAAAATATGACGATTACAGGTTGACCGGACTCTCATGAAAACTAGCATTTCGCGATGGGATTCGAACCGGTATCAAAGCCATTCTTGGAAACGTGGTTGCGTCGGACACGGAAGCAGTTGTCAGGCAGTGGCAGAATCTCCCAGCTTGCGTTGATACTGGCTCGTGATGAGCCGCAATTCTCCCAGCATGAATGGCGCTCAAAACTTCAGGCCATTTATCAGGGGGATGAGGAGCCAAGTCTTGAGTTGCTGACCCAAATCGATTCGCATTTGGCCAAGCCATCCGGCAAATGGGTTTCGGAGGATTCCGAGATGTTGTTATTCCAGTCATGACCCGATTTTAGTGCCTCTTCCGCAAAATCTGTGGGTTGAACTGGCATCCGAGCGCTGTGTAGCT
>JBIKNX010000204.1:0-4708 GCA_044358435.1 Luteolibacter sp.
TGGCTCGTGTCCTAAATCTTGACGCGGAAGCGCTGTTGGCTTTGCTAACCTACAAACCGGATGTGAGCGCGGTGGCTGGAGTGAAGAGGCTTGTCATGCCGTTTCACGCATGGACGGTGAACGCCTGGCTGCTGGAGCGGGATGGAGTTTCTCTGTTATTTGATACGGGTTGGAATCCGACGGATATTTTATCGGAACTCAATGGGACCCTTCCCACCACCGCCTTCATCACTCATGCGCACGAGGATCATGTTGGCGGAGTGAAGGCGCTTCAGGAGAAAGGGATCAAAATTATTTCAGAGAGAGAAGCTTTGGAGGCTGGCGAATTTGAGTTCGGCGAGATCAAGGTTCAGGCAGTGGATCTATCAGGTCATTGTGTGCCGACCGCGAGTTATCGGATCACGGGCTTTGAGAGACCGTTGTGGATCGTGGGCGATGCGATTTTTGCGGGTTCGGTGGGTGGCTGCAAATCTCTTGAGAATTTCAAGATGGCCATGGCGACCCTTCGCAAGGGCTTTGAGCTCATGGATGCGGATTGCCTGATACTGCCGGGGCATGGGCCAATAACCTCGGTGAGCTTGGAAAGGACATCGAATCCGTTTCACAAGCATTTCTCTTAGTGCAAAACACTTGCGTTAAAGCGGATGTGTGGCAAGTTGATGCCGATGAAACTTCGATGGATCCTTACCGCTTATGTGGCTTTTTCCGCCATGGCAACGGCTGCCGAGCTCAAAGTGGTCTCGATGCATCCTTTGATGACGGATTTGTTGAAACAGGTGGGTGGCGACCAAATCGAGGTGATTGATTTAATCGGTCCGAAAGGGGATCCGCACAGTTTCAAGCCAAGGACCGAGACCGTCGCGGCGATTTCCGGGGTGAAGGTTTACTTCCTGTCGGGGATGGGTTTGGAGAGCTACTTGCCAGAGCTGCGTTCGATACTGCCGGCAGAAGTCCGGATGATTGAAGTCGGTGCCTCCTTGCCGGCGTTGCATGGGGCTTGCGAACATGAGGGACATGATCACAAGCATGAGACGGATCCCCATTGGTGGCACTCGGTGGATTTGTTCAGGCGCGCGACGACGAGGGTCGCGGAGGAGTTATCCAAGGAATTTCCGGAACACCGCGCGGTATTCGAGGCTAACGCGAGGTCTTATCGCAAGAAGCTGGACGAGTTGGAAAAATGGTTGAAGCGTGAAATTTTGAAGATCCCGAAAGACCGCAGAAAATTGGCGACGGCGCATTCCGCGTTTCAATATTTTTGTGAAGCTTATGGGTTTGAACCGTATGCCGTGCAGGGTTTGAACCGTGAACAAATGCCGGGTGCAGCGGAGCTCGCCGCATTGATGAAATCCTTGAAAGCCGGGAACGTCATCGCGATTTTTCCGGAGAGGGAATCCAATCCGAAAATCCTGGCGAGTCTGACGCGTGACAACGGTATCAAGCTTGGCGGCGAATTGATCGCAGATGGCCGCGGGGTGCATAGCTACGAGGAAATGATGCGTTCGAACGTGAACACCATCGTTGCCGCACTCAGTGCAGAGTGATGGCAACCGGACAGTGGTCCGAACCCATCACGTGTGGTAAAATGCTGGCATCATGGAGGCGATCCACGAGCGCCGGAGACAGGCCGAAGTAATCGATTCTCCATCCAACGTTCCGTTCGCGAGCGCCACCCCGATATGACCACCAGGAATAAGCCTCGGTTTTGTCAGGATAGAGATGCCGGAAAGTGTCGATGAATCCGCTCTCGAGAAGCTGAGAGAAGCTTGCGCGTTCCTCATCGGAGAAACCCGGAGTGTTGCGGTTTGAGGCGGGGCGGGCGAGATCGATTTCGTTGTGAGCGACATTCAGATCGCCGCAAAAAATGACAGGCTTTTTCAGGGCCAGTTGGTTCAAGTGGAGGCGAAACGCGGTATCCCACTCCAAGCGGTAAGGAAGTCTGCGGAGCCCGTCCTGGGCATTGACCGTATAGACATTGACCAGGAAAAAATCGGCATATTCGAGAGTGATGACACGGCCTTCGGTATCGTGTTCGGGAATGCCGAGTCCGAGTGAACAATCGAGCGGGCTTTCCTTGGTGAAAATGGCCGTGCCGGAGTAGCCGGGTTTTTCCGCCGAATTCCAGTATGCCTTGTAAGCTCCGAACTCGAGAGGAAGTTCAACTTGCTCGGGGCGGGCTTTGGTTTCCTGGAGGCATAAGATATCGGGCATTTCCGTGTTGAGGAAATCGGTTAGGCCTTTGTTGAGCACGGCGCGGATGCCGTTGACGTTCCAGGAGATGATTTTCATAGGGCGTGTTGGGAGAATGTGGTCCCAATACACGGGACATACGCTGGGTGTTCAAGAAAAGTATTTCTTATGAACCCGTTGAAACTTCATCGAACGGTTCCCGGAAGGGCAGGAACCAGCCGGGTTAGAATTTTTGCCAATCCGGTTTGTTCGAATATACCCAGTTATAATATTCCTTTCGTTGCAGTCGCGATGCGGCTTGCGTATCGAGGAAAAATTTTGCGTTGGGATGCATTTGGAGAATGGTGGCGGGGTTGTTGGCCTGAATGGGGCCTTCGACGGCTTCGGCGATGGCCTGGGCTTTGTTTTCTCCGAATGCGAGGAGGATGTTTTGTCGGGCTTCCATGATGGTGCCGATGCCCATCGTGATCACGTGATGCGGGATTTCCTCCGCCGTGCCAAAGAAGCGCGCGTTGTCCTTGATGGTTTGTTGGGTCAGGGTTTTGATCCGCGTGCGGGAGGCGAGGGAGGAGGTCGGTTCGTTGAAACCGATATGACCATCGGTGCCGATGCCCAGCACTTGGATGTCGATGCCGCCTTTTTCGATGATGAGCGCCTCGTAGTCCGCGCAGAATTTCGGAATATCCGCCGTGTTTCCATCGGGGATGTGAACGTTGGCGGGAAGGATGTTGGTGTGACGGAAAAGATTTTCCCACATGAAGGTGTGGTAGGACTGCGAGTGATCGCGGGGCAGACCGATGTATTCATCGAGGTTGAAGGTGATGACCCGGCTCCAATCGAGGTTCAGTTCGATGAGTCGTTTGTAAAGCGGCAGGGGCGTGCTGCCTGTCGCGAGGCCCAACACCGCGTCGGGCTTTTCATTCAATAATCTTGCGATGATCGATGCGGCGATGTCGGCCGCTTCCTGAGGAGTGTTTTGAATGATGATTTCCATGAAATTTATCCGAGTTTCTGAGTGATTTTTTTTCGGACATCGTTTTCGAAACGCTCGATGAAGGAGCAGATGAAATCAGCGATGTCGGTTGCGGGATCCGCGATCAGGGGTGTGAGATCGATCCCGAAGATGACTTGGGTGGCGGAGTCGGTGGAATGTGAATCGAAGAACGTGGCGTTCGCGGCGCGCCGGCCTGCAATGGCGAGGTCGTAGCGTTTGCCGCCGGCGATTTGGGAATCAAAAACGCCATTGATGGCGGCGGCAAGGTTGTCCCTACCACTGACATCCATAATGATTTTTTCATCGTCGGGCAGCCAATCGAGATTTCTCCAAACCTCGCAGCCGATGACTTGGCTGGGGCGCTGGTCCTTGGGAAGTTCGCGCATCGCCCGGATGGCGGCGATGGTGACCCCGATGTGGGTGTCGTGTTTGTCAGCGGGGTTGTGGGTGTAAACGACCTCGGGTTGGGTCGCGGTGAGAATGGTGAACAGATCCTCTTCGAGTGATGTATCGGCGGGGGATTTGATGGTGCGGCTGGGGTGGTCGAGTTGGAACATCGCGCCGTAATTCCCGATCCTGGCGGCCGTGTTTTGTTCCTGACGGCGAATGGAAATCATTTCCGCATCGCTGCAAGCCACGTAGGGACCCACACGGGAACTGCCCGCACCATCGGAACATGTGACCCCGCCGAACCAGAGATCGTTGCTGGCGAAACATTTCAGAATGCCGTGAAACGCCATGAATTCCAGATCGTCCTGATGGGCGCCGATGCCGAGATGAGTGATCCGCTCCAAGGCCTCCGGGACAGGTGCCTGATCGGGGATGAAAATTTCCGCTGTGGGTTGGTTTAGCCGCATGGGTTTATTTTTTCAGTTTTGGAAGACTGGCAGCGGCAACGGCTTGGCCAACCCGACGGGTTTTCTCATCGGGCACGTGCATTTGAATCCGATCCGCAACTTTCGGAAAGTCTTGTTTCATGACTTCCGCCGCTTTTCTCAACACGATGTCGCCGCCCTCGCCGGTGGTGACACGACCGAGAATGAGCATGTGGTCGAAATCGTAGAAATCCAGATAATGCGGAATCGTGTAGCCGAGATACACGCCGATGGTCTCGTAGATTTTCGCGGCACGTTCGTCGCCGGCCAGCATGAGCTTCTGAACTTCGACGAGTCGTTCAGGCAGATCCATTTTTGCGGGAAGTTTGATTTTCGCGGCGGGCAGGAGTTTGTTGACGGCTTGTTGCGAGAAATACAAAGCACCGACCCCGAAGTCACCCGACCATTCATCGGCGGGGGCTTTGGTGTTGTAATCCACCGGTGCGAAGGCGAGCTCGTTAAGCCAGCCGAGGATGCGTCCTCGCTTGTCCATGAAACCCACGGCTTCGCTGGAACCCATCGCGACGCCCAGCATGCCTTTTTCTTTTAACGACATCGCCCCGGCCAGAGCGGTGACATCGCCATCGTTCATGGTGACAAGGGGAACATTCCATTCCTTGGCAATGCGTTTGAAGACTGCGGCGGCGGT
>JBIKNX010000205.1:0-4699 GCA_044358435.1 Luteolibacter sp.
CCTAGACAAACCCAGAACAAGAAAACGGCCGCGCCACCAACCAAGGCACCGCCGCCCATCTCCGCGCCCCCACCCGCAAATAAACCTCCTGCCGGTGGATATTAAGATTGTTGATCGTGACGATCCGACGAAAAGGTGGACTGATGCAAAATCGCATTCATCATCTCAACCGCTCTATTCGGGAGAGAAAAATGGAGACATGATTCGCTGGAGAATCGGTGATGGGAATACTCTTTCTGGTGCAACTTTTACTTGGAAGGCCGAGGGGCCTGAAACGGTTAACGGGCCTAGTGGAGTAGGAAAATTCGAGTGGAGTATTGCGAATGGGGATGACGATCCGAGCAAGGACTGGGTTGATTGGAAGCCTGGGAAATACACGCTCACCTGCAAAATTCAATTTGCAGGAGGAGGTTCAACAGATGTTGAGCTAGTGCAGGAAGTTGGAGCGCGAACAACTGATCTTGTTGTCGTTGGATGGATTGATCCGCAAGGGGTTCCTCTCAGCTCTACTGGGATGCCAAGTGACATGACACGATATTACCCTCCATCTGGCACATTTGGCGTAGCAGCTCAAAAGCTTCTCACGCTGGCTCACTTGGGAGTGGTAAGCCAAGGCGCAACAATCCGCCCCGGCCCTGTCGTTGCTATGACAGCAGCGGAAAAAGAATATATCCTAAACTGGCTGTTCAAGCATGGTTCGAATACTGCTCCCCCAGCTTCATTTGCAGATGCTGCTGCTCTAAAAGTTTTTAAAGACAAGAGAACCAACTACAAATTATTCAATCGTTTTCAGATTCGTTATCTCGTCAACGAGGATAGAACAGAGTTCAAGGGGAAACCAGTAATTTTACAGCAGGGGACAGTGATAGGTGTGACCAAGGAACCACTCTTTAGTCGAGAGGCTCCTGGGACATCAGGACGCGACGAAGGTAAAAAACAGATAAAGGATAATAAAGTTTATCATCAGACTAACGATGGAAGCCCAGATGATCTTGCGGTTGATGCCTTCAACACATTGATGAATCCGCTCAAATGGAATCACATTGGAAGCACGATTTCTTTCGGTATTGATTTTGATTTTCGCTTTGAACTCCTCAACCAGGTTTATCCAACTTACTTTATTTATGAGAGGTTGGAGGACGGAAAATTTGAATTGAAAGAGCAGCGACCGCAGGCTCCGAATCCGAAAGACAACTTTAACTCCGCTCCGTATGATCCACCGGCTCTTGGGTCGGCACCGTTTATAATCCCTTAGACACAATGAATATGAATGCGCGACACTTTTTACTGACTACCATTATGGCAATGACAACGCTCCAGGTTTTTGCGTCGGAAAACCCTGAAATAACGACTACCATCTTGAACTGCTTGGAGGGAGAAGCTGTGCCCGCCGGGATATGCGCGGTGAGCAATGTCAAAAGAATCGAAGCGAAGATCGTCCTTGACCGTAAAGGCAATGCGAATCTACCGCCATTTGCTGAAGCGGCAATCAATCCAGGGCCGCCTGACTCTCCGGATCAATTTATTGTTGTGAAAGCGACAGAAAGCTCATCCGGGGCCGCCGTTCCTATTAAATCCGTCGCATATGAAAAGACTGCGGAGGATGGAAAGGAAGTGGTGAAAATCACCATCGAAATACTTGAGGAGAACAACGTCCGTCAAAACAAGATTCAAACCTATGTTGACCAAGTGAGAACCCAGCAGGCAGCGGTTCCCGGCGCGGAAAGCCAGAAGCTTGTCGATGAGATGATTGCCAAGAATGCTGACATCGTCTCGGCAATTGAAAAACTTTACATCGAAAATCGGACCGGGAACTACACCTTGGTTGTGGAGTATCATTCAACGCACGCGGGATCATGGGTCGGACAAGTTACGAGTTCGCCGATCACTGTTGAAGTGCTTAACAAAGGCTCCTTCTTTGACTCACTCCAAACACCTTAGCGGATGTCCATACCGAGATTTATGGCGCTGATCGTTCTGCTGCTCGCCGCTCCGATCCTGCTTGTTAAGCTTCCGTGGTTCATCCCAACGATTAACGCACTTCAAAATACAATCGCAGAACTGGCGATTGACGGGACCCCATCCTACATCGAAGAAAAATCCGGTCGGCTTCAACGCGGAATCTTCGCACTTGGTCTCTATGTTTTCGGCTTCATTGCCGTGATTGGACTCATTGGAATCGCAACAAATCTTATCCGGAGAAAAATCCTGTTGCTTGCCATATGGTTCGCCGTCATCGTTGTATCATCCGGATTGGTGATTTTCGAGTTTCCTGCAGTAGGAAGCGATACAGACAGGGTCTATGTGGCAATTTTTGTGATGCTTCCAATCGTCGTTGCCTTGGTCGCCGCGTGTGCGTTTGTAATAAGCGTAAAAAACTCATCTTCATCTGCGCATGTTAATCACACGGTGTCAGACAAACTATCTCCTCCCTTTTAAACAAAAGGCTTCACGGATCGGGAAAGGGGATTTTTGGGGCGTGAGTCGTTTGGGTGCCGTCCGCGCGAATTAACATCACAAGCCGTTAGAATTGAATCTACGCTCCGCACCGCAAAGACATCCCGGCGGGCTGTCACGTGATCTGCGGGCCTAAGGGAACATGTGACTTTGTGCTGTAATGCTGCATCCAGTCCGGGTGCCTAAATTGGGGTCAGGTGTCGCATTTTAACATTTATCTTGCTGCTGCCAATGAGATGGCCAGATTGTGGTCATGCCACGAGCGTTAAGATATCAATATGCGGGAGCAGTTTATCATGTTATGGCTAGAGGTGATGGCGGAAAGGCTGTTTTTGAAAGCGATGAAGACAGCAAGGCATTTCTTTTTCGGTTGGGGCAGGTGTGTGCCAGTCATGGCTGGCGTGTGCATGCTTGGGTGCTCATGAAGAATCATTTCCATCTATTGCTAGAAACCCCGGAACCCAATCTTGTGACAGGAATGAAGTATTTGCTCGGGACGTTTAGCCAGGGTTGGAACGCACGGCGGGCGCGACGCGGTCACGTCTTCCAAGGGCGCTACAAATCGGTGCCGGTCAGTGCGGCGTTAGATAGCCGAAATTATTTCCGAATCGTGGCAGATTACATCCACCTGAATCCTGCCCGTGCTGGATTGGTGGGAAAGAAACGTGGGAAGTTGGTCTCCTATACGTGGAGCAGTTTGCAGGATTATGCGAGGGGCAAGGGACCGGATTGGCTGGAGATGGATCGGCTGCTTAAAGCCTTTGAGCTTGCGGAGGATGGCCGTGGCCGGAGGGCATACGTTTCATGGCTCGAAGCGCGTGCGGAGAATGATGGAGGAAAAGTGGACGATGTGGCGATGAAAGCGTTGATGCGTGGTTGGTATCTTGGCGAACCGAGTTTCGGAGATAAGCTGCGTTCTCTGATTTCACCAGAGAAATTGCGAGCAAGAGGTAGGGACGCGGTGGCGAAGTTTCATGATGAAGCAGCAGCGGAAGAACTGGTAAATCGAGTTCTGGAAGCGGTCGGTCTGCCTAAGGATAGGAGGAAACTGGTGAATATACGCAAGGGCGATGAACGGAAGGTGCTGGTGGCGACCATAGCACGTAAGCATACGTCCGTTTCAAATTCATGGCTCGCAGAACGTTTAGAGATGGGGCATACAGGTTCTGTGAGTCGTGTCATCGGAGTATCCACGAGAAACAAAGAAAAACTCAGAAAAGTGAACGAAATTGAGAAAATGTTAAGATGCGACACCTGACCCCAAAAAGGTAATTTGAACAAAGCCAATCTCTATTACTCCGTGCTCGCAGGAGAATCGAATCAACTGGCTCTCACAGCGGACCCCGCGGTTCTCTCCACCTTCATCCGTAGTGCGGGAGTATTCGGCAATGGTAATGTCCTCTCCAATGGATGCGCGAGCCTGCTCGTATCCGGCTCCGGCAATACCGTTGCTGCCAGCACGTCCTTGGTGAGCGGTTATACCAACACTTTGGGGGGCGCTACGGTAGGAAGTTCGGCTGCGAATTCTGCGGTCATCGGCATCGCCAACCAAGTAGCCGCTTCGCAAGGATGGGCGATAGGCAACACGAACACGGTCACGAATACGGCCGGCGTTGCCTTGGGAACGGGACTTAACGTATCCAACGACTCTTCGATTGCCCTCGGCAAATGGAATGCGCCCATGGGAATCAATGATCTGCTCGTTGTGGGACGCGGCACATCCTCAAGCGCGCGCGCCACGGCATTGACCATCCAAACCACCGGCGCAGTGATCATTCCCGGTGCGGTTACAATTTCCGGTAATACAAGTCTCCAGGGAGCGACGGCGAGCAATCTCACTGTCTCGGGAACATCCAAGCTTCAAGGCTTGTCCGCCACGAGCGTAACTTCCACCGGCGGCGGTAGCTTCACTACGCTGACCGGATCCAGCTTGAATGTTTCGGGCTCGAGTACCTTGGGCACAACCCATCTTCCCACCGGAAACCTCACGCTTGCGTCCGGAAATTTGACCTTATCCGGGGCTACGAGCGTGGCGAGTTTCAAGACCACTCTTGCCACCTCGCTGTCAGTTTCCGGAGCCACCACCCTCGCCAACACCACCGCATCTGCGCTCACGGTAACCGGAGCGAGCACCTTGGGCTCAACCCACCTGCCCACCGGAAATCTCACGCTTGCCGAGGGAAATCTGATCTTGTTAGGAGCAACCAGCGTGGCGAGCTTCAAGACCGCCCACGCCACCTCG
>JBIKNX010000206.1:0-4681 GCA_044358435.1 Luteolibacter sp.
GCATGAGAAAAGCCTACGGCTACCGCAGCTTCGAATTGCTACAAACCACTCTGTTTCATACACTTGGGAAACTACCGGAGCCGAAGTTCACCCACAAATTTTGCTGAAGAGCCATTTTAGTCAACCGGTCTCGCGCGAGGCGGGCTTTCTTCAACGGGTGTGGCGCGAGGCGGGGTGTCTTCATCAACCGGCAGCGCCCGCATGGGTTGTCCGGATGGATTCGGAGCTTGAGTTTCAGGAGGGAGTGCACGGAGAGGGGATGACGCTCCAGCATGGTCACCGCTTGGGGGCAAGTTGAGTTCGTCGACAGCTTCCGCTTTGGCAGGGTGGATGGGGCAGAGGTCGTCTGCGACCGGACCACTGTCTGTCGGTATTTGTTCAGTGTAAGCGGTGCCGGAGGTGTAGCAGCCAGAAGTGGCGCGTTTGCCGGAAAGACGGCAGAGATCGGTGTTGGAGAGATGGATCTCGGAATGAAGTTCGCCAGCTTTGTATCCAAGCCGGTCCGCGGTTTTCATGATATCGACCCAGACAGGCAAAGAAAGTGCCGAGCCATAACCTCCGCTGATGGTTTTTTGGGGTGTGTCGAAGCCGACCCAAACGGCGCAGGTCAGGGATGAGGTGTAGCCCGCAAACCATGCGTCCTTGAAGTCGTTGGTGGTTCCGGTTTTGCCGCCGGCTTCTTTTTCAAACCCGAGCCGTTTCATGGATGACGCTGTTCCTGTTGTGGCGACTTCCTTGAGTATTTTGGAGACCGACCAGGCAGAACCCGTATTTGCCGCTTGGTAAGACAGCGGCGGCGTGCTGTAGAGGACATTGTTGGACTTATCCCTTATTTCCGAAATGATGAACGGGCGATAGCGAACGCCATCGTTTGGAAAAATGGTGTAAGCGGTGGCGACTTCCCACGGGGTGGCTTCCCATGAACCGAGAAATGATGAGGGAATTTCCGGCATGGCTTTTCCGAAGCCCGCCTTGAAGGAAACGTCTTTGACCTTGGCCACACCTGCGTAGTTTCCAACCCGGACCGACATGGTGTTTCGGGAGCGGATGAGACCGTATGAGACCGGATGCATGTCACCGAATTTGCCATCTGAATTTTCGGGTTTCCAGTTGGCGGCGCCTTTGATTTCTCCGTATCGGATGGGGCTGTCGGAAATCTGGGTATGGGGACGCAAGCCCTTGTCGAAGGCGGCCAAGTAGACGAAGGGCTTGAAGACCGAGCCGATTTGGCGACGGGCTTGAATCGCGCGGTTGAATTTGGATTCATTCGCATTTCGTCCCCCGACAAGCGCGAGGACACAACCTGTGCGGTTTTCGATCAATACGGCCGCGCCCTGAATGTATTCGGGTTCTTTGCGCTTTTCGATGGGAATACTCTGCCATGCGGCGCGTGTCTGGTGCGGATAGCCGTATAAGCGTTCCGTATCGCGAAGTTTTTTATCCAAAGCTTCTTCGGCGATGGCTTGGAGGCGTTGATCGATGGTGGTGACAATCGTAAGTCCGCCGAGTTGGATGTTTTCTTTTTCGAGAATCACTTCCAGATCCCGAGTGATTGCGTCCATTGCGTAGGATTCATTCGCATTACGCCGCCATGTGGGACGAACATTGATGGGCTCCCTTTTCGCGGCATCGGCCATTTTTTGACTGATTTTGTTCGCGCTGACCATGCGGGCGAGGGTGGTGTTTCGTTCACGCTCGGCAGCTTCCATGGAACGGAAAGGATTATATGCATCCGGACCGCGGACGATCCCGGCCAGGAGTGCGGACTCGGAGAGCGTCAGTTGGGAGGGGTGTTTTTCAAAATAGATCCGCGAGGCCTCGCCGATGCCCTTGATCTGCCTGCCCCAGTTGATTTGGTTGATATAAGCTTCGAGAATGCGATCCTTGGATAGGGCAGAATTGATACGGAATGAGATTGCGATTTCCAGACATTTGCGATCGAGTTGCCGTAGGATATCTCCGCGCTTTTCTCCGCGCTTGAGTTGAAATATGTCCGAACTGAGTTGTTGGGTGATGGTAGACGCTCCTTCGCGCTTGCCTTGGAAATTTTTGATTGCCGCGCGGGCAATGCCAATGAGATCGATCGCACCGTGCGAGTAAAAACGCTCGTCTTCCCGGGCGAGGATGGCTTTGCGGAAATTTTCAGAGACCTGATCCAAAGGCACGATGGACCGTTTTTCTCCGTGGATGCGTCCTATTTCGGTTCCGACACGATCGAGGATGATCGTTCGTTCGGGCATTTTATTGATACGGTTGAGATCGTAATTCATGGAACGCCAGCCATAGACAACGGAGCCTATGAGCAGCACGCACAGACCCGCAACGACAGGTGTGCCGATTGTGAACATGAAGAGCCTGTTAAAGCCCGTGAGACCTCGCGTGAGGAAAAAGAAGAGGTGGAATGGCCAGAATAACAGTATGGATATCAGGTGGGTGAGACCATTTCCCCCCTTCGATTTGGCGCGCTTCCGGTTGGTTTGTTGCTTGCGACTTGCCATTGGATCGGGGGTAATATAGGAACTTTGTGTTCCATAGGAAACTTTAACTTTCGACCCTTCCGAACTTTTTGCTGAGAAGGGGGGTGACAGGTGAAAGCAAAGGAAAAATGAAAATCGCCTAGACGAATCACGGCGATGGTGTCGATTGTTTGAACATGCGGATAATTTCGATGCTTCTGGTTTACGGTTTGGCTTGCGTTGTGACGCAGGCGAAGGAGCCGTTGAGAAGTGTCCGGGATTTGGCGGGTTTGGAAAAACGGGTTCGTAGCGTTGCTGAAAAAGCATTGCCTGCGACCGTTGCGCTTGTCTCCGGCGGAACGGGTTCGTCTGGTTCAGGAGTGATTGTCAGCAAAGACGGTCTGATTTTGACCGCTGCCCATGTGATTCAGGGCATGAAGAATGTGGATGTGTATTTTCCAGACGGGAAAAAACGCGTGGGCAAAGTTCTGGGTGCGAATTTTTCGAAAGACATAGGGATGGTGCGAATGACCGATGCTGGGCCATGGCCTTTTGTGGAAATGGGTGAATCGAAGCCCTTGGAGGCAGGGGATTGGCTGGTTGCTTTGGGTCATTCGGCAGGATTTGATCCGGCAAGGACTCCGCCTGTGCGGTTTGGGCGCGTCATGTCCGATGGCCCGGGAAATTACTTCACTTCCGATTGTACCCTGATCGGTGGGGATTCAGGTGGGCCGTTGTTCAGTCTCGATGGAAAACTGGTGGGGATCAACTCCTCGATCGGATGGTCATGGAAAAACAACAACCATGCGGGTGTGGATGGTTTCCGAGAGGATTGGGAACGGTTGTGTGCTGGTGAAACGTGGGGGGCATTGCAAATGAATCCACTGGCAAATCCCGAGACACCCGTATTAGGGATTGTGATGGGAATGCGCGACGAAGGGCGTGGCGTGAGGGTTCAGAAAGTGGAGCCCAACTCACCGGCGGCAGCCGCCGGATTGAGGGTTGGTGACATGATCGTCGCAGTCGATCAAGAGCCGGTCTTGGGTGGTGCGGAGTTACAGCAGGTTCTGATCAAAAAAGAAGTGGGTGATCAGATATCTCTGGGGCTGGTTCGCGGCTCGGAAAAGCTAAAGATCGATGTGGAACTGGTCAAACGGGAGGATTTGTTCAAAATACGATGAGAATGATCGGCAAATCAGGCAAGGGATTGATTGCGGCGGCATGTTTGGTGAGCGCTCATGCTCAGGAGTCGGATGTGCCATTGATGCGCCCCGATGAGGAAAAGGTGATCCAATCACAAGACGAGTCGTTCAATCAAGTGCTCGAGACAACGTTGGCTCAAGCCGCGAAATCAACGGTGCGCATTTGGGGCAAGCCGGCGCGTTCCAGGAAAGCAGCCATGCTTGCCTACGGTATCGTGGTGGGTCAGGGGAATCAGGTTTTAACCAAATGGAGTGAAATCGAGCGATTTGAAAACACCCTCCATGTTCAGGCGGGAGGAGGGCAATCTTTCAAGGCCGAGGTGGCAGGGGTTTTCACCGATGAGGATCTCGTATTGCTTAACCTTGCAATATCGGCTGATGAAGGCCGGGCAATCAAGGACGTGTTGGTTCCTGCAACATTCTCCGAGACGACCTGGAGCTACGGACAATTTGTTTCGGCACCACAACCGGATGGAAAGCTCGGCGGTTTCGGGGTGGTGAGTGTGCTGGAGAGAAATCTTCGTGAAACCGATCGGGCGCATTTGGGAATCATGGCTGATCCGGATTTTCGCGGCAAGGGGGTGAAGATTGCCGTCGTGCAGCCAGAGCATGGTGCTGCTGAGGCGGGAATACAAACTGGCGATGTGATTCTTGATATGGATGGAAGGGAAATTTCCGGACTTCAGGAATTGCGAAATGCCCTTACCAACAAGATGCCCGGTGATAAGGTGAAGTTGAAGATCGAAACAGCTGGCAAGGAGCGCAGCGTGGAAGTCCTGCTGACGAATCGCCCGATTTATGGGGAGTTGTCCCCGAACCGCCTCAATCAAATGGAACGCATGGGTGGGGAACCGAATCTTGTGAACAGCGGATTTTCGCGGGTGGTCCAGAGCGACATGAAAATCCAAAGTAATCAGGTTGGCGGTCCGGTGGTAGATCTGCAAGGTAAGATCGTGGGGGTGACAATGGCGCGTGCGGACCGGACGAAGACTTATCTGATGAGTGGTTCCGCGGTGGCTGATT
>JBIKNX010000042.1:0-15521 GCA_044358435.1 Luteolibacter sp.
ATTCACCTTCGCCATTCTCTCCAAGCAATTGATCTGCCCAATCCTCACCCTGGCCTTCGCAGCCTTCTTTAAGGGATTCCTGAAGATTTTCCATGTTCTCTTTCAGTTGCCGCAGCTGTTCCGGATGGAGATTTCCGAGTTCTTTGGGATCGAGTTTTGAGAGTTGATCGAGCAGTTTTTGATTCGGCTTCATGGCACCATTTTGGATACCCTGCATGGCATCCTCGAACTTCTCAGCCAGCTTTTGTTTCTGCTCGGAATTGAGCTCTTGGGATGCCTTGGTGAGCTCCTTGATGGCATCCGCTGCCTGTGCGAGATCCTGTTGAAGGTCCTCAATACTGGATTGATGAGCTTCCTTGAGGCTATCCGTAGCTTCAAGCGATGCGTGACTGAACCATTGCTCTTCCTCCTGGGCACGGAGCTGGTCAAGACGCTCCTTCATATCCTCCAGATACTTTTCGTCGACCATGGCGTCCTCACCAAGCTGTTCAAGCTGAGAATCTAACTCGGACCAGGCCTGTGGTTGGCGCGCGGCTTGGGATCCATCAACGGATTTAATTTTCATGGGGACAAGCATACCAATCGCAAGAAAAATCAAGGCGACAGCAGGGGGGGCAAGGGTTTTTGGGAGGTGCCAATTGAGCGATTCCGAGAGGTTTTTCGGGCGCTCCGGCCATGGAACAATGCCCGCAGAGGCTGCGGAAAGTGCCGAATTCATCCCTTGGCTGGCCTCGATGCGAACCAGCGCCTGTGCCGGAGATTCAAAACGTCTCGAGGCTCGTTTCAGGACAATCAGCCCGAGAACCAGGAAAATACCCGCCAGAGATCCAGCTGAAATAGCGGGGTGCAGTTCAGGAAATTCACGACGGATCCCTAAAACCAAAACCGATCCGGTCACAGCCGCAATCAACAGCGGACCCGCAAATCCGTCCAAGAACCATGCCAGATTGATTCGGCGCGATAATTTGGCCGCTTGTTGCATCCAGTAGCGTTTATTGTCGGTTTCCTCTGAAGCCATTTTTTTGAACCTAATGAGTGTTTCCATTCGAAGCGATTCGTTTTTTCACGAAGTCTTAAATTTCTGACTCTGAAATCAGGGAGGAATTGCCCTGTGTCCTTGATATATTTTAAGACTTTGCATTACATATATTGTAACAAGTTGTATAAAATTAACCCAAAGTCCTCAGGATAGGCATTTGAGCCAAAAAACGAGCTGATGAGAGGTCTCAGGCTTATGGTGTGAACTTGAGATTTCCGGCCAATCGAGATGGGCAATAAGTTCGTCATGTCGTCGGTAACCGCGTTTCATCCAGAATGAGTCATTTGATCTGTAGTGCAAAGGACGTGCCGGATGATCCTCGGATCGGATGACTGAGCAAAAGGCGTTGTATTCGAAATGATGATCTTTTGCCCAAGACTCGCGGAGGTCAAAAAACCGGTGCCCGACGCCTTGACCGCGGAATTCGGGTAAAAGCACGGACTCGCCGAAATATGCGATCTGATCCGGATTGTAGCCCGCAACCATGAACGGTTGACGAAAAGCCGGGTCAGCTTCAGTTAGAGGCATACAGGTCGAGACTCCTACAATCCTGCCTTCGGATTTTGCGATCACCAGATACGCAGAATCGGCTTTGGTATAATGCGCAAGGTATTCACGCTCGTAATCAAGATCGCCAGCATAGAGATAAGGATATTCGCGAAACACCCTGCAACGCAGATTGGCCAGATCTTCGATCAGACAAACCGCATCGCTTCCATTCACACCCGTGCAAACCGTCATGTTGGAGAAAATTTAGATAAAAAATGCTGCTGTGATCGATTCAAAACCATGCAAATTTGATGTTTTACCCCTTTTCAGATCGCCGATTCCGAAGAAGATCGAAACAACCTTACGATATGCGCCATACCTTGATCAAAACCATTTCACCCCTGCTGTTCCTCACCTCAGCTCTGTCCCATGCCCAGGAAAAGCCCGCAAATGATGAGAAAAATCCGCCGGTTGTTGAGGAAAAAGCCGTTGAGCCAATTCAGAAAAAAGCTTCCGTAAAAATTGACGGCAAAGAGATCGCATATGTTTCGACGGTAGGAAAAATGATTTTGAAGAATAAAAAAGGCGAGCCACGCGCCTCGATTTTTTACACCAGCTACACACGTGAAAATACGGCAGACGTCTCAAAACGGCCTGTGATGTTCGCGTTTAACGGAGGACCCGGTTCATCTGCGGTATGGTTGCATCTCGGAATTTTGGGGCCGCGCATTTTGGATTTGCCGGGCGATGGCACACAGCCAGTAACTCCCCCTGCCCGTCTCATTGATAACGATCAGAGCATTCTGGATGTTTGTGATCTCGTCTTTATTGATCCCGTGACAACCGGATACAGTCGTGCGGCTGGCAAAGCGGATGAGAAGGAATTTCATGGGATCAAAGAGGACATAGAATCCGTCGGGGATTTTATCCGTATGTGGATCACCCACAACCAACGCTGGAGTTCGCCCAAATATCTCTGCGGGGAATCCTATGGCGGCATCAGGGCGGCTGGTTTGGCAGATCATTTGCAGGAACGCTACGGGATGAGCCTGAACGGTGTGATCATGCTATCAAGCTTGCTTGATTTCAGGACTCTCATACCTTCCCAAGGCAGTCAGCTTTCATATCAGATCTATTTGCCAACCTTTGCGACCACGGCCCTGCATCATGGTAAAATCAAAGGCGAACGTGATGCCGTTTACCAAGCGGCCAGGGAGTTTGCCTATGGCGATTACACGCTGGCACTTTTGAAAGGCAATGAGATCAAAACTGAGGAATTTGAAAAAACCGCAGCGAAACTGGCCGAACTAACGGGCATTTCAGCGGAGATCTGGAAAAAACATCAGTTGCGCATCGATTCATCCACGTTCCGTGCCGAACTCCTCAGAGCGGAGGGAAAAGTCATCGGTCGCTTCGATGCACGGGTCGCGTGGGATGTCACGGATCCAGCCTCCTCATCGGCCGAATACGATCCGTCCTACTCCCTGGCCTATCAGGCATTTTCCACTGCCATGCTGACCTACCTCGGCGACGAACTCGGCTGGAAGGAAGATCAACCATACGAAATTCTAACCAATGTGAGCCCTTGGAATTACGGTGCTGACAACCGCATTGTGAACCTGACCACCAGCCTCGCCACTGCCTTGCGCGATAACCCTAAACTGAAGGTTTTGGTCATGGGCGCCCACACCGATCTCGCAACTCCGCCAGAAGGCGTTTCATACTCCCTCCGCCAGTTGACCGGAATGTCCCCCACACTGCTCCAACAGGTGAAATACACCTACTACGATGCGGGACACATGTTCTACACCAACCCGGCGGATCTCAAAAAATCGAGGAAAGACCTGGTGGAGTTTTTAAATTTTCAAAGTTTAAATCCCAAATCTCAATGAAGACAGCAATTCTACGAGCGCATCGCATCAAATCTTTTGAAATTTGAGATTTGGAATTTGAAATTTGACGCTTAGCTTCGGCGCATGCGTCTTGAAAATACGTTCGCCACTCTCAAAAAACAGAATCAGAAAGCCTTCATCGCCTACGTGGCGGCCGGTGATCCCTCCTTTGATCTTTCTCTGGAGGTCATGCATGTGCTGGCGGACATGGGTGCGGATGTGATTGAGCTGGGATTGCCGTTTTCCGATCCCCTTGCGGATGGAATCGTCAATCAGATGGCTGCGGACCGTGCACTCAAAGCAGGCATGAACACGTCACGCTCACTCGAGCTGATCAGGGCTTTCCGCGAAAAAAACGATAAAACTCCCATTGTCCTTTTCACCTACCTCAATCCGATTTTCACCTATGGTTTTTCGCGTTTCCAAAAGGACGCCGTGGCTGCCGGTGCGGACGGAATCCTGTTGCTGGATCTTCCTCCGGATGAAGCTGAGCTCTCCTCCGAGCTTGATGAAAACG
This sequence comes from Luteolibacter sp., assembly GCA_044358435.1. Lineage (GTDB taxonomy): Bacteria > Verrucomicrobiota > Verrucomicrobiia > Verrucomicrobiales > Akkermansiaceae > Luteolibacter. The sequence goes on from JBIKNX010000042.1 coordinate 3,938, forward strand.
AATCGCTCGCGCACATCCGCCTGATCGCCCCATCGACCCCGCCGGATCGTGTCAAGATGCTTGCCGAAAAAGCAGAGGGTTTCATCTACGCTCTCTCACGGAGCGGAGTCACCGGCGGTCACTCCGCCCCTGCAGCCACGATCCCGGCACAAGTCGCCGCCATCAAACAACATACGGACGTGCCGGTTTGCGTTGGATTCGGTATCTCCAATCCCGAACAAGCCGCTCTCGTCGCAAAATCCGCGGACGGTATCATTGTTGGCTCAGCCATCGTCAAGCGTATCGAAGAAAATCTCTCCAACCCGGCACAAGCTGTCCGAGATTTTGCGAAGCCTTTGATTGAGGCGATACGTTGATGCTGAAAAGGACATTGGATAATTAGATAATTTGATAATTGGGTCACCTAATTTTCTAATATCCTAATTATCCTAATTATCCTAATTACAGAAACACCGCTTGAAATCCCAAGACGCCCTATCCATCTTCCCACCAGTTTCACTCAACAAACCATGCTTCTCCACTTTTACAAAATGAATGGCGCCGGTAACGATTTCATCGTCATCGACAACCGTGACCTGTCCATCTCTCTCGATCAGGATACCATTGCCGCACTTTGCGATCGTCATCGCGGTATCGGCGCGGACGGTCTGTTGGCTGTCGAGCCGGCCGAAAAAGGAGCGGATTACAAATTCCGCTATTACAACGCGGATGGAGGAGAAGCCGAAATGTGCGGAAACGGAGCCCGTTGCTTCGGTTTCTTCACCGCACATCTGGGTGACGAAGATCAGGATCTCCCCTCCAGCGTTTCATTTGAAACCATTGCCGGCACACTCACCGCGGAAATCGTTGGTGAAGAGGTTCGCATCGCCATGTCGGATCCGAAAGATCTCGAGCTCAAGACACCCGCGAGAATTGATGGTTTTTCCGGAGTCCTTCATTTTCTCAACACCGGCGTGCCCCACGTCGTCAGCTTCGTCGATGATTTGGAAAACACCGATGTCTTCAACGTGGGACGTGCGGTTCGCAATCACTCACACTTCGCACCAAACGGCACGAACGCGAACTTCGCCAAAGTGCTCGCTCCTGATCACATTGCCATCCGCACCTACGAACGCGGCGTTGAAGACGAAACTCTTGCCTGCGGCACAGGTATGGTGGCTTGCGCACTCGTCCATCACTTGCTGACAGGTGCGGAATCTCCGATCAAGGTCGATGTCGAAGGCGGTGATACCTTGACGATCGGGTTCGAAAAGTCCGGAGATCAGAAGTTTGAAAACGTCACCCTCACCGGACCTGCGGACTTTGTCTTCGAAGGTGAGATTGAGATCTAACACATTTCCATAACCTGAAACGAATCTTCCAATATCTGTTCGTCGTCCTCGGCTGTATCCACATGGTCGGTGGACCCTACTCCGTGGTGCAGCTTTATGCATGGGCGAACATGTTGGTCACCTACTCCCAGGAAACATCCATTTCAGAAGCGGTCGTCGATACTTTTAGCGGTGAAAAGCCCTGCCATCTCTGCGAAAAGATCAGCGAGGCAAAATCATCCGATTCTGAAAAGCAGGATCCCTTGACCGTTGAGCTTTCGCAGAAACTGTTTCAGGATTATTTCGCGCCGACTTTGGTCGACCTCGACAATCCCTTTTCCTCCCCTCTCCCACCCATCGATTTCCCAGCCCTTGCCGATGCGAATGATCGCGCTGCAAACGGCCCGTTGGCTCCGCCTCCGAGGGCGTAGAGATTTGAACATAAAAAGAGAACCACGGATGGACGCGGATAAACGCGGATAAAATTCTGTTTGGATCATTATTTTTATTAACCAACACATCATTAAAGCACGTGCTGATGATTTGGGTTTAAAAATCCTACTCTTTATCTGCGTCCATCTGCGTTCATCCGTGGTTCGAATTCTCTTCTATTCATTTTCAAACTTTTTCATCTCACTTTATGAAACCATTTTTATTTACTATACTATCATCATCTATCGCCCTAGCGGCACCTGAAACCCTTGACGAAACCATTGTCAAAGCCAACACCTCACCCACTCTCACCCAACCCACCCTCGAACAAGATCGACTCGATCTCGCGAAAATCCCCGGCGGCACGGAAACCATCGATGCCGAACGTTTTCTAACAGGTCGAACTTCGACTTTTGCCGATACGTTTGCGCTTTCACCCGGCGTCGTCGCGCAATCGCGCTTCGGTTCCGATGAAGCTCGGATTTCCATCCGTGGCTCGGGCCTGCAACGCACGTTTCATGGCCGTGGCATACGCGTCATGCAGGACGGTATTCCGCTGAATCTCGCCGATGGCGGATTTGACATGCAAGCCATCGATCCACTAGTCGCATCCCACATCAACATCTGGCGTGGCGGAAACGCGTTGTCGCGTGGCTCAACCACTTTAGGTGGAGCCATCGATTACCTCTCACACACTGGCCGATCCGCACCCGGATTCTCGGCGCGGATCGAAGCAGGATCATACGACTACCTCCGTACCCGTCTCGCAGGCGGATACACCGAGGGATCGAAAGATCTTTATTACTCGCTCTCACACGCCTCGCAAAGCGGCTTTCGTGATCACGCCGAGCAATCAGCCCAACGCTTGTTTTCCAACTTCGGAATCCAACTCCGCGAGGATTTGGAAACTCGGTTTTATGTGGCTGCGATCCATACCGATTCCGAACTCCCGGGTTCACTAACTAAAGCCGAGCTCGAAGCCAATCCACGCCAGGCGGATAACTCGATTTTCGGTGCCGTGAACTTCGATAACCGCCGCGATTTCGAGCTGTTCCGCATCGCCAACAAAACCACCCTCCGAGATGGGGACAATACCTGGGATTTCCATTCCGCATGGACTTATAAAGATCTTGATCACCCTATCACACCTTTCGCAGGCATTCTCGACCAACTCTCGAACGACCTCGCAGCGGGAATCACGTTTTCTAACACCCGTGAACTCGCAGGGCGGGAAAACGAATTCCGCTCAGGTCTTTCGTTTACCTGTGGAAACATCACCGATTCCCGTTTCATGAATCAGAACGGCAGTCGCGGGGCCCTCCGTCAGCGCGATGACCAAACAGCCATAAACCTCGAAGCGTTTCTGGAAAACCGCCATCATCTCAACGATGAACTGAGTTTCACGTCGGCGCTGGCTGCCGCGTATTCCACACGGGAAAACATCAGGGAATATTCAAACCCTCTGGCTTCCCCCCCGTTTTACAGTCCACCTGCTCCGGGTGCGTTGACGAGTTACGATGATTCTTTCACGAATATCGCACCTAGCCTTGGCTTGTTGCATGAAAAGAACGACATCCAATATTTCATGGGAATCTCAGGCAGCTTCGAGCCACCTTCTTTTTCCGAAGCCGTCACCGCGAACATCGCCCGCGACGCGCAGACCGCCAACACCTTGGAACTTGGTAGCCGCGGTGCCCGTTCTTTTGCAAAATGGGACGCCACGTTTTTCTACTCCATGGTGAAAGACGAACTCCTCACCATCACCGATCCCCTCACCCTTGTCTCCACCACCCGCAATGCCGACGATACGATCCACACCGGTATCGAACTCGGCACCGAGATTGATCTGGCCGGCAACGCATGGAACGATGTGGCTCCCGCAAACCGATTCGTCTTCCGCAGCGCCTATACTTATGGAAGTTTCACATTCGATAACGATCCAACCTATGGGAACAACAAAATCGCAGGCCTCCCCCCTCACCTTGTGCGTGGCGAACTGCTTTGGGAAAACGATCAAGGCTACTATGCGGGACCCACTTTCGAATGGGTTCCCGTCAAATCCTACATCGATCACCGCAATACTTTTGCCGCAGATCCATACGCCCTCCTAGGCTTCAAGTTCGGCCGGCGCGTGAGCGATGGTTTGTCATGGTTTTTCGAAGCAAAAAATCTAACCGATGAAATCCACAGCGCCACCCATGGTGTCATCGATAACGCCGGTGGTGCGGATCAACGCCAGTTTCTGCCCGGTGACGGTCGCTCTGTCTTCATGGGTATTGAATGGAAATTCTAACTCAAGGAGGGGCGGCATGCTGTTTACCCCGATAAGTAGGGAGCTGCCCACTTCACACCAAATCGAGGGGCTACCATGCGTAGCCCCTCAACCAAATATACAAAATGAAACGACTTATCAGAAAACTCCACCGCTATCTCGGCCTGATCTTTTCCATCAGCATTCTGATGGCCTCCGGAAGCGGTGTGATTCACGTGGTGATGACACGCACCCAAGCCCCGCCGCCAGCAACACGTCCCACTAGCGCCCCTCTTGACCTTGCTGCGATCAAAGTCACTCCCGCAGAAGCATTTCCAGATCAACCACCCATCGCGGTGAATATTCGTAATATCGCAGGAAAACCCTACTATCAGGCGTTCACAGGGCGTGGGTTCACCTACATCGATGCGACAAATGGTCAGGTAAATCCGGATGCCGATGCGATTTTCGCCAAGGAAATCGCTTCCGGTTTCCTTGGCTCCAATGACATTTCAAAAAGCGATTACCTCACGGAATATAACAACGAATACATCAATATTTTTCGTATTCTTCCCGTCTATCGTTTCGATCAGAAGGATGTCAAAGGAACACGGGTATATGTTTCAACCATGACCGGTTCAGTAACCCGCCACACCGATGACCAAAAGCAATTCGAGGCCAGAATTTTCACCAACTTCCACAAGCTGGGATTCATCCCTAATAAAAATATCCGTGACTGGACACTAACCACCCTGACCGGCGCAGCATTCCTCATCTCTATTCTTGGAATCGCTCTTTTCTTTCTAACAAAAAGTAAAAAGAAAAATTCCGCAGTGAAGTGAATGAATGTGGCGGCCCTGATAAGTCCGGGCCGCCATGTTTACCTCTCCAACCTTGCTGAGATGATCTTCGCGGAGGTCTTCGCTTTCAACTCCACATCCGGTGCGAAAGTTTGGATCCTCCATTCCTCCAACAACCAGCCGGTCTCCCACAGAGAGGCTTGATGGGGGTTGTTTCTCCAACGCTCAAACCACTCGTTCCACAGCGGGCGGATGAGATCCATTTTCTCCAGATCTTTCACCAAGGGCAAACTCGCGATGCGGCCGAGTCGGGAGCGGATGGCACGGAATCTTCGGGGCAGATCGATGAAGGTGTCGTAGCCGGAGGTCCATGCGAAATTCCCACGCAGCAGCCAGGAAAGTTGTTCCTCCAGATCCTCGGCGATTTCGCCGAAATTGCGATCGCCTTTGTGCTTGGTGATCCATTCTCTGACCTCGCGTTCCGCGCTGATGATTTCATCGAGGGCAGCACCGATCTGGGTTGCCGCTTCGAACCATTTTCCGCGCGCCTCTTCAGTTCGTTTTGAAAACTGTTCCGGGCTTCTTGGAAAAACCCCACCCGCCGCACCTTCGGCAGCCAGCAGGACCAGTTCTTCGGGATCGATTCCGAGGCGGTTCATTTCGACCTTGGCAAGCATACCGATGGGAAACTTTTTCCGTAGGTAATCGACCTCGCGCTGTGATCCCAACACCAACAACCTAGCCCCTCCCCTGCGGTGGGATTCGAGGGCTTCGTGGAAATCCGTGTAAGCGCGAACGCCGACAGTTTTGCCTTCGTCCACCAACGCGGGAAACGCCGGACCTCCCGCGGTCATGACTTGTTCGGGAAGCAACTCACCATCCCACGCACTCATGCCGCGACGCTCGATATCGGCCGTGGCGGCGGCTTCGAAACGCGCACGCATCCGATCCGCCAGTTGAAGTTTCAATTCCGCAATATTTGTGCCCATCGCGAGTTCTTCTCCTTCGTCATCGCAGACCCAGATTTTTGTGATCAGCTCCTCTGGAATTTTTGTCGGATCGAATTCCGAAACCGGAATCGTCGCGCCGTTGCGTTCGTGAATGTGTTCGGCGAGTGTTGACAACAAACCTTTTTCCTTCGGTGCTCCCGCCCATAGCTGGGCGAAGCTGCGCGCGGTATCGGCGATGGGTTGGCAGGATTTGCGATAGTCTTTGGGCAAACTGCGCATGAGGAATTCGGTGATGGGTTCGAGATTTCCATCCACACCCCATTCCGGCAGCCATTCGGGGAGCGATGGAAGTTGATCGACGTGAACACCCATCGTGACTCCGTTATCGCGTTCGCCCGGAGCGCAATGATAATAGACCGGATACTCTTCACCCTCGTGTTTCACGATATCCGGAAAATACTCCAATCCGATCAAATCCTCCCACACGACATCCGTCATCCCGAGCATGAGCGAATCCTCGTTCTGCTCGCGCCATTTGTGAAAGGCGGCGGCTGTGGAAATTTCTTCGGGAATTCGCGTCTCAAAAAACCGAACCACCGCATCCTCACTCCACAACATCCCGGGTCGACGCAGCTTGTGCTCAATTCCTTTGATTTCCTCGCGCATGGCTTCCATGTGTTCGAGGAAACGGGTTTTCCTGCGCAGTCCACCACCGAGAATTCCCTCACGTAGAAACACCTCATGCGCGGCTTTTGCATCGACCCGCCCGTAGTGTATCCTCCGACCCTCAACCACATGCAGGCCACCGCAGATGACAGTCTCCTTGCCGTAGACCGCTCCCTGTCGTTCGTCCCAATGCGCATCCCCATAACGGCTGCGGCAAAGGTGAGGTGCAACCGTCTCCAACCATTCCGGTTGGATCATTGCCACGCGCCTTGCCCACAGCCGAGTGGTCTCGACGAGCTCAAGTCCCATCACCCATTCGTTGCGCTTCTTCAAACCAAACAAGCCCGAGCCCGGAAACACGGAAAAGAATCCACCCGACGCGCTGCGGTATGCTTTGTTCTCCTTATCCCAAAGCCCGAACTGCCTCGGAGCGCCAGCAAGCAGCGAACGATGAATCGCCCCATAGTCAGCATGAATTTTTGAAATTTGAATTTTGAAATTTGAAATTTCAGCGAGCTCTTCGAGGACGTTCCCCCACTCCGTCACGCGCTTCGCATTGAGGAAATGCTTGCCGCAATACTTGCGCAATTGATTCCACTTCCATTTGCGTCCGTCGTAAAATTTCGAGAGATCGCGCCAGAGATTGAGCATGGCGATGAAGTCACTGTCGGGATCATTCCACTGCGCGTGAGCGGCATCGGCTTCGCGCTTTTTATCGGCGGGACGCTCGCGAGGATCACTGGTTTCCAATCCAGCAACAATGATTGCCACTTCCGATTCGCAGCGTTCGTGCTTTGCTTCGATGAGCATCCGGCCCATGCGTGGATCGACCGGCAACTTCGCCAACTCCCGACCGACCTCGGTGAGCCGCTTCTGTTGATCCAAGGCACCGACCTCGCGCAAGGTGCGGTATCCTTCGGCTATGGCTTTGGGATTGGGTGGATCAATGAAAGGAAAATCGGATATTTCCGGCAAGCCGAGCGATTTCATCCGCAGTATCACACCTGCGAGCGAACTGCGGCGGATCTCGGGATCGGTGAACTCGGAGCGCTCAAACAGATCACTTTGCTCATAGAGCCTGAGACAAACACCATCCCGCACCCGACCACAACGGCCTTTGCGCTGGCGCGCGCTCGCCTGGCTGACAGGCTCAATCTGCAGGCGCTGAACTCCGCGTGCCGGGCTCCATCGGCTGACCCTAGCCAAACCGGAATCGATCACACAGGCGATGCGCGGGATCGTCAGCGAGGTCTCCGCGACATTCGTCGCCAGCACGAGGCGTCGTTTTATTCCGGGTTGGAAAATCCGCTGTTGCTCCACCATGCCGAGACGAGCGAACAAAGGTAGGACTTCGGTGTTGCGGTAATTCCGGCCCTCCAATATTTCAGTCGCCTCACGTATCTCGCGTTCACCCGGAAGGAAAATCAGGACATCCCCTTGAGGATCGATCTCGTTGAGATAGTCCACTCCCCGTGCGACGTGTGAGGCAATTTCCTCATCGTCATTACCCGGGAGGAAAAATTCAGTCACAGGAAACATCCGGCCCTCAGCCTTGATGACAGGCGTATTATCTTTGCCGAAAAATTCCGCAAACGCCCCGGCATCAAGGGTTGCGGATGAAATGACTAACTTCATCGCCGGCCTGCGTTCTAACAAACATTTCAAATAGCCGAGCAGGAAATCAATATTGAGAGAGCGCTCGTGCGCCTCGTCGAGAATGAGCGCGTCATAGCGGACGAGATCGGGATCACCCCGCGTCTCGGCAAGCAGAATGCCATCGGTCATGAACTTGATCCGCGTCTCCTCACCCGTCTGGTCATCAAAACGAACCTGATATCCCACGAAATTGCCCAATGGCACCGAGAGCTCCTCCGCCACCCGTTTCGCCACCGACACCGCAGCAATCCGCCTAGGCTGTGTGCAACCGATAAGCATCTTCTTATTTGAAATTTCAAGCGCCTCCGCGACCATTTTGGGTAGCTGTGTGGTCTTGCCCGACCCCGTATCGGAAACCACCACCACGACCTGATGTTTGCGGATCGCATCGACAAGTTCGCCCCGCAATCCCGCAACTGGCAGATCCGCCGGATAATTCCAGTTCCCCGAAAAACTCATCGGTTCGCAAGTTATCTCGATTTGGGATAGAGATTGAATTGAATCCGTTTGAATGCGGATTGAAGAAACTCCGCCCGACCGAAGTTCTGGCTGTAACCCACGAGTTTGCCATCTTTGACGTCCTCTAGCCTGAAGACCAAGGTCGATCCGTCAGCCAGGATGGCTTTGACATCACCGTTGTAGAGTTTCGGTGTCGGCATCGGATCGGTTTTTTTGAGAGCGATATTGTTGATGCGGTGCACGGGAAAAATGACATCCGTGAAAGGTGTCTTGATTTTGATCATCTCGCCTTCGATTCCGATGACCTCGCCCTCGATCGTATCGCCATTGCTGAGCATCATCCTGCCCTCGGGTAGTTCATTGGGAGCCGGTGGCTTTGGATTTGAAAACATGGGATCGATTTGAAAGTTCCCCATTTGTTCGGCAACCATCATTTCCTGACTCATCGATTCATCAACGAAACCATCCCAGTCGGTGACCAGTATGTTGGATATGGAACATTCATGACTCATATCGGAGGCAAACATCAGACCCTTGCCGCTTATCCTGTCCAAGGCCTCATCCTGCCACACACCGCACAGCTGTTCATCAATGAAAACCATGATCTTTTTCGTTCTTCGGCTGACGCGGATATCCATCCGAGTCGTTTCATTCGACTGGACCCTTCTTGCGATCATCTTGCTGCCTAACATCAGATCCTCACCAAGACGTTTGATCCTGACCCTACTGCCATGAAAGCTGATTTCGTAACCGCTCTTTGGGTTCGGCGTTTTGATGTCGGATGTGAAAAGAATGAATTTTGATCTTGTCGCTCCTTTACGGGTCAGATCAAAGCTGATTTTGACCTCATTGGTGAAATCGATATCGCGCGCGATACCGCCAATCCCGGCGCAGACCAGCGCCTTGTCCTCATACTTCCAGCTTCCTTCTGCCCCACTGAGGGTCCACTCATTCAAGCCGAGCGGACCACGGTAAAGCACCTTGCTGTTCCGCGAAATATGGATTGCTTTGACAAGCTGCTTCGAGAAAACCATTTCTCCCGCATACTGAGTGTTCAAGCGGATTTCATGGTCATTCAACCCAACCAGCCTTCCTCTTGCTGTATCTCCGTTGGTAAGATCCAATACGGCTTCATGAGCGGCTTGATCGGGCGTTCCATTCAATTTGCCCGGAAGCTGTAGGTCGAGAATCCGATCCAGTTTGAACCGAGCCTGATCTTTCAACAAAGCCGACTCCCAAGTTAGAGTATCCAGTTTCAGATCGACGGCGTTGCCTTCGAGTTGGTCACCGTTGACAAAACGAACAACCGCCGTGTCTTGCGAAGCAATGCAAAGGCTAGTTAGAAAAACAAACAGGAGGAAGATCTTCATTTTTCCGGTGGGTTGGGTTTGGCATGGACGTGACGTTCCATGCGCGAGATGGCGGGACGATTGATTTTCAAATCGCCGAGCAATGGGTGTGTGACGTCAATGGCGCTTTCATTGAATATGCATTTTGTGACCCGTATGTTGCCCCGGCCTTGAAAGAACAGGCTCAGGCCATCGAATTTTTCAATATTCACGCCCGGAGCACTTTTGAAGCGAATACTTGAAAGCTCGGATTCAGGCAGATCAATGGGGTCCGCCTGGTAATTGCTTTTAAAGCGATAAACGGCGCCTTCAGGTCCATGGGTCACGGAAAGCAGGCTTCCTCCGAAACGCTCGCCATTGCGACCAATGACGGCATCTTCTTTGCCATCGCCACGCTCTTCGGTCCGATGCCTGTCGCCATGGTCTTTCCAATCGGAAATATTGATATCGGAGATCCTGAGCTTGTTCTCATCCGTTGCTTGAGCGCCGAAAGATATGCCCGTTCCGCTCGGAAGATCCGGAAAAGGATCCACATAACGCCCCTCCAACTTATCATTCAGGTAGAGATCCAAGCGACCGCCTTTGCGGGTCACCCTGATTTCAATCCATAATTCTTTTGAAGCGAACTCCTGTGGCTCACGCGGGATAACAGCTACAGTCGAGTATCGTGTTTTACCGGTTGATTCTCTTTTGATTTCCATCCCCGCGTTGCCATACTGGATATAATAGCGATTCACGGCTTTGCCTTTGTAGTCCATGGGATCGCCAAAATAAAAACGGAAATTCGGGTTATTTTCCCAGCTTGCCTTGAAGCGAACCGAATAATTTTCGGGCAGTTTCACATCACGGTAGACCAGCCCGGAACCGCTTGCCACCAAACTTCTGTTTTCCACTTGCCATTTTGACACTTCATCCACGCTGTTTTTCCACTCACTGATTTCTTTGGGTCCGCTGTAAATAGATTTTTTTGCGAACATGCCGATATCCAGAGAGTCGATCATCTCACGGGGGATGTCCAAGTCACCGAGGTGAGGCGTATTGATTTGCAAGATTCTGTGATCCAGTCCACGAATGTTGACTGGAAAAGAATCGCCGTTGACGAGGGTGAGGTTTTGCTGAGGTGTCTCGATGATTTGATCGGATTTACCAAAATCGATTTTACTGACTTTACCGGCTTGGAGCCTGATCGGCTGATCCGAATGCGGTGTGGTCAGCATGATCACTCCGTCCGCATCCATGGAGACGGGTTCACCGGTGATTTTGTTATCACCTGAAAACGAAACCTCGGAGCCACTTCCGAAAGTGACCAGACACAGGTAGCAAAGAATCAAATTAAAATTCAACATTCCAGTCATTGAGATAGCTTTGGGTCGATTTGAAATCCAGAATACCGGCAGAATCCAGATCGACATTGATTTCACCGCCGCCCGTGTTGAGCAAACGGATGTTTTTGTTGTCACCGGAGACAATTTTTCCACTGATGCTGCCGAGCGGATGGAATCTGACTTTGAATGTATCGGGACCCGAATCGTCAGAGGATTTGAGTTGGGATTTTGCAAATCTTATCTCCGCGATCTCGGTCATCGGGAACGAAAAATTTCCGAACCGGCCGGTCAGGTTGACTTTCCCGTCTTTCATATCCTTGATTTTTCCTGAAAAGCGGTCAGTTCCGTTATTCAGCAGGACAATGTCGGAATCCTCCGAATCCAAG
>JBIKNX010000207.1:0-4653 GCA_044358435.1 Luteolibacter sp.
TGAAAAATCAAACTCCTCAGCCAATGAGGCTTAAAAAACACGCCCATTTTCCTTTTTAGGATGATGGTTTCTCAATTCCGATTTTTGGTGGATGGGTGAATAACGCAGTAAGAGTGATTCGGGCTTTTTTCAAAACGGAGGGAGGGAGATAACGGAGGACACGGAGGCATGAAATGGCTATTGGCGATCATCTACCCCGCGAAAACAGAGCGAGCATGAGAATGATGTGTCGCATGATGTTTGAATGGCAATCTATCTTCAGAGCATTGGGTCGTTGTCGTCAATTCACTACGAAACCCCCTCCACCACACCCCCGCCCAACAATCTTCCTCCATCGTAAAACGCCATGATCTGCCCTGCCACCAGCGCGCGCTGCGGTTTATCGAAGATCAATTTCACGCGCCCACCATCCATCGCCTCCAACTTCGCGGTTTCGGCTTTGGCACGGTAGCGCGGTTGGGCTTCCACCCGTTTGAGGGAGGGAATAGATTCATTGATCGACGAAATCGTGCCCACCACACATTCTGTTAGATAAAGCCCTTGCGTATCCTCCCTATCCCAGCCGATCACCAGCTGATTCTCCGCCGCATTTTTCCCGACCACCACGTAAGCCATACCTTCTCTCGGCGATGCGACGCCGTGGCCTTTGCGTTGGCCGATGGTATAAAAATGAAGGCCGCGGTGCTGCCCCATCACCCGACCCGCCGGATCGACGATGTCACCCGGTTTGTCCGGCAGGTAGTGCGCGAGGAAATCGCTCATCTTCACTTGCCCGAGAAAACAAATGCCCTGCGAATCCTTTTTCTCCGCGACCGGCAGATTGAAACGACGCGCCACCTCACGCACCTCCGGTTTGAGCATTTCACCCGTCGGGAACCGCGCATGTTTCACCTGCCTCGATGTCATCAGTGATAAAAAGTAACTCTGATCTTTGTTAGGATCCGCCCCACGCAAAATCGCTGCCTGACCGCTTGAAAGCACACGCCTGCGCGCGTAGTGGCCCGTTCCCACCGCCTCGAATCCCTGCTCCAGCGCATAATCCAAGAACACCCCGAACTTCATCTCGCGGTTGCACCAGACATCCGGGTTCGGCGTCAGTCCCTCTTCGTAACCATTCACCAAATATTCGACAATCTTGTGCTTGTAACTATCCACCAAATCAACCACCCGAAACTCAATACCTAAAGTCTTGGCGACCGCATGCGCATCCTCGATGTCCTGCTCCCACGGACAATCCCCGGGAATCCCCTCATCGTTCATCCAGTTCTTCATATATCCACCCACCACCTCATGCCCCTGCTCAACGAGTAGCGCGGCTGCAACCGCACTATCAACCCCTCCCGATAAACCAACCATCACTTTGGACATGCCGCTGACAGTAAGTTTCAAAACTCAAATTTCAAAACTCAAAATTTTTGGAGCGAAAAGCCACCCAAAGAGCAACTGCACCCTGCTGTCTGGTATTTTCACGAACATCTGTCATGCTGACTATAGCTGAATCGATGAATTCTTTATCATCTGAGGATTACGGACGATAGCCAGAGGTCGAGGAGCTAGCGACGATGTGTGACTGAGACTAAAAGTATATGCATGCTTGTTCAGTTATTATTTCCATCACCTCATTCATCCCCGAACTATTCGTATTCGAAATACTGGAGCACCAAGCTGAAAGTGAGAGCGGTTGCCAAAAGTATTCTCCGAAACGACCGAGTCCATAGGCCTCGGATTCTAGGCGTGAGGAAGGAGTGAAAGCCAGCCTTCACCGTTCTCCGTAATCGGAGAACGCACAATGCTTGGCCAGAGTGCAACGTAGGCAATGAACATCCGAAACTGACGAACAACAACGAAACCGTGGGTTACGGGCCGGAACTCCAATTCAAACATCCGCGCAGCGGCTAATCATCCAAACCTCAATATCTCATCGTTTCGGAAAAGACTTTTGGCAACTGGTCCAAGAAAGAGCGGCGGGACGCCACTCTAACAGCCTGCCGCGGGACGCAGCAGCTACGAACAAAAAACCTCGCGGTGGTTTTCACCGCGAGGTTTGAGAGATTGGGCCGCCGTCGCCCCGAACCCGCATCGGGGAGGAGGGATGCTGAGCGGTGGCCGCCCGGAAATTTTTCGAACGCCATTCATACGTCCGGTCCTGTCGGAAATCTTTCAATCAATGATCAAATCTCTGTCCTTTTAAGGCGATTCAGGAGGCAATGGTTCCACAGGCGGCTTTGATGAGAGCCCCGGAACGACTTTTCGCATCAACTTGGTCAATCCGCTCTCTGCGGATAAGATTTCCACTTCTGCTTCCCGAACCGCCTTTTCCCATGCTCCGGCGAAACCGGGAGCCTGCTCGCGCATCTTGCCGATCGCCATTTCCTGGATACGAAATTGGCGCTGTTCGCTTTTTTCAGGCTTGCTTTGGACGCACGCGAGATTGACCCGGAGATTCTCGTTCTGCACCTTCAACAATTCGATTTCCCGGGTCATCGAATCGCTTCCGGTCGCGGTGATTTTCATCTGGGTGTTGAGATGGGATTGAAAATCGCGTAGCTCGGATTCCAGTTTTTTGATTTCCTTACTCATCCGAAACCTGTTGCCGATGGCGTTCTTCAGAATGAAGCCCGCGATCAACAGACCCAAAGCAAGGCCCCAGACAAATGGAGCATGAATCATGTCATCGAGAGTCATTGAACAAGGGGGAATAGGTTGGATGCGAAACATCGGAAAGCCCGGCGATCACGCTTCTTGCACCGGAAGATTGGAAACTTCCTCGCGGAGTTTTTCCGCAAGAGGAGTGGAAAGGTAACGCTCGCTTGACGAGCAACCGATGGTGACGATGCGCTTGCCTTTGAATTCGGGTCGTTTGGCAAGCTGCATGGCGGCCCACACGTTCGCACCGGTGGAAATACCCGCGGGCAGTCCTTCTTGTTGAGCGAGTGCCTGAGCGGTCGCGAAGGCGTCTTCGTTGGAGACCTGAATCACTTCGTCAATGATGTCGAGATTGAGGTTACCCGGAATGAAGCCGGCGCCAATTCCCTGGATCATGTGAGGACCCGGCTGAAGTGGCTGACCGGCTTTTGCCTGAGAAATGACCGGACTGTTGACCGGCTCAACCGCAAAAGTCTTCATGTCACGACGGGCTTTCAAAATTTCTGAAACTCCGGTGATCGTTCCGCCGGTGCCGACCCCTGCGACAAATACGTCGATTTGACCATCTGTATCACGCCAGATTTCTTCGGCGGTGGTTTCACGATGGGCTTGTGGATTGGCTGGGTTGTCAAACTGACTCGGACCGTATGAACCGGGGTTTTCAGCAATCAGCTTGTTCGCCATCGCGATCGCTCCGCCCATGCCTTTGGCGCGAGGAGTGAGAACGATTTCCGCACCGAGCAAGCGCAGCAACACGCGACGCTCAACCGACATGCTTTCAGGCATGGTGAGGATACAGCGATAACCTTTCGAGCGAGCAACGAAAGCAAGCGCGATTCCGGTGTTGCCCGAAGTCGGCTCGATGATTAGTCCACCCGGCTTGAGCTTGCCTTCACGCTCACCCGCCTCGACCATGGATTTGCCGATACGGTCTTTGACACTGAAAAGCGGATTGAAAAATTCTGCTTTCACACAGATCTCAGCTTCAAGACCTTTGGTGATGTGGTTGAGGCGAATCAGTGGGGTGTTGCCAATCGTGGCAACCATGTTTTCGGCGATGTTCATAGGGTTGAGGTGGTTAAAGTTGCCGGACTTTAGGTAGGCAGGAACGTCCCTGCCAGCGGAAATACATCCGGCACCAAAAAATTCAGCCCACACCCCATGTGGTAGTGTAAAATTTCTTCTGTAAAAGCGAGGAGCCGATTTCACCTGTGACCCACCGTGCGTGAGCCCGATGGAGCGTAGCGGAATCGGGCTCACGCACGGTGCGCCGCTCCCTTGGGTCGGCTTGCAGCGTCCGTTCAAGGCCTTTAGTCTGAGGTTACTACGCCAAAATGACTAAGACCATGAACGAACAAACCAACGATACCCTCCAAGACCAAATCCTCAAGACCCTTTTCGCCGAAGGCCTCGGTGAAGGCCTCGCAAACATCGCCCAGATCCTCATGAACGCCGCCATGCTCATCGAACGCGAGAATCACATCGGGGCCAGCCCTTACCAACGTGGCGTCGAGCGCAATGGTCACGCCAACGGATTCAAACCTCGATCCTTCCAAACCGCCGTCGGCTCCTTACAGCTTGCTATCCCACAAGTGCGCGACTGCGACACGCCTTTCCGCACCTCGCTTCTCGAAAAAGGCTCCCGTAGCGACCGTGCGCTCAAGTCCGCCATCGCCACCCTCTATGTCCAAGGCGTCAGCACCCGCCGCGTCACCAAGATCATGGAGGAACTTTGCGGATTCGAGGTCTCTTCGGGGCAAGTTTCCAATCTCAACAAGCAACTCGACGAGGAATTTGCCAAATGGCGCGCCCGCGCTCTTCCCGAAATCCGCTACCTCATCCTCGACGCCACCTATTACAAGGTCCGCATCGACGGCACCGTTCGTGACTGTGCCACACTCAAAGCCATCGGCATACGCCGCGACGATGGCAAGCGCATGATCCTCGGCGTGAGCTGCGCATTATCTGAAGCCGAGGTCCATTGGCGCGAGTTCCTCATCGCTCTCA
>JBIKNX010000208.1:0-4635 GCA_044358435.1 Luteolibacter sp.
AAAAGCCTACGGCTACCGCAGCTTCGAATTGCTACAAACCACTCTGTTTCATACACTTGGGAAACTACCGGAGCCGAAGTTCACCCACAAATTTTGCTGAAGAGCCGGTTTTTTGAATGGCGAGTTGCCAATCCGCCTGCCCGCTGCGTCACTCCGTTGAGTGATTTCAGATCTCAATGAACCGGTTGCTCCGGGAAAAATCCGATCCGGGCAGCGTATGTTGTTTCTCGATGCCTTGCGGGCTTTTGCATCGGTGATGATTTTATTGCATCATTTTGCCTTATATCCTCCGTTGTGCGAGTATGCTGAGCCTATCCTTGGAAACGTATTGAACGGTCTTCGCGATCATGCGCGCTTTACCCAGGTGTTTTTTGTGATCGGCGGGTATGTCATGGCGCATACGATGTCGACGCGGTCTTGGGGCTTGTCGGCAGCAGGTTTATACATGGTTCGCCGTTATTGCCGACTCGGAATTCCCTATCTGGCTGCCATTCTGCTTGCCATGGTTGCCTGCGAATTCGGTCGCGGCTGGGTGCCGGTGGATGTCATCGGTCAGTCGCCCACGCTGCCGCAGTTCCTTGCCCATCTTTTCTTTCTGCAAGAGTTTTTGGGCTACGAGCATTTGTCCACCGGACTGTGGTTCGTTTGTATCAATTTCCAGTTGGGACTGATCTATGTGATCATGCTTTATTTGCGCGATGCCCTGCCACGCTGGATCGGATCACCCGCTGGTGCCCCATGGGCGAACATACCGATGTTTGCGGGCTGGGGACTATCGATATTTTCGTTGTTTTTCCTCAATCCACGAACGGATTGGGATTCCTGGGCGATCTATTTCTTTCCTTATTTCTTCATGGGAATCGTTGTTCATGACGGGATGCGAAACAAGCGCTCCGAAGCGGGATTCTGGTCATATGTGGTTTTGATGGCGCTTGCGATGGCCGTGGGTTGGCGTTTGCGGTTGGCAAGCACGGTGATCATCGGCCTGCTGCTCTTTGGCGCGGAGAAATCGGGTCTAGGCGGCTGCTGGCCAAAGAGTCGTCTGATCGCCCGAATGGGAGGGGTCTCCTACAGTCTGTTTCTGGTTCACTTTCCTGTCCTGATCGCGGTCTCCACCGTGTGGGAAAGGCTTGGCTGGACTTCTCCAACCCAAGCGGTAGCCGGATTGTTGACGGCTTTTCTCGTCAGTGTGGCCGCGTCATTCGCTTTTTATCGCTTTATCGAGCTTCCCTCCGCAGGCTTGCTGAGCAGTCAAGGCTCCGGGCAGTCATAAGGAGTCGATCCGCTTTCATCATGCCGGGCTGGTGTGACTTTTTCCGTTTCAGGGTATTCCGAAGAGATGGTGAAAAAGCAAATCTCCGAAATGATAGATGACTGCAAACGTGCGCAAGCCGGAATTCGGCTCTTTTGCCCATTCTTTTCGCAGGAGGTCATTGCCAAAAACGGTTTGTTCTTTCATTCTTATCGCGATCTTCATGCAGACATCCACCTCACATAATGTCAAACCTCTGCGCATAGCGGTTCTCGGCTGTGGCGCCAGAGGGCGAACCTACACAAGCATCGCGGCATCATTGGATGGCCGTTATGAAATTACCGCCGCTGCGGATCTTGTGCATTCACGGGCAGCGACTGTCGCGGGCTTCTCCCGCTCAGGAAACGTGCGGACATTCGGCTCCGCCGAGGAGTTTTTTGCAGCTGGAAAGCTGGCGGACGTCCTCATCATCGGCACTCAGGATGCCCATCACTACGGCCATGCGGTCAGCGCCTTGAATATTGGCTACGATCTGCTTTTGGAAAAACCGGCTGCCGAAACGCTCGCTCGCTGTGAAGAGCTCGATGCGCTCGCTCGCTCGCTCGGACGACGTATCGTGCTGGGTTTTGTTCTTCGTTACACTCCGTTTTACACGGCGGTGAAGAAGGTGGTTGAAAGCGGTCGACTCGGACGAATCATGACCATGCGCTTGAGCGAAGGTGTCGGTGCCTTTCACCAGGCGCATTCTTACGTTCGCGGTCATTGGGGAAATACCTCGAAATCCTCACCGATGATCGTGGCAAAGTGCTCACACGACACCGATCTCATTTGTTGGCTGTCCGGTTCCAAGCCAAAAACGATTTCCAGTTTTGGACGGCTCGATTGGTTCAAGCCTGAAAACGCGCCTGCTGGAGCTCCGCGGCGGTGCACCGACGGTTGTCCGGTAGCTGCCCAGTGCAATTATGATGCTCACCTCTACCTCAAGGAAAAACGCAACTTCTTGCGGATGGTGATGGATGGTTATGAAAATGCAACCGATGAACAGGTGATCGAATTTCTCAAAACCTCACCCTGGGGCCGGTGTGCCTATCATTGTGACAATGATGCGGTTGACCATCAAATCGTCTCCACGGAATTGGAGAACGGTATCACGGCCAGTTTGACCATGACTGCTTTCGATCACTGCCGGACGATTGAAATTCATGGCACCCTCGGATCACTGCGCGGGGGCGAGCCTTTCTCAGATGCCGGCACTCCGGAACTCTGGGTGCGTGAACATCGCGATGATAAGATTGAGAGCATTCCGGTCGGAGACCCATCCGCCGAAGGCTACGCAGGCCACGGTGGTGGAGATTACGGTCTCGTCAATGCGCTCGATCAATTGATGACTGGCGACAACGCGATCCCTGTCGGTCTGGACGGACTGGCCGGACACCAGTTGGCGTATCTCGCTGAAACTTCACGTGTGAATGGAGCGCGGCCAGTGAATCTTTGAGCCGATGCGGTAAGTTTTCCTGCCGCAACGTTGTTCGGGATTTTTGCCTTCTCGGTGCCGACTACTTAGGCTCTCCGGGATCCAGTGTGCGCAGATGCTTTGGCAGAAACGCGATGATCAGCATGGAGAAGAAGAAGATCGAGTTCAGCAGCAATGCTAGCGAGTAGAACATGCACGTGCAGACGACGAATGTGATGGCAATCGGTATCAGAAAGCACAGTACCCAAGCGTGACCATGGCGATTGAATGGATGATCTGGATTTTTAGCGGCGTCTTGAGTGACTCGATTGTAGATGACAAGGATGATCAAAGAAGCGAGTCCGATCAAAGCAAAGATCAGCCACATGGAATAGGGTTGATAGGTATTCCAAAGCAACTCGGTCGCGGCGTAGGAATCCAAATTTGCGGTTTCAGAAAGCAGCGGCATGACTTTTTCCTTGGGTAAAGCATCAACGGTAGGAGCATCAACACCCAGCTTTTCAATGAGGTAACGCTTCGCCAAAACAACCTTGTCTCCGCCCTTCTGATAGAGACGGGAAGCGATGATCGAACCAACCGACCATCCAATCCCGACGGCGAATCCGCTAAAGCCAATATAGAGAGCGTTTTTACCTTTGGGCGCGATACTGATGATGAAATAAGAGTTGGCAGGTCCCGACATCATTTCACCAACGGAAAACAACAGGATCGCGCCAAGGATCCACCAGCCGCTCATGCTCATTCCAAGACCGTAGGTGGCGAAAATTGCGAGGAAGATACCGATGATGATCGTCACGAGCGGTTTCACACGGCGCGTCATGTAACCCATCATGAAAGTCGCAAGGCTGATGAGCAGGGCGTTGAAATTAATGATCCATTCTTGAGTCAAGTTGCCCTCACCCACAGTCGGCACACCCGCACCAAAAATCGATTTGAGCGCATTCGCAAGACCACGAGAATCAATCCAGTCATCGATGAAGTTCGGCAAGATGTCGAAAATTTGGAAAGTCATCAGCCAGAATCCGGCGAAACTCAGCGTGTAGAAAAACAATTTCGGATCAAGCAGTCCGCAGATGGATTGGTAAAACATCCTGATCGGACCGGGTTTGTTTTCACCGGTTTGCTTGGGTGCGGTTTCCGGAATGAAAAACAGCACAAGAAAATTCAGGGAAATGGCGGCAGCACACAGCAGGAATACATAATGCCATTCGAGCACCCGCAGCATACCGGCGCACAGCGGCCCGACAAATCCACCGACATTGACCAATTGATAAAAGACACTCCAACCGAGTGCCGAGTTGCGTGGATTGAGCTGACTGGAAATGAGGCCGCCAATCCCGGGTTTGAAGATGGCAGTTCCGAGTGCCACCAGCACCGAGCCTCCAAACAACACTTCATAAACGCAGTCGACTCCTTTTGCTCGTGCCGACTCGAGTGACATGCCTGCTATCAGCTCGGTGAGCGGGATGCAGAACGCCATCACGATGTATCCGAGGAGTTTAAGGAATGTGGAAATCGCAATGTTGACCTTGTAACCGTATCGATCGGCAAATCCTCCGGATAAAATCGGTACGAATGATTGCACCACCGCCCAGATGCCGAAGATTTGTCCTTTTTCAATTTGTGTGAGTTCCGGACCACCGCTGCCAATCGCGGCAACCATGAAGACCGGTAAAGCAACACGCGCACCGAAGTAAGCGAAGCGCTCGACGATCTCAATCCATCCAGCGAGCCAGAAAATCTGGCTAAGAGATTTAAACTGTGTGATCAGCGAATCGCCGCGGTCGATGCTGGAGCTTTCGTTTGAATTCATGGGGCAATAACTCTTTTAGGGGCTGTACTAGCTAAGCGAGGAAAAATCGCATAGTTAGACAAGCCAATGTATCAACGAAAAAGCCGACTTCCAGCT
>JBIKNX010000209.1:0-4603 GCA_044358435.1 Luteolibacter sp.
GATGGGGTCTATCAGAGGACTTCAATTGAATGAAATGCCAGCTGTGGAAGGCCTGCACATTGATTCATTTGAGGTTAGTCAACAAGGGAAAAAAGCACCGTTCCTCCCAAATAACTAAAATAATGAGTAATACATTAAACAAATGTAAATGGGCCGGTAAGTCCGGCAAAACCTATGAATACGAAATCTATCCGATTGGCACCACCTTCAATCAGGTGCCGGGGAACTACATTTTCTGCAAGCTCAACGCTTACGGACAGTGGGTGCCTCAATACATCGGGCAGTCCAACAACCTGGGTCAGCGCCTGGGAGACCATGAAAAGGAGACTTGTGCAAAACGCAACGGAGCCACCCACATTCATGCCCATGTCAATCAGATTGAGGATGACCGCCTCAGGGAGGAAAAGGACCTGATCGAGTATCATAACCCGCCTTGTAACACACAACACACACGTTAAACCCATGATGCAGCTCCTCCTCGATGAAATCGCAGATGTGCGCACAGGTCTCACTCTTCGTGGGGCCGATGCGGCGACGCGCACCGTTGCGGAGGGGCCGCATTACCTACGGATCAGTGATTTGTCTGACAGTGGCAAACTCAACATTACTGAGACACAGCCCATCGACCCTGCTCTCGATCCCGAGCATCGTCACCGTGTCAGGGTAGCGGACATCCTTATGGCCAACCGTGGAACTCGCATGACAGCTGTTTTGGTTACGGAAGACATCGATGCGATTGCCAGCAGTCAACTTTTCATCATCCGTCTGAAATCTCATCAAATTTCACCCGCTTATCTGCACGCTTTCCTAAATTTGCATATGATACAGGAATTCCTGCGCTCCCATGCGCGTGGGACCTATGTGCAGACCCTATCAATCGGGATTCTTCGTTCATTATCCGTGCCGCTTATTCCCTTGGAAGATCAACACAAAATCGCCACCCTTAACGAGTTAGCTCACGAAGAAGCATGTTTGACAAAAGAGCTTAGTGAAAAGCGCCTGCAATTCGTAAATTTATCCCTCTCACGTCTACTCTCTAAATCCATCTAATTTTATATGTCCAAAATCAACCAATCCGAAATCAACGACGTCGCTTGGCGTGCCTGCGACACTTTCCGTGGTGTAGTCGATGCCGAGAACTATCGGAACTACATCCTCGTGATGTTGTTCTGGAAATACGTATCGGATGTCTGGCGCGACCATCGCGATGCCTATCTCAAGGAATACAAGGGTGACGAAGGCCGTGTCGCGCGTCGTTTGTCCCGCGAGCGCTTTCAGCTTCCTGATGGTGCGGACTTTTACAGCATTCATGCACAGCGCGACAAAACCGACATCGGCGAGCGCATGAATATCGCTCTTGCGGCGATTGAAGAGGCTAACAAGTCCAAACTCGAAGGCGTTTTCCGCGAAGTAGATTTCAACTCCGAGTCCAAACTCGGCCAGACGCGTGACCGTAACGCCCGCCTGAAAATGCTGCTCGAAGATTTTGCAACTCCCAAGCTCGATCTCCGTCCATCGGTTGTTGGTGAGGAAGATGTGATTGGAAATGTTTATGAATACCTGCTTGAGCGCTTTGCCTCGGACGCAGGAAAAAAAGCCGGCGAGTTCTACACACCCGGCCAAGTTTCCAAACTCCTCGCCATGTTGCTTGCTCCGAAAAAAGGCGATACCATTTGCGATCCCACCTGCGGTTCCGGTTCCCTGCTGATCAAAGTCGGTCGCCAAGCGGACGAGCGCGACTTTGCGTTGTTTGGTCAGGAAATGAACGGTACCACGCATGCTCTGTGCCGCATGAACATGTTCCTCCACGGTATGGACAATTTCCGCATCGAGTGGGGCGATACCTTGCGCAACCCGCGCCTCATCGAGGGGGATCGCTTGATGAAATTCGACATCGTCGTCGCCAACCCGCCATTCTCGCTCGACAAGTGGGGCTATGACGAGGCTTCCGCCGATCCGTTCCACCGCTACCACCGTGGGCTTCCGCCTAAATCCAAGGGCGACTGGGCGTTCATTTCCCACATGGTGGAAATCGCACGTGAAGGCACCGGACGCATCGGTGTGGTTGTCCCGCATGGCGTTCTTTTCCGTGGTGCCGCCGAAGGCCGTATCCGCCAGCGCATGATCGAAGAAAATCTTCTCGAAGCCGTGATCGGTCTCCCTGCGAACCTTTTCTTCGGCACTGGAATTCCTGCCGCCATTCTCCTCTTCAACAAAGCCAAAACGGATGGAGATGTGCTCTTCATCGATGCGTCCCGCGATTTCAAAGAGGCGAAAAACCAGAACATGCTCACGGATGAGCATCTGGATAAAATCGTGGCAACGCACCAGGCTTTCCAGACCGTCGAGAAATACGCCTACCGCGCCACACCTCAAGAACTCGCTGACAACGACTTCAATCTCAACATCCCTCGCTACGTCGATACCTTCGAGGAGGAGGCAGAGATCGACCTCGTTGCCGTGAAGCAGGAAATCACGTCCCTGGAATCAAAACTCATAGCTGTCCGCGCGAAAATGGACGGCTACCTCAAGGAACTTGGGCTTGGCTAAATTGAGGTTATCTCCTAAATAAAATAAGATTTTGTTAATTCTTGAATCTTATTCCTTGCTTAAGCCTCAAAAATGCCTCATATAATCCAAAATTAAATTCACTTACTCGTCATTTCTTATTTAGCGAATACCGGAGCATTCATGAAAATCAGTGATTTCCAACAAGGCACTTACCGCCAGCAGTTCCAATACCGGAGTTTCCAGCCGGCATTGGTCAACCATGCGTGGATCTGGGAGGATGCCGAAATCCATGCTCTCCTCGCCGAGGCCAATCGTCGTCTCGGTGAGCTCAATGGTCTTTCCTTGATCGTGCCGGACATCGACCGATTCATCCAAATGCACGTCGTCAAGGAAGCCCAAACTTCCAGCAGGATCGAAGGCACTCAAACCGAAATGGAAGAGGCGCTCGAAGAGGACCCTGAGGAAATCAAGCCCGAAAAGCGAGACGACTGGCGCGAGGTTCGCAATTACATTGATGCGATGAACCAGTCCATTGAAGCGTTGAGTAGGCTGCCCTTATCCAACCGCCTGTTGTGCGATGCCCACGCCACCTTGCTCCGCGGAGTGCGTGGCGAAGGGAAGACGCCCGGTGAATTTCGTCGCAGCCAGAACTGGATCGGTGGCGCCACGCTCGCGGATGCCGTTTTTATTCCACCTCACCACGATGAGGTTCCCAGCCTGATGGGGGATCTTGAGGGATTCTGGCACAACGAGGAGATTCTCGTGCCGGATCTCATCCGCATCGCCATCAGCCACTATCAATTCGAAACGATCCACCCCTTTCTCGATGGCAATGGCCGGATCGGGCGACTTCTCATTGCCCTGTATCTTGTCAGCAAAGGCCTGCTTCACCGTCCCTGCCTCTACGTTTCCGCTCATTTGGAAAAGCACCGTGCCGCTTACTACGACTCCCTCACCGCCGTGCGGACCCGTGGCGACCTCGGGCAGTGGATCCGTTTCTTTCTTGTCGCCATTATCGAGACGGCCAAGCGCGGAGTGGAGTCCTTCCAGCGCATCCACCAACTCCGGCAAACCACGGGCGACAAGATCGCCACTCTCGGCGCGCGTTCGGCAAACGCACGCAGAGTGACCGATTTCCTCTATAGTAAACCCATCACCACAGGCCCGGAACTCTGCCGTCGCCTAGGAATCAGCCAACCCACCGTGGATCGCCTGCTCACCGACCTCGTGCGCCTGGGAATCCTCGCGGAAATGACCGGCAAACAGCGGAACCGTGAATTCTGGTTCCGCGATTATTACCTGCTCTTTATCGAATGAAAAAGTTCAAACTGAAACCCGCCCCTGAGCGAGTTGTTGTGGATTCCTCAACAACTGGATTCGGCTGTGCCCGCCGACCGAACTCAACCGTCGCATTTTTTGCAACCGTTCGTTTCGGCATGAACCATTCCGAGCAAATCCTCGGCATGGTCGGCCCAGCCCGTGCCCAGCCCTCGCCGCTGGGATACCATTTCGTTGATTGCACCGAAATGGTTTCATCTGCAAGGCATCTTCATGCCGTGACACTTCCGAAAGCCGAAAGTTTCCCAGCATATAGGCTGCGGTGGAAACCGTCCAGATGGGCAGCATCGCGGATTCTCCGAGGCGAAACACCAAGCGCCCAACAATGGGTGCCGTCCGGTTACGCCCAACGAAACCTACGAAGCGGCAAAAAGCGCGGCAAACCCTCAGCCAAACAGGCGGGAGAGGAGGTGGGAGGATGAAAAAGTCATCTCGATGGCACATCACGCGTCTTGGTGAACTAGCTAAAGTCGAACGCGGTCGCTTCTCCCATCGACCAAGAAACGATCCGTCATTTTACGGGGGAACAACCCCCTTCATTCAGACCGGAGATGTGAGTGGTGCAAAGTCTGGTTTCATTCGAGAATTCTCCCAAACTCTGAACTCAAAAGGGCTTTCGGTTAGCAAGGTCTTTCCTAAAGGTACACTCATGGTCTCCATTGCTGCAAATATTGGTGATGCTGCTGAACTTGGTTTCGATTCAGCGTGCCCAGATAGCGTGATAGCGATCACACCAGGAAAAGCACTTTGCTCA
>JBIKNX010000210.1:0-4601 GCA_044358435.1 Luteolibacter sp.
CTCGAATCGGTCTGTTGTGGACAACTTTCAAGAACTTCTCGCAGCTACACAGCGCTCGGATGCCAGTTCAACCCACAGATTTTGCGGAAGAGGCCAAAAAAGAGGTAAATAAAAATGCAATTCATGCCAACGATTCTGAATATCTTCGAACCATTGACAAAGATCTTTTTAACATCAATGAGCCAGTAAGAAAAGGTCATAGCAAGAATTGCATAACCACCGCTTGTGAAGATAAATGAAGCTGTTGCAATTTTCTTTATAATAGGCGTTATGCCAAAGAGGTCGAGTGAATAGCCTATTGCTAATCCTGACAGACCGGCAATAATCAGTAGCCTAATCTTGTCATTTACAGGTTTACTACTCATGAGCAGTTTCCCGCAGAGCACGCCCCACACTGTATGAGCAATTGTTGAAAATGCATTTATTGATGCCCATACACTTGCCTTTTCCACACCTTCAATTTTATTATTTACCCATGAGCCAAGATTCTGAAATGCCACCCATGGCTGGTTAAATCCCTCAACCGGAAAAAATCTGTAGGCGAGATCCATTATGAGAAGGATTGATAGAGACAAGATCATCTGAAACCAGAAGCTTTTGTTTCTGATAAGATAAGCAACGAGGTATGTTACAGAAAGCTGTGTAAGCACATCCTGCATCCGAAAGACAATTTTTCCAGGTCCAATGCAGTAAAGTGCCCATCCCAGAAACAGAAGAAGGAAGGATCTTTTGTATGCATGAAAATTTACAGAGTGTTGGCTGTCACCTTTCTTCAGCCTGTTTGCTATGGCAAAGGGTATAGCAACACCAACAATGAACATGAAGAAAGGCTGGATAAGATCCCAGAAATGCAATCCATGCCATTCGTGGTGACTCAACTGAGTTCCAATGAATTGCGTAACTCCGGTATCGATCTTGCTTATATGGCTATAGAGCCTTGTGCTTTCGCCGATGAGCAGAAACATTGTAAATCCACGGAAAAAATCTACAGAGATTATCCTATCAGATGCTGTAGAATTCTGAGTTAAAGATTGCTTTATCATAAATATGCACGCACCTAGCCCCAGAAGTTAGACAATTCTGAACTAGAGACATTGTGTTGATTCTTGGTCTAATGTGAATGGCGGGTGTGGTCAAGCTGACATTAGCTAGCTGGGGTCTGGGGGATTTTTAACGGGGGAATTTTTATTTCCGTTAAATCGTTAGAATGTCAGCGGGCTGGCTGATGGACATTTGATACGAGGATTCATTCCCTCTTGCAAGCTCGCACTTTTCTTCCGCGCCGGAAAGGTCTGGTGGAGCTGAAGAGGAGCGAAGCGACGATGCAGCGGAGCCAGACCTTTCCAGCGCGGCGGCCAACCGTCCCAGTTCGTTGTGACCTCTAACCCGGCGAAAGCCCTCCTGGGCGCGCAATAGCGCGACTCCCATCCACCTCGCCAGTTGGTCAGTCTTAGCATTCCAGCGGCAAACCTTGCCGATCATTGCCTGTGAATTTCGCATGACGTTCTCTATGTGATTGGTGCTCAGAAACGTCACATTGAGTGTCGATGGAACATTAAGCCGATGAAACGCCAGGATCTCTTCTTTACGGCTCTCCAAATTCTCCGCCGCCGCCAGATTCTTGCTCCTGACAAATTCCAATAGCTCTTCAAAAGCTTCTTCTCCAGCCTCCGCTCCCTGCATTCCACGCAACCGGTTCATCCGTTGAACTACTTCTTTCTGGTGTTTCCATGAAAGCTTCCTGCATAGCCCGCGCTCAATATGCACCAAACATTCCTGCTGAACCGCATCCGGCCAAAAATGCCTCACCGCCTTGGCGATTGCATCACTTCCGTCACGAACTAATAGAAGTCTGCGAGCGTTGCCAGCCTGTAATCCCCGAGCATGCAATCTCGCGAAAAGACCCTTCACCACCTCCGTGCTCTCACTGCTTCCCTCCTCGAAATCTAACAGATGCTTATGGCCTTCAATATCGATAGCCAGCGCCACCACCACACAGCTTTCCTTACCCGGAAAAACCCCATCAACCATCAGCGCCACCACATCGATCTTGGAAAGATCCCGTGATCGAAATTCATCCAGAAGCTCCTTACTGCGTAACTTCCAACCTTCGCACACCGTGCTTGCGCTCACGCCTAGCATCTTGCCTACCCCACTACCAGAAGCCCCGTGGCAGATAGCCTCAAGCACTTCGTCGAACATACCCTTGCGACGTTTGACTTCGCTGTAAGACTTCAACTTCACCTCCCGTTCTCGGCCAGTTGGAAGCATCTCGCGGACTCTGCGTTTCGATATGCGTTCTTTGCCCGAGGTAGTTTGGATCGTGACCGTCTCGTTCCCTGCGCGACGGTGCAAGCTCACTGAAGGGCGGTATGATTCGCCGCACAGTGCAGTCACCTCCTGATCGAACATTGCCAGCAGGCCATCGCGCACGATGCTGCGAACCTGTTTCTGAAATATCCCGTTAAAATCCTCAATCTCGGCTTGTGCCGCTTCCTTCAATACTGTCTGTTCGGTCATGGTGTTGGTTGGTTTGAATTATTTTCCAAACAGGCGATGTCGGAACATCGCCCGATCAACCAGCACCAATAAATTTTAACATTTTAACGGAAAAAAGTTCTCTTCCACTTGAGAATGGATTTTTAGCTTTTCTGAAGCTCTACTCATTCTCCTTTTTCTCCTCTCTCCGTGTTGAAAAATGACGGAACTATGAATCATTTCGGGATTTTATATCTATGCCTATTTCGAGTGATTTGTGAAATTTGACTTCGTTTTACTACGTCCAAGCATCTTGAGCTTCGCTTCTTGAGGAGTTCGATAAATCTCACCATGCGTTGTGGTTGAAATTCTTCACTCCAAAGCAAGCCGATGCAGGATCTGCGAAGTTGAATTTTTTGATTTCTCGAATTCAATGACATGAAAGCTCGCCCCAAGATGAGCCGGGTGGGTGAGGGAGCGGAATTGGGCGATGTTTTTGGGATCGCTGAATTCACCGGTTTCGATCATCTCCGAAGCGAGGTGGGTGAGGTAGCTGCCTTGGGAGGAGAAATGGGTGGGTTGCCAGCCGATGGTTTCGGCTTCACGGGCAAGATCGGTGAAATCGACATGGGCCGTGATATCTCGTTTTCCCGGATCAACCAGCGGATCCTCCGCCGCTTGATGTTTGTAAAAAGTGCGCAGGGTGCCGGTAGTGCGGTTCGTGTCGTAGTATTCAGGTGCGGCGAATCCGTAATCAATAAAGAGCAGCATTCCATCTCCGATGCAGTTCGAAATCCGGGACAGGAACTCAGCATAGTTCGTGCGGATCTCGGTTTGGTAGTTTTCAGGAAACGGATGGCCGAGAAGAGCGGTTTTTTGACCCAGAGTTGAGGTTGGATCGATGGGCTTTCCAACGAGTGTCCAATTCGCCGAGACGAACAGCTCCTGCCAATCGTTCGCACAACGGCGGATGAGGTGGAACGGGAGGGCATCCAAAATTTCGTTTCCGAAGGCGATGCCGGGCAGCGGGTGTTCGGATAGCGTTTGAAAATCGGAGGCCAGGTTCAGTCCGGCAGCCAGAGAGGAAAGTCGTTGCTGTTGGGCGTCTCGGAGTAAAGGCAGCGGCTCGACCGTTGCATATTCAAGAGATTGCCATGCCTCGGGCGCCATCATTGAGAGGGACTGTAAAATGTCCGCAGCGAGTTTGCCGTCGTGGGCGCCGATTTCGAGTATCCGCCATGCGGCGGGTTTTCCATGATCTTGCCACCAATGCATAAAGCGGCGGGCGAGGAGTTGTCCGAAAAGGGGGCCGACGCTCACGCTCGTATAGAAGTCGCCGTCGCGTCCGACTTGATTTGTCCGGTTTGCATAATAGCCAAGTTCGGGATCGTAGAGGGCGAGATCGAGGTAACGTGGAAAGGAGATGGCGTTTTGTTCTGCCAGTTCCGCCGCGATTTTTTCCCTTATGAAAAGAAAGGAAGAGGTTGCGGCTGCGGCTGGATTCGGATAATCCACAGAGCGCGCGTCAGCTGCATGCGGCGTTGTTGGATGGTTTTCAGACATGGTAAAACACAAGGAAAGCAACGGGAGAAAGAGCGGCAAGCGCCGTTTCTACAAGCGCAAAACATTCTGGTTTGTGCTGTTCATGTTCTTTGCGAGTGCTGCTTTGGTCGCTTACCTCTATGCCGAGCAATACACGAGGGTCTATCGGGAACGTGCTTTGACGTATGATTTGGAAAAGATCAACGACCTGGAGGTCCGGAGCATGATCTTGGACCGGAACGGAAAAGAAATCGGCCGTATTTTCGTACAAAATCGCGATATCATGAAGATCGAGGATGTTCCCGATCTGTTCATCAATGCCTTGAAAGCAGGAGAGGATTCACGTTTTCACATTCATCAGGGAGTTGACTACATCGGGATCGTTCGTGCCCTGAAGCTGAATTTCCAGGCCGGCAAACGCACCCAGGGAGCGAGTACCATCACCCAACAATTGGCGAGAAATGCCTATCCTTTACAACAGGAGGCGGCGTCGCGGGGAGAATCGGGTGTTCAGCGGAAACTGGTGGAAGCCTTCCTCGCCATGCGAATCGAGAAACGTTACTCCAAGAAGGAGATTCTGG
>JBIKNX010000043.1:0-15367 GCA_044358435.1 Luteolibacter sp.
ACGGCGTGGTCAAAGCTGATCAACAGGATGATGCTTCCGTCTGGCACGAGCTGGACGAGTTTGTCGTCACCCGTGAGCTTGATAAGCACCTCCATCTTTTCATCAGCAACTATCTCGCCGTTGCAGACAACCTGAACAAACCGGAATATGCAGGAAAAATCGGCGTTTGGATTTCCGGCTTTTTCGGCTCCGGTAAATCTCACTACCTCAAAGTGTTGTCCTATCTGATGGGCAACCGCACCTTGAAATACGACGGCCAAACCAAGCGCACGGCCGATTTCTTCGAAACGAAGATCAAAGACCCGATGTTCTACGCGGACATCAAGCGTGCCGTGGCGTTTCCCACCGATGTCGTTCTCTTCAACATCGAGACCAAATCCGACCACGCGAACAGCCGTGACGCCATCCTGTCGGTTCTGCTCCGCATGCTGAATGAACTCCAAGGCTATGCCGGCCACCCGCCGCACATCGCCCACATGGAGCGCCATCTCGATGAGCGTGGAAAACTCGCCACCTTCCATGAGGCATTCCTCGCTGCCACCGGAAAGACCTGGCTCGCCGAGCGCGATGCTTTCGATTTCTACCGTGATGAAATGATCGGTGCGTTGTCAAAAGCCCTCGGTCAATCTGTGGAAGCATCGACCAACTGGTATGAAAAGGCGGAAGCCAACTTCTCCCTCACCGTCGAAAACTTCTGCCTCTGGGTGAAGGAATATCTCGACTCAAAAGGCCCCGACCATCGCCTGTTGTTCTTCGCCGACGAGGTGGGAGCCTTCATCGGACAGAACTCCCAGTTGATGCTCAATCTCCAGACCATCACGGAGACCCTCGGCACCACTTGTGGCGGACGCGCTTGGATCATCGTCACCTCGCAGGAGGATATTGATACCGTGATCGGTGAAATGAGCCGCAGCCGCGTGAACGACTTCTCGCGCATCACCGCCCGCTTCACCACCCGCATGTCACTCTCCAGCGCCAACGTGGACGAGGTTATCCGCGCTCGTTTGCTGGCCAAACGTGATGTTGCCACCACCTTCCTCGAAGCCCTCTACACGGAAAAAGGCGACATCATCCGCAACCAACTCACCTTCGGCGCGACGAAGATGAGCATGAAATCCTACGTGGATGCCGCTGATTTCGCCGCCACCTATCCGTTCATTCCCTATCAGTTCCAACTGCTCCAAAAAATCTTCGAGGCTATCCGCAAGGCCGGAGCAACGGGCATGCATCTTGCTCGCGGCGAACGCTCTTTGCTCGACGCGTTCCAGTCCGGTGCCACCCAGATCAACGACTGCGCTCCCGGCGTGCTCGTCCCGCTCTACCGCTTCTATCCATCCATCGAGAATTTCCTCGATACTGTCGTCAAGCTGACCATCGAACAGGCAGCCACCAATGGCGCGCTCGAAGAATACGACGTTCGTATTCTCGAAGTTCTTTTCCTCATCCGCTACGTGGACGAGGTGAAGGGCAATATCGACAACCTCGTCGCTCTCTGCATGGAGGAGATCGACTGCGACCGCCTCGCCTTGCGTCGGAAAATCGAAGCCAGCCTGCTGCGACTGGAAAATCAGAACCTCGTGAACCGGAATGGCGACGACTTCTCGTTCTTCACCAATGAAGAACAGGATGTGAAACGGGAAATCAAAGGCCAGGAACTCGATTCCGGGGCTGAGGCAAAATTGTTAGGCGAACTGATTTTCGACGAAGTGCTCAAGGAACAGCGCAAGCACCGCTATTCCGTCAACGGCAAGGACTTCACATTCAATCGGATTTGTGACGGTCATCCCTATGGCAACCGGGCCGAAAACGCAATCGCCGTCCATGCCATCACTCCACTCCACGATGATTACAACCTTTACGACACCAGTCGCTGCACCTTGGAGAGCACGACCGATGGTGGACAGTTGATCGTCAAACTCGCTGATCACGAATCACTTGCCCGCGAGGCGCGGCTTTACCTGCAAACCGAGCGCTACATCGTCAAAAAGAGCGATGGCACCAGCCAGACTTCGACACAGCGTATCCTTCGTGAATTTTCCGAGGACAATCGGATTCGGAAAGAGCGCCTGACCACCGCGATGGGTGAACTCGTCGCCAGCGCGGAGTATTACGCCGGCGGCCAGCCGTTCAAACCCAAGGCATCCGCTCCCATGGCGGCTGTGGGTGAGGCCATGGAATACCTGATCGGCAATACCTTTGCCAAGATGGGCTATCTCAAGCACCTCGTTTCCAACCCGCTCCAGGAAATCCAAGCGATCCTTCGCAGCAATGACATCGGCCAGCAAACCCTCACCCTCCAGGCGGAGGAAGGAAATCCGCAGGCCATCCAAGAACTTCGCGATTACCTTCGTCTCTGTGCTACCACCAGCAAGCTGGTTGTCCTCCATGAACTCGTCGAAGAAAGGTTCTCCAACCGTCCCTATGGCTGGCCATCGTATGAGACCATCCTTCTCGTCTCCCGCTTGCTCGTCATTGGGGAGATCCACCTGATGCGGGCCGGTTCGCGCATTCCACTCGACCGCGCTTACGACGAGCTTTCCACCACCTCGAAGTGGCGGCAAATCACCATCCTCCAGCGCAAGATCACCGATCCCGCCGAACTCCAAAAAGCCCGCAAGCTCGGTCAGGATCTTTTCGGTGCCATGGGTCCGGACAATGAGGAGGAGCTTTGCACCCATCTCCAACAGCATCTCAAGTCATGGAGCGATTCACTCCTGCAGTTCAAGCCCCTGGCTGATACCGGCAACTATCCTGGCAAATCTGTCATCGACTCGAACGTGCCGATGCTCACCCAAGTGCTTGCCGAGTCAGATGCCTTCAAGTTCCTTCAAAGTTTCCTCAACCGGAAAGACGATCTGTTAGATCTTTCCGACAGCTTCCACGACCTGAGCAACTTCTTCTCCAAGCAGCGCGCGCTCTGGGACGAACTCCGCAAGGCGATGGAACGCTTCCAATTGAACGACCTGGAACTGCAACGTAATCTGGACGCCGTCGCCGCCATGCAGCGAATGAACCAGATTTTGCAATCCGCCAGTCCCTACAAGATCATCAGTGAGGTGCGCGGTCTCATCGACAAGGTGGAGGCCATCAACTCGGAAATCGTCTCAGCCCGCCGCGTAAAGGCACTGGAGATTGTCGAAGCGCAACGCAGCCAGGCACTGGCGGAAATCGAAAGCGCGGGAAATTCGGAATCCTTGGTTCGCGATGTCGAGGCACGCTACAAGGTGCTCGCCGATACCTGCGCCAAGCAAAACAGCGTCGCTCACCTTGACCAAGCTGCCACGGAGGCCGCTAGGATTTTCGATTCCACCGTCGCCGCCATCGAGCAGTCTGCAACTGCGCCGCCGCCGATCGGTGGTTCTCCCGTCACCTATCCCAAACCCAATCTCCCAGGACCCAAGCCCCGTCACATGGTTCAGGTGTCATCTCTACTCAAGAAACCCTTCCTCGAAACCCCCGAGGACGTGGAGGAATTCCTCACCAAACTCCGCTCCGAGCTGACCAACACCCTCGCCCGCGGCGAACGTATCCAGATCAAATGACATGAGCAAAATTTTGAGAAATCGAGTTGACGCCACCCCTTTTCAGCGTCTTATTTCTTCCAGCAGACCCGCCGGGCCTCTCCTCTCCTTTGGGAGGGTGAAGCACACTTCGGCGGGTATTTTTTTGCCCCAGAGCCATCACGATTTAGAGGAGGGGGGCGCATGATATACGACAAACAGCCGCTTACCTTCGAGGCTCAAGCCGAGCAACTCCGCCAGCGCGGCCTACAAGTTGACCCGCAGCAATTGATTCAGCGCCTGCGCGCCACGAATTATTACCGCTTCACCTCTTATCTCTACACCTTTCGTGATCAAGGTGAGAATTACAGGATCGGAACCAACTTGGAACAAGTCTGGGACCTCTACCGCTTTGACCATGGCCTCCGCTTGCTTCTCCTCGATGCTCTCGAAATCATCGAGGTCCACGCCCGCACACAACTCGCCTACCACTTCGCTCACGCTTACGACGCCTTCGCCTACCTGAACCCATCTTGCCTTCCCAACTTCGACCGCAGCCGCGACGACTTCGCTTACTGGGAGCGCAAGCTTCGTGAGCAAGTAATCCGGTCCCGTGAGAAGAAGGGCAGGGAGGATTTTATCGTCCATTTCGACAAGAAATACGGCGACAATCACGAAATGCCGCCCATCTGGATGATGGTGGAGTTGATGGACTTCGGCAGCGTCCTTTCTTTTTATCGCGGCGTTTCCACCGACATCCGGCGAGAACTCGCTACAACCCTTGGCCTGAGCCATCAGGTCACACTTAACTGGCTCTTAGTTCTCAACTCGGTCCGGAATCGCTGCGCCCACCACGCCCGCCTGTGGAACTGGAACCTGGGCTATCGCGTCACCATTCCGGGGCGGGATCCACATTGGACCATCTATCGTAGCAAGGATCGTCGGCTAGCGGCCATCCTTCACATTTGCCGCTACTGGCTAGCCAAGGCAGATGCAGGGCATGCATGGCATCAGCGCGTCTCCGACCTCTTCGCGAAGCACCCGCACATCGACCTTTCTGCCATGGGTCTGGAACCTGATTGGCAAGAACAAGCTCTTTGGAAACACCCTTTATGAACCTCACCCGTCTCAAAACCTACGCCCCCGCCGCACGCAATGCCCTCATCACTGCGGTGACGCGCCGTGCCGGGAATCTTGGCATTCAGCCCGGACGTGTGGAGGAAGTGACTGAATCCGGTAATGTCGCTCTCATCGGCGGCCAGCCATTCCCGCGATCCATCGTGCCGCTGCGCAAGCAACTGCTCGATCTCATCCAGCGTGAAGGATTCGACCAAACGATGGAAGCCATGGCTTACACTTGGTTCAATCGTTTAGTCGCACTGCGCTTCATGGAGTTGCACGACGGCTATCTGGACCACGGCTACCGGGTGCTCAGTCATCCTCAGGGCACTCCGCTACCGGAAATTCTCCAGCACGCTGAGCACGTCTCGCTAAAAGGACTCGACCGCGAGGAGGTGATCCGCCTCAAGCTGGATGGCAACCGCGATGAGGAACTCTACCGTCTTCTCCTGCTCGCCCAATGTGCGGAGCTGAACCACATCCTTCCCGATGTCTTCGGTAAGCTGGATGATGCCACCATCCTGCTGCTGCCAGACAACCTCCTGCATTCCGACTCTGTAATACGCCAGCTCGTCGCGGACAGCGACGCAGAGGACTGGCAACAGGTGGAAATTCTCGGCTGGCTTTACCAGTTCTATATCTCCGAGAAAAAGGACGCCGTCATGGCACGCAAGAGCGCCGTGCCCACCGAGGACATCCCCGCCGTCACCCAGCTCTTTACTCCGCACTGGATCGTCCGCTACCTCGTCGAAAACTCCCTCGGCCGACTCTGGCTGCTCAATCGTCCCAGCTCTCGGCTGCGCGAGCACATGCCCTACTACATCGAGGGCGAAACCGAGACAGAATTCCTCAAGATCACCAAACCGGAAGACATCCGCCTGTGCGATCCCGCTGTCGGCAGCGGGCACATGCTCACCTACGCATTCGACCTGCTTGCCCTCATATACGAGGAGGAAGGCTACGCACCCACCGAGATACCCGGCCTCATACTGCGGCATAATCTGTACGGGTTGGAGATCTGCCCTCGCGCCGCCCAACTCGCCGAGCTGGCCCTCGTCTTCAAGGCCCGGGAAAAGTCCCGTCGCTTCTTCCAGCCCGAACACCTCGTCCGGCCCCGCATCATCGAGCTGCGCGACGTGCGCTTCGCGGAAAACGAGCTGCGCGACTACATCCACGCCCTCGGGCTGGGCGACCTCTTCAATCAGCCCATGCTCCGGCTGCTCCACCAGTTCGAGGAGGCGAAGAACTTCGGCTCGCTCATCCAGCCGTGCCTCGACGAACGGGCCATCGCCGACGTCCGCCGCGCCATCGAGGCAAAGGACCTCGGCGGCCAGCTCTTCCTGCGCGAGACGCACCTCAAAGTCCTGCGCGTGCTCGAACAAGCCGAGGCGCTCACCCAGCGGTATCACGTCGTCGTGGCCAATCCGCCGTATATGGGGGGCGAAAACATGAATGTTCCGCTCAAGGACTTCTTCGATCGAGAATTCCCGAACTCCAAAGCGAATCTCTACGCAGGTTTTATTGAGCGCAATGCCAGCCTCGTTCAGGCACACGGGCTATGCGCGATGATAACCATGCACAATTGGATGTTTCTAACATCCTTTTCCAAGTTTCGCACTTGGTTCCTTCACAAAGCCACCTTGTGCAATCTCTTGCATCTAGGAGCTCGCAGCTTCGATAGCATTTCGGGCGAGGTGGTCCAGACCGCAGCATTCGTTTTTATTGGCGGAGTGAGTTCAAAGGCTAAGGCAATCTTTTTCCGCCTCACCGACGGCATGAACGAAAAGGAGAAAGAAGCTGACTATTTATCTAGGCTCTCAAGCAAAAACTTCAGTGCGATCTCCAGCGCTGATTTTGATGCCATTCCGGGCTCACCAGTTGCGTATTGGCTCAACCAGAATGTTTTTCAGCTCTTTAGGAATGGGAAATCGCTTGGGGACGTATCAGACGCACGCGAGGGGCTATCAACCGGGAACAACGAGAAGCACGTTCGCTTTTGGCCAGAAGTCGAGTTCACATCATGCAGGTTTGAAGCGACGGATCGCGCTGCCGCGAAGTCGTCTGGATGTCGATGGTTTCCTTATAACAAAGGAGGGACGTTACGCCGATGGTATGGCAATGCCGACTTCCTTGTGAATTGGAAAAATGATGGCCACGAACTCCAGACGACTCTTCACCCTTCGGGCGAGAGAATTTGGGCTCACAACTTTAACCTGGAATATATTTTCAAGCCTTCGGTCTCTTGGTCGGACATCACCACCAAAGGTCTCGCAGGTCGATTCTATCCCAAAGGATTTGTTTTCGACGCGACAGGGTTAAGCGCCTTTTACGACAACGAGGAAACTCAGTTTGTCGGACTGGGACTTCTCAACTCCAAATTTGCAAACAGCATTGCAGATGTTCTCAACCCGACACTGCACTTCAAAACGGGCGACTATCGTCGTTTGCCTCTGCCAAGCAAATATGAGGCAAAGTCGATTGCCACGGGTGTTGTTGAAGCCATCGCCATCGCTCGCGCCGACTGGGACAACTTCGAGACCTCGTGGGACTTCCGCGACCAGCCGTTGCTGCGGCCGGGGTTAAAGGGCGCGACGCTGGAGGCGAGCTGGCGGAATTGGGAGGCGCAGAGCACCGCCGCCATCCGCCGGATGCAGGAGCTGGAGACGGAGAACAACCGGCTCTTCATCGCTGCCTACGGCCTCGACGGCGAGTTGCAGCCCGAAGTGCCCGAGGCGCAAATCACCCTAGCCCGCGCCGAGGCCCGCCGCGACATGGCCGCCTTCCTCTCCTATGCCGTCGGCTGCATGATGGGCCGCTATTCGCTCGATGCGGGGGGATTGATCCTGGCGAATGCAGGTGACACGGTGGAAGACTATGTTGAGAGAATTGCCGCTCTTAGGAATTCAACATTCAGCATTCAAAATTCAACATTCCATCCGGACACGGATGCCATCATCCCTGTCCTCGACGGAGAGTGGTTCGAGGACGACATCGTGACGCGCACCAAGGAGTTCCTCCGCGCCACCTTCGGCGAGGCCACGCTCAGTGCCAACATCGCCTTCATCGAGGCCGCCCTCGGCAAGGATCTGCGCACCTATTTCCTCAACGACTTCTACAAAGACCACCTCCAGACCTACAAGAGCCGGCCAATCTACTGGCTCTTCACCAGCGGCAAGCAGAAGGCCTTCCAGTGCCTCGTCTATCTCCACCGCTACACCCCCGGCACGCTCGCCCGCATTCGCACGGAATACGCCATCCCGCTGCAAGGCAAGCTCAGCGGCCGCATCACCCGCCTGGAAGAAGGCGTGGCCAATGCCAGCTCCAGCGCCGCCCGCAAGAAACTCCAGACTGAGCTGGACCAGTGCAAGAAGCAGATCGTCGAGC
Organism: Luteolibacter sp.; assembly: GCA_044358435.1. GTDB lineage: Bacteria > Verrucomicrobiota > Verrucomicrobiia > Verrucomicrobiales > Akkermansiaceae > Luteolibacter. The sequence goes on from JBIKNX010000043.1 coordinate 8,004, forward strand.
TGCTCGCCTTCGACGAACAACTCCGCTCCCACGCCGACCAACGCATCACCCTCGACCTCGACGACGGTGTGAAAGCCAACTACGCCAAATTCGGCCCCCTCCTCGCCGAGGCGAAGAAGGTGTGCGGGACGAAAGACGACTGAAGAATCCAGCACAATGAATCCGGAATCACTACTCCAACTCATCCGCGAAGGCGAAACCATGGACATCGAGTTCAAGGGCGAGGAGAAATCGCCCCTGAGTGACAATGATTTGGTGGAAGCCGTGGTGTGCCTTTGCAATCGTCCGGGCAGCGAGCCAGGCTACCTGCTGATTGGGGTGGAAGATGATGGCCGGATCACCGGGGCGCGCCCACGCCAAGATACCTTGACCCACCCAGGTATGGTTTCGGCGCTGATTTCAGGGCGGACCCGGCCTGCGCAATCTTGTTTGGCAGAGATCGTGGAGGTCTCCGGCAAGCCGGTGCTGGTCATCCAGGTGATGCCTTCGCGCACTCCGGTGGGAACAGGGTCCGGCAAGCATGTGCGCCGTGCCATGGGCAGCAGGGGCCAGCCGGAATGCCTGCCCTACCATTTTCATGAGATGCAGTCGTCGCTGGCCGACCGGCAGTTCCAAGACTACACCGCCGTGAAAGTGGCGGGAGCGACATGGGATCATCTGGACCCCTTGGAATTTGAGCGGTTCCGCCGCTGCGTGCGCGAGAGCCGGGGGCGCGGGGATGCCGCCCTGCTGGAGCTTCATGATCTGGAGCTTGCCAAAGCACTGGGTGCCGTGGAGGCGAATGGCTCCGTCAGCGGTGTCCGTGTGCTCGGTCTGCTGCTCTTCGGTCGGGAAGCCGCCCTGCGGGATTTTCTGCCAGGGCATGAGGTGGCGTTCCAGGAACTGGCGGGAACCACGGTGCAGGCCAATGAGTTTGAACGCTGGCCCTTGCTGCGTTCCATGGAGTTCCTGATGGATCGCTTGCAGGCCCGCAACCGTGAACAGGAGGTGAACCTCGGGATGCTGCGGATCTCCGTGCCCGACTACCCGGAGCGTGCCTTGCGGGAGGCTGTGGCGAACGCCCTGGTCCACCGGGACTACACCCGCATGGGCGCGGTGCATGTGCAACTCCATGAGGATAGGCTGGAAGTGAGCAACCCCGGAGGCTTTCCAGAGGGTGTCACGCTCGCCAACCTGCTGGTCACCCCGCCGCGGGCACGCAATCTTCTTCTCGCGGATGCCTTCAAGCGTGCCGGCCTGGTCGAACGCACCGCTCGCGGGATCGATACGATCTTCGAGGAGCAGCTCCGGAATGGCCGGCCTGCCCCGATTTATGACCGCAGCTCCTCCGTCAATGTCGTGGTGGTCCTCCCCGGTGGCGCTGCCAATCTGGATTTCATCCGCTGCATCACCGAGGAAAGCCAGCAAGGCGTCAATCTCAGGCTCGATGACCTGCTGGTGCTGAACAATCTCTGGCACGAGCGGCGTTGCAGCTCGGCAGAAGCAGCTGTTCTGATCCAGAAGTCGGATGCCGAGGCGCGAAACGTCCTGCTCGGTCTGGTGGAGCGCGGCATGGTGGAAGCTCGCGGCGATGGCAAAGGCCGCAGCTACCATTTATCGGCAGCCATTTACCGACGGCTGGGGGACAAAAGCGCCTACATCCACCAGCGTGGTTTCGAGCCAATCCAGCAGGAACAAATGGTGCTGCAATACTTAGCCACGCATCGAAAAATAGCCCGCAGGGAAATCGCAGACCTCTGCAAAATCAGTCCAGGCCAAGCCAGAACGGTGATTTCGAGGCTCCTTAAGGCAGGAAAACTGGTCAAAGTGGGCGAAAAACGGGGGGCATTCTATGAACTCAAACGATGAATTATGGCTTATTTATGGTCGCAACCATAAATTTATGGCTGTCGACCATAATTATGGAGCTGCAACCATTTCGACGTTTCTCCGACTTCTGACCTCTTCTACTGATCACTGCTCACTGTGCACTCAGCACTTCTTTTCTTCCCCATGACCTCAGACCAAATCACTACCGCACTCGACCGCCTCTATACCGAAGCCGGTCACCGCATTGTCATCTGGAATGATCCGGAACAAGAGTTTCCTGATTTCGTCGAAAAACTGTCCTTGTCTGGAGTTGCCATCCTACACCTTGACCGGGAGTCCGCGCTTCAAGTGAAAAAGCGTTTGGAGTTGGACGACCGCGCCGGAAAATACCTGCTCTACAGTGAGAAGGAAGCCCCACCCATGGACGAGGACTGGCTGCTCGACCTGCGCCAATACGCCTATGGCTTCCGCGCCGACAAGGCATCTCTCGTCATCGACGATCTTGGTCTGATGAACCACAGCCTCCGCGGGCATTTGGTGGCGCGGCGGAAGTTTTTCGAAAACAAGGATCGGTTGCGGAAGCTCCAAGCTCTCGTGCAACCCACCGACATCGAGGCGGATCTTGACCGGAAGATGTTGGCCGTGCTGCTGAAGTCCGAGCAACCCGAGCTGTTCAGTTTTCTCCGGGTCCTCTTCCAACGCATGGACGAGGACTCGGAACTGGATCTCGCCATCCACTCCGCCGCCTGGGGAGAGGTGGAGAAGTATGATTTGGCGGATTACTTCTGGGAGCAGGTGCGGGGCTATTTCGGTTACGCCGAGGAAACTCCGAGTCTGAAGAACCTGCTCATCCGCTTGCTGGCCACGGACTTCTGCCTGACTCTGCACGCTGCGGCACCAGCTTCGATCCAGTCACTCAAACTGCCCGAGGCCGGATTTTCCAACGTAACGGTTTTCCTGTCCCAATGGCGCGATAGCAATAGCACCGGCGCAGCCTACGACCGACTCGCCTCCCGGATCTCGATTCTGCTCAAAATCGCCGAAAATCTCGGCAGCTATGATCTGGATGCCCTGGAAGCAGTGCAGACATTTCAGGATGTGGAAAAGCGCATCACCAGCCTGTTGCGTGACCGGATCGTGGAGGCTCCTGACACCGTGAAAGCTCAGGACGTTCATCGCCTTGCAAACCGGAGAATGGACAGCCACTGGGCCTCCGCAAACCTTCCGGACAGCCATCACACGCCCCGCTCCGGATTCCGCTCGGTTTACCTGGCACTGGCAGCAGCGGCGGACTTCCTAGAACTTCGCCGCACCTATGCCGACGGTTTCGGTGCCACCACCGCATCCGACCTCTGGAACTCCTACGCCCGGGAGCTTTATCAATTCGATCAACTTTACCGTCAGTTCAGCGAACACGCCGATGCGGCCGAAGCACAGACATGGAGCGTGCTCAAGCCGCTGCGGGATCAGATCGAACTGCATTACGCCAATGGATTCCTCGCTTCGCTCTCCCTCACCTGGGGTGACCGGGTGGAGGATGGCATGCTCTCTCAATGGAGGCTCCCCGAAGTGCTCAACCAGCAGGATTTCTACCGTCGGAAAGTCCAGTCCGTGCTGGACGAGCGCCCGGACCGCAAGGTGTTTGTCATCATCAGCGATGCCTTCCGCTACGAAGCTGCTCGCGAGTTGCTCGTTGAACTGAACGGAAAGTATCGGTTCAAGGCGTCCATGGAAACGATGCTGGGCGTGCTGCCATCCTACACTGCGTTGGGCATGGCCAGTCTGCTGCCTCACGATAATCTGTCTTACAAGCCCGGCGGTGAGGTGTTGGCAGATGGTCTTTCAACTTCTGGCATTCCCTCACGCGATGCCATCCTTGCAAATCACCAAGGCATCGCAGTTAAGGCCGAGGAACTGATGGCCATGAAGCGTGACGAAGGCCGCGAACACATTCGTGGCAAGCGTGTTGTCTTTGTTTATCATGACGTGGTCGATTCCACAGGAGACAAGGCGGCGACGGAGGGAAATACCTTCAAGGCCGTTCGTGAAGCGATCACATCTCTGGGGCAACTGACTCGCCAAATCGTCGACAAGCTCAACGGCAGCCACGTTTTCATCACCGCCGACCATGGATTCCTTTTCCAAGAGACCGGCCCGAGCCTGCCGGACAAGAGCCAACTGGCGGACAAACCGGGTGGCACCGTAATCGCGAAGAAAAGGTATTTGATCGGGATGAATCTGCCGAACCACCCGTCCGTGTGGCGAGGAGAGACTCTCGATACCGCCGGTGCTGCAGGCGGCATGGGTTTCTGGATACCCAAAGGAACCAATCGTTTTCATTTCGTCGGCGGCGCTAGGTTTATTCACGGCGGAGCAATGTTGCAGGAGGTGATGATTCCTTTGATCACTGTGAACGAGATCGAGGGCAAATCGAAAGCCAAGACTCAAACCCGCGAAGTGGGTGTCATCGTGGCCGGTCAGAATCACAAAATCACAACCAGCCTCTATCGCTTCCAGCTCATCCAGACGGAGGCAGTTAGTGATCGAGTCAAAGCCGTGACGCTCAAAATTGCGGTATATGACGGCGAGGAGCTGGTAACCGGTGTTGCCAAGGAAACCTTCAAAAGCACTTCGGACAGCATGTCGGAACGCACTCGCTACGTGTCTCTGACCTTGCAAGCCAAGACTTTTGATAGCAATAAGACCTATCACCTAAGACTCATCGACGAAGAAACTGGCATCGAAAAAAGCCGCTACTCTGTAACCATCGACAAAGCATTCCATGACGACTTCTGACACAACCACACCATCGGACGCACCGAACCTTGACGATCTGCTCAACGACAAGTTTGCAGGCAAGGTCGTGCGCAAAGATCTGACCAAACTCGTGAAAGAAGGCGCGAACGTGCCGGTTTACGTGTTGGAGTATCTTCTCGGAACTTATTGCGCATCGCGTGATGAGGCAGTGATCGCTGAGGGCATGAAGACTGTGAAAACCATCTTGGCTGAAAACTACGTCCGCCCCGACGAGTCCGAGAAAGTAAAGTCCCTCATCCGCGAGCGTGGCCGGATGAAGATCATCGACAAAGTGACGGTGAAGCTGAACGAAAAGCGCGATGTTTACGAGGCGCTGCTCTCCAACCTGGGGATCAAGAACGCCGAGGTCGGCACCCATTTCGTGAAGCAATATGAGAAGTTACTCGCCGGGGGCATCTGGAGCATCATCACGGTGTCCTACTTCTACGAGGAGGGGCAGAAAGGATCTCCATTTATCATCGAGGAACTCAAACCCATCCAAATGCCGAACGTGGACCTGGCAGTTTATTTCGCAGGCCGCGAAGCATTCACGGAAGATGAGTGGTTGGATGGATTGCTCCGCTCCACCGGGATGGAGCCCGCTAATTTCGACACCCGCGTCAAATGGCACTTGCTGGCCCGGATGATTCCGCTGGTAGAAAACAATTTCAATGTATGCGAACTCGGTCCGCGAGGAACGGGTAAAAGCCACATCTACAAGGAAATCAGCCCAAACAGCATTCTTGTCTCAGGTGGAAAAACGTCGGTAGCAAACTTGTTCTACAACATGGCATCACGGCGAGTCGGTTTGGTTGGCCTCTGGGATGTCGTCGCCTTCGACGAAGTCGCCGGTATTAACTTCGACGACAAGGACGGCGTGCAAATCATGAAGGACTTCATGGCATCCGGGTCATTCGTCCGGGGTCGCGATTCTATCAGCGCCAACGCGTCTATGGTTTTCGTCGGCAACATCAATCAGCCCGTAGATACATTGGTGAAAACCAGTCACCTCCTCGCACCATTTCCTGACGCAATGATCGACACGGCATTCTTTGACCGTTTTCACTGCTACATCCCTGGTTGGGAGATTCCGAAGATGCGGCCCGAGTTTTTCACCGACCGCTATGGATTCATCGTCGATTATCTCGCCGAGGTCATGAGGGAACTTCGGAAGCGCAGTTTCTCCGATGCCATCAACAAATACTTCACCCTTGGTCGGGATCTGAACCAGCGGGACACAATCGCCGTCAAACGCACCGTCTCCGGTCTGCTGAAACTACTCTACCCCGATGAACGCTACACCAAGGATGCCGTAGCGCGCTGCCTGGACTACGCCCTCGAAGGCCGCCGCCGCGTGAAGGAACAGCTCAAGAAAATCGGCGGCATGGAATTCTATGACGTCCACTTCAGCTACATCGACATCGAGACAGGCGTAGAGAAATTCATCAGCGTGAAAGAGCAAGGTGGCGGTTCCCTCATCCCGGACGGAGCCATGAATCCCGGAGTCCTGCACACCGTCGCCACCGGCACGTCCTTGCTCGGACTTTACCGCCTTGAGACACAGGTGACATCCGGCAACGGCGGACTAAAAATTTCAGGCCTCGGCACCAGCGCGTCCGCCAAGGAAGGCATCAAGGTCGGCTTCGACTTCTTCAAAGCCAATGCCGGCCGCGTCAGCGCTTCCCTCAAACCCAGCGAGCATGACTTCCACCTCCACCTCGTGGAACTTCACAACAGCGGACCCGCCAGCGCGCTCACACTGGCGTCCTTCGTCGCACTCTGTTCCGCACTGCTCCAGAAGCCCGTCCAATCGCAGCTCGTCGTTCTCGGCAGCATGAGCCTCGGCGGCAGCATTATTCCGGTCGAGAGCCTGGCAGAAACCCTCCAGGTCGCCTTCAACTCCGGTGCCAAGCGCATCCTGCTCCCCATGGCCAGCGTCGTGGATATTCCCTCTGTCCCCGGCGAACTCTTCGCCAAGTTCCAAACCAGCTTCTACGCCGATCCCGCCGACGCCGTGTTCAAGGCGCTGGGGGTGGATTGAGATATTAGTTCATTTAACGCCATGAGCCTGCGCATTCTCCACACCGCCGACAACCACATCGGAATCTCGTTTGCCCAATACCCGGATCTTGTTCGGGATCGCCTGTTGGAGGAGCGTTTTTCCGCGCTGGAGCGACTGGTTGCCACCGCGAACCAACGGGATGCCCACTTTCTTGTGGTGGCCGGCGACTTGTTCGACAAACAGACTGTCACCAAAGGGCAGCATGGGGCGACGACTGGACTTACTCCGCGCCACGCCAAACTCGCCGTCGGTGCCGCCGCCACGCTATCAATTTTTCTCTTTGAAACCCACGAGCAGACGAAATGAGCGATAGCGTCACGTTCTCCACATCAATTCAGCCATGTCCTTCAACGAACTCAACGCCGTCGAGCACCTCATCATGCAGAAACACAACGGTGTGAAGCTGAACGCCGCGAACCTGCATCTCGGCAGAAAAAACGAGAAATCCGAAAAAAATATCGAAATTTAACAAAATTTCGTCAAATATCGCACATTTTTGTGGATTTGTTGCAAACCTGCCCTAAGATTCTCGAACCATGATACGCAAAATGACCACAGAAAACTTCTTTTCCTTGCGGGAAGAAGCGACACTGGATCTGACCACCAGTGCCAAAACTCCCACGGATCATTCCTTCAAGAAATCGGTCTTCGGAGACCAAGTCAGCATTCTGGGCGGCGTATTTGGCCCGAATGCCTC
>JBIKNX010000044.1:0-15342 GCA_044358435.1 Luteolibacter sp.
TGTAGTGTAGCGGGCATTCGCGCAAGAGTTCCTGCCAGCGCCCACCAGCCTGAAGAAACTGAAAAAAGAAAATCAATTGTCCCTCGCGAGTGACCGGAGCTTGATCATCCCACTCGGTGGCGCTGCCCCATTCGTTGGAGAGTTTGCTAAGTTAGTGTAACCAGGCTTAGTTTGTTTTTTGCTCATTACCGGCGAAGGGAGGCGTAGCCGACCGAAGGCGGTAATGAGCGGCGAATTGTTCTGGGGTTTGTTTCTTCAGTGAGCCGTGGCGTTTGATGGTGTTGTAAACGTTTCGCCACTTCTCCGCATGGCTGCGGACTTCATCGAGGTTTCGAAACCAATGCACATCAAGTAATCGCTTTCTGATCTGGGAATTCAAGCTCTCAATAAATGCATTCTGCGTCGGGGTTCCTGGCTTGATGAAATGCAGTTTTACTCCGTTGTGATACGCCCACTGGTCCATGTGACGGCTCCGAAACTCAGGGCCGTTGTCTGTTCCTATAACCTTGGGCAAGCCATGTTGACTTTTGAGACGATCAAGCACCCGGCTTACTCGCTGCCCTCCCATCGAGGTATCTGCCTCCAGAGCCAAGCAGCGACGACTGTATACATCCAGAACCACTAGCATTCGGAATACTCGTCCATCCTCAAGTTGATCACTCAGGAAATCCATCGTCCACAGCTCGTTGAGACGACTCGGCTCATCAAGCTTGGAGCCGCGATAGCGGGTCTTTTGCCTCCGTTTACGCCTTCCTAGCTGTAAGCCCTCTTCGGCATATACCCGGTAAACACGCTTATGGTTGTCCATAAATCCATCTCGGATCAACCAATCCATCAGCCCTCGGTATCCCCAGCCGGGATTGCTCGCCGCATGACGACCCAACGCCGCACGGAGGGCCCCATCACTGCGGCCTTTCGGCTGAAAATACCAACTGCTCTCTTGCAAACCGAATAGCCCACATGCCCTGCGGTTGCTGATCGAGTAGCGCTTGCGCGCATACTCAACCCATTCACGCTTCACTGCGGGCTTTACCACTTTTTTGAGTTCACGTCCTTCAGGATCTGAATGTCCAAAGCTTGCTCGGCCACCAGTTGCTTCAGTCGTCGGTTTTCTTCTTCAAGGCCACGTAACTTCTTCGCATCACTGACTTCCATTCCTCCATACTTGTTCTTCCAGCGGTAGAACGTCTGTTCGGTGATCCCAGCCTGCCTGATGACTTCTTTGGTCGGCATGCCTGCCTCATGCTGCTTGAGGATGCTTATGATCTGCTCTTCACTATATCGTTTTTTCTTCATGTTGTCTTCTTGGGATTATCTCCCAGTCAGACTAACTTTTCAACCTCTCCAGTTTTCGGGGGGCGCGCCACCGGCAATGTTGAAGCTTCCGGGAAAGAAAGGTGCATGCTTCACGCTGCGCGATAAGGGTGATAAGAATGGAGGAACAGCTGAAGAGAATATATCGCGCGTGAAGGCGTTGAATCCTTCATGGAATTACTCATGGGGCACAAAACTGGCTGAACAGCAGCCTAAACTGGTTGAATTTGTTCCGATGATTTGGAGCGGATCCAACATCGAGTCGATGCAAGGGAAACTCGCTAAAGATGTGATTCCCCATATCAAAAACGGGAAAATCAAAAGGCTGTTGGCGTTCAATGAGCCTGATCACACGGATCAAGCGAACATGTCATATGCGAAGGCGCTTGAATGTTGGCCAACGCTTGAAAAACTGGGTATTCCCCTATGCAGTCCGGCATGTGCGAATCCTGAGGGAATCCATGACGATAGTGTTCAAGGTATCCCTGGAACATGGATGAGGGATTTTATGAGAGAAGTCGACAAAAGGGGCTATAGGGTCGATTACATCGGAGTTCATTGGTATGGCGGCACTGATCCGAAGTCGTTCAAATCCAAAATGAAAAAGATTCATGAGAAATATGGCAGGCGCCCTTTGTTGATCACGGAATTTTCACCTGCCGATTGGAACACAGGGGGAGATATCGGGAAAAACAAGCACAAGCCTGCCGCGGTGCTGGCGTTTATGAAAGATGTCGTGCCGTGGATGGAAGAGCAGGATTGGATTGCAGGGTATTCTTGGTTTTCTTTCCATATCGATAGTCCTCAGGGAACGAGTTCCGCGCTATTTGATTCAAGGGGCAATCTCACTGCGTGTGGCAAATTTTACCGCAGCGTGACGCCCCGAAATCCAAAAGGTGATCAGTCGATTACGGTCGATAAAGCGAAGTAGGGCTCCATCAAGGAAGGGACTCATCAAATCCCTGTTGGATTAAGGCTGGATTTCTCTTGGATTTTGCTTATGGTGCATATCGGTATTAAAAACGATGAAATTGATTCGATTTGGAGATGCTGGGAGAGAGGATCCGGGAGTTTTGCTTGAGGATGGCCGTAGGATTGATGCGAGTGGCGAGTTTATGAATTATGACGAGGCATTTTTTGCTTTGGGGGGGATGGAGAGTCTGGCTGAGTGGGTGTCACAGGGCTGTCCGGGAGGAGTCGAAGTCGATCCCGTGGTGAGGCTGGGACCGCCGATTGCCAGGCCTTCAAAAATTGTCTGTGTGGGTCAAAACTATTTGGAACATGCCAAGGAAATGGGGGGTGAAATTCCGATCGAGCCGGTGCTTTTTATGAAAGCGACCACGGCGTGGAGTGGCCCGTTTGATGATGTCATCATTCCTCGTGATGCGAAAAAAGTGGATTACGAGGTGGAGCTGGCGGTCGTGATTGGCAAGGTGGCCCGTTATGTTTCTGAAAAAGAAGCGATGTCCTGCGTGGCCGGATACTCGGTATTTTGTGATTACTCGGAGCGAGCGTTCCAGAAGGATCGTGGCGGTCAGTGGACGAAAGGGAAAAGCTGCGACAGCTTCGCGCCGATGGGGCCGGCATTGGTCTCGGCCGATGAGATTCAAAATCCGCAAGAGCTGAGGTTGTGGTGTCAGGTCAATGGTGAGATGCGTCAGAACAGTTGGACGAAAGACATGTTGTTCGGTGTGCAGCATATCGTGAGTTATATCAGCCGCTTCATGACGCTTTTGCCGGGTGATGTGATTGCCACCGGCACGCCGAGCGGAGTGGCGATGGGAATGAATCCTCCCCGATACCTGCAAGCGGGGGATTTTGTGGAGTGCGGAATCGAGCATTTGGGCGAATTGAAGCAGCGGGTCGTTGCCATGAGATCACGTAAGTCAAATTGAGAATACGCCTATCCATTTTATCATGGCCCAAGCCGAGAGGCGGACCGCATTACGCGATCTGTCATTTCTGCGACACGGTGCATTATGCGGAGTCGGTTTCCGAGGGATACGGAGTGAATTGCGCGCGTTGTGGCGCGACTTTGTATCAGAATCGTCCGGCTTCTTTGGCGCGGGTGTCGGCATTTTCCCTGACCGCATTGCTGCTCATGACGGTCGTGCATACCTCGCCCTTCATCACCATGGACGCCGGAAGTTTGAGGACGACCCTAACCTTGCCCGGAGCGGCACATGCCTTGATAACCGAGGGCTCGGCATTGGTGGGTTGGGGAGTGGCGGTTTTTACGATTTTGACACCTTTGGTTTTGGCCGGAGGATTGGTTTATGTATGCGTGCCGTTGTTGTTCGGGCGTATCGCTCCGGGGGCGATGTTTGTGGCGCGTTGGATCAGCATTACGGAGCCATGGAACATGATTGAGGTTTTTCTGTTGGGTGTTTTGGTCAGTTTGCTGAAGCTGGGAAAAGTTGCGGATTTGCAATTCGGCATGGGTTTCTGGGCGTTTGGAATTTTGATGTTTTGCATGGCTGCGGGAGTTGCGGCAATGGATAGGAAAGAATTGTGGGATCGCTTGGAGGTGGCGAAAACCCATGAATGAAATTCCGGAGCAGGCACCGCCGCGCGGTGCGGGTCAGGGGCTTGCCAGTTGTCATATTTGCGAGAAAGTCTCGCCAATTTCCGATGTGAGATGCCGTCGTTGCGGGAGTCATTTGCATTTCCGTAAGCCGGATAGCATCAACCGGACAATCGCTTTGATGATGGCGGCGGTTGTCCTGTATGTGCCTGCGAACCTGCTTCCGATTCTAACGATTCGGGAACTTGGTATTGCGAGGGAAAAGACGATCATGAGCGGTTTGGTGGAGTTTTGGCAAATGGGCTCCTATCCGATTGCCATTGTGATTTTCACCGCATCCATCATGATTCCCTTACTCAAGATTTTTTCATTGCTGTGGTTGTGTTGCGCGGCAAAAGGTCTGATCCCCTGTTCTGCGAGGGTCATGGGCAAGGTTTATTGGATTACGGAGCTAATGGGGCGGTGGTCGATGGTGGATATTTTTGTGGTGGCGATTCTCGTGGCGATGGTGCAGCTTGGCAATTACATGACGGTCACGCCGGGGCCAGGGGCACTTGCTTTCGCGGGTGTCGTGATCCTCACGATGTTTGCCGCAATGAGTTTTGATCCGAAATTGCTGTGGGACAGGCTTGACCAAAAAACTTCACCAGATTCGAATATTTCAGATTGTGAGTAAAAAACAGATCCAAGCTGCAAAACCTCTGAGAAAAGCCTCCCAGCGATGGAATATGGTTTGGGTGATTCCTGTTTTGGCGGTGTTGTTGGGCGGATGGATGCTTGTAAAAAATCTTGGTTCGGGCGGGCCTGAGATTCAAATTCGGTTTGAAACGGCGGACGGAGTCATTGCGGGAAATACCGAGCTGAAGTGCCGCTCGGTGAGTATTGGGAAAGTGACAAAAATCGAGCTTTCCGATGATTTGCAATCGGTATTGGTCTTTTGTGATTTGAATGCCGGAAACGAGCACTTGTTGAGGAAAGGGACGCGTTTTTGGGTGGTGAAGCCGCGTGTGTCCGCGGTCGATATTTCCGGGTTGGGCACTTTGCTCACTGGCGCTTATATTGAACTGGATCCTGGAAGTGGAAAAAGGGGAGGGAAGAGGTGGGAGGGTCTTGAGACGCCACCTGCGACCAGTCGCACGATTCCTGGCAGACGCCTGACTCTTGTCTCAGATGAGGCCCGATCATTGATCGTGGGTTCACCGGTCTATTATCGAGGATTCGAGGTGGGACGGGTCGAGTCCCGTGATTTGGATACGGAAGGTCGCCGAATCCAATATGAAGTCTTCATCGAGGAAAAATATCAGAATTTGGTAACCACCAACACGCGGTTTTGGAACACCAGCGGGATTGATATTTCGGCAGGGGTTGATGGCTTTAAAATCCGCACCCCTTCATTTCAGGCGATGGTTGCTGGCGGGGTTGCATTTGTTGTTCCCGACGGACTTCCATCAGGTGAGCCGGTTGTCGATGGTGCGACGTTTGATCTGCATCGTGATGCGGATTCTGCAGCGTCGTCGACATTCAATCCCACTCTGCAATTGTTGTTGTTGTTTGATCATAGTGTGAGGGGTTTGTCAAAAAACGCGCCTGTGGAATACCGGGGAATCACGATTGGGCGGGTGCGGAACATTTCTTTCGATTATGTTCCCGAACTCGATAATCAGATGGTGCCTGTTTTGGTTGAGATCGATCCGAATTTGCTCAGGGCGAGCCGTAAGGACAATTCTCCGGAAGAGAATGCCACACAGTTGGCGGAAGCGGTTCATATCGGGCTTCGTGCGACCCTGAAAACGGGGAGTTTGCTGACGGGAGCCATGTATGTGGATTTAGATTATTATCCGGATGAAATGACAACCGAGCTGTCTTATCGAGGTGATTTTCCAGTGGTGCCGACCTTGTCATCCGGATTTGCACAGCTCGAGGTAAAGTTGTCGTCCATTTTGGACAAGATTGACAAATTGCCATTGGAAAATGCGGTGAATCAGTTTGCGACCACGGCTGAGGAATCGAGGGAAGTTTTGAAAGAGCTGAGTTTGGTTGCCAAATCGGCGCGTGAAACGATGGATAATCCGGAATTCAAGGCCTTGCCTGCGGATTTGAAGAAGACGATTGCGGAATTGGAGAAATCGATTGTGAGCTTAGGTCCGGACGGGGCTGTGCAGGGAGATTTGTTGCGCACATTGGATGAGTTTCGTGCTGCGATGAGATCAATGGAAGCGCTTTCCGATACGATCAAGGAGAAGCCGAATTCGATTTTGTTTGGTAAAGAATTTTCAAAAGATCCTGTTCCGAAGTCGGTGGGACCGCGTCGTTAATTTTCAGAACATGAAATCATTTGTTATCATTTTCGTTTTGGCGTGGATCTTCGTGGGTTGTGGTTCGACCTATCCGACGTTTTACACCTTGAGCTCCGAGGGTCCGAGTCCAACAGGTGGTGGAACAGCAATCGGTGTGGGTCCGGTGATTTTGGCAGAGTATGTAAACCGCTCGAACTTAGTGGTGAGAACCAGTGCGAACAAGCTTGAGGTGGCGGAGAATCATCGCTGGGCGGGGGATTTGGATCATTCGATCTCTCGCGTGTTATCGATCAATTTGGGTCGCAAGCTAAAGACGGGAAATGTATGCACGTATCCGTGGTCTCGGGATAGCGAGGTGGATTATCAGGTCGCAATGGATATCCGTGAGTTCATCGCCGGAGATGATGGTTACTCACATCTTGAAGCGAGCTGGCGGATTTATGCGTTGCCGAGCCGGAAAATGGTGGCGTCGAAGACGTTTGTGGGCAAAGAGCCTATCGCAACGGAAGATTTCGAAGCGATGGTGGCAGCACAGTCAAAACTGTTAGGTCGTTTGTCGGATGACATTGCCGCAGCCATTCGGAAAAACTAAGCATATGGAATTTGAACTCAATCCCCGACTTGCGGCAGGAGGTTTTGAAATCGTGAGTCGACGTGGTTGCCGGGTGCTCTTGAAAAACGAGGCGAATTTTCCATGGTTCATTCTTATTCCTGAAGTGCGGGAGGGAATTGAGGATCTGCATCAACTGGATGTGGATACTTTTCACGAGGTCACTTTGTTGATTCGCGAGATGTCTGAGTTTGTCAGTGGCTATTTTAAACCGGAAAAGCTGAATGTGGCCTGCATTGGCAACATGGTGCGGCAGATGCATATTCACGTGGTCGGCCGTTTCACTGAGGATCCGGCATGGCCGGGTGTGGTTTGGGCGTTCGATGGGAAGCTCAAGTATGATGAAGCGCGGGCGGACCAAATCGTCGCTGCGGCGAAGGAATATTTCGAGAGGCTCGAGGTTTCTGAATCTGATTGATTTTTTGGGTTGGTCATTGCAAGGAACGGCTGTTTGCTGTGGATGTCGACATGAAGATTGGAATTGCACAGATCAACGCAGTGATTGGGGATTTTCCCGGAAATGCGAAACGTATTCTCGCCGCATACCGTGAGTGTCTGGAGAAGGGCGCGGATCTTGTCGTGACTCCTGAGATGAGCTTGGTTGGTTATCCTCCGCGCGATCTGGTTTTCAAAAGCCAGTTCGTTCCGAAATGTTTGCAAGCACTTGATTATCTAGCAGATGAAACCAAGGCCGTGCCGCTTTTGGTGGGTTATGTCGATTTCCATACCGGTGAGATCGGCAAGCCGTATCGGAATGCCGTGGCGTGGTTGGATGCGGGGAAAATCAAAGAGCGGTTTTTCAAGACCCTGTTGCCGACCTATGACGTGTTTGACGAACGTCGTTATTTTGAGCCGGGCGAAGTTTGCACGCCGTTTGAGTGGAAAGGGAAACGGATCGGTGTGACGATCTGTGAGGATATTTGGACTGAGGATTATCTGCAGCGACCGTTTTATGATCGCGATCCTGTGGCAGAGTTGTGTGCGAAAGGGGTGGACGTGATCGTGAACCTAAGTGCGTCGCCTTTTCACCTGGGTAAGCCTGCGTGCCGCCGACAAATGCTTTCCGATGTGGCGAAGGAGGCGATGGTGCCGGTGGTTTATTGCAACTCGACAGGTGGAAACGATCAGCTGGTGTTCGATGGTCATTCGGTTGCGGTGGATGCGACGGGTGAGGTGATTGCGCAGCTCTCGGGTTTCAGCGAAGAATGCCGGGTCGTTGATGTTGCGTTGGATGGTGGGGTGGAATCGCTCGATACCGCGGATGCGGAGCAACTTTATTCCGCGCTGGTTTTGGGTTTGCGGGATTATGTGAAAAAATGCGGATTTACATCGGTGTGCCTTGGATTGAGTGGCGGAATTGATTCGGCTCTGACAGCCGTGATAGCGGCGGATGCTTTGGGTGCGGAAAACGTTCATGGCTTGACCATGCCGAGTCCCTATTCATCCCCGGGCAGCGTGAGTGATTCCTTTGAACTCGCGAAGAACATCGGGATTCGCTGTGATGAAATTTCGATTTCCGCTGCGTTTCAATCCGTGAAACAAACGATGGCACCCTTGTTTGAAGGCAGGCGTGAAGATGTGACCGAGGAAAACATGCAGGCAAGGCTTCGTGGTTTGTTGCTCATGGCGTTGTCCAATAAAGATAACCATCTCCTGCTTACGACCGGCAACAAGAGCGAACTTGCTGTGGGTTATTGCACAATCTATGGCGACATGTGCGGCGGGTTGGCGGTGATATCCGATTTGCCGAAGACGAAAGTGTTTGAAGTCGCGCGCTGGGTGAACCGGGACGAGGAACGGATTCCATGGAACACCATAGTGAAACCACCGAGTGCGGAGCTGCGCCCGGATCAGAAAGACCAGGATACCTTGCCGGAATACGATGTGTTAGACCAAATTTTAGAACTCTACGTCGAGCAACACCTCGGGGCGGAGGAAATCGTCGAACGTGGTTTCGATGAAACCATGGTTCGCTGGATTCAACGACGCGTGGATCTCAACGAATGGAAGCGCCAACAAGCCGCTCCGGGGATTCGAGTGACTTCGAAAGCTTTTGGAATCGGGAGAAGGATGCCGATCGCGCAGCGGTTTGTTTGAGGAGACTTTTCGATAAAATCTCAAATTGACCTAGTCATGTGACTAGGTTATATGTTTTGTATGCAAGTGGCGATATCAGAATTCAAAGCGAAGTGTATCGAAATGCTCAAACATACTCAAGCTTCTGGGGAAGAACTTGTCGTGACTCTTCGTGGAAAGCCACTAGTCCGTGTGGTTGGAGTTGGTGGAAAGCCGCAGCGGGTATTGGGTGGTCAGAACGGTGTGGTGAGCTTGCCTGCAAACCAAGATTCGTTGATTCGCTCGGACTTTGAGAACGACTGGGAATCATGAATCTTTTACTCGATACACATGTCCTGATTTGGGCTGAGTCTCAAGATAGTCAACTTGGTGAAGTCACGCGCCAACTTTTATTGGATGAATCGAACTCTCTTCTGGTCTCGCCTGTGAGCAGTTTGGAAATATCGCGCCTCATTTCTTTGGAGCGTTTGCATTTCACGATATCATTGAATGATTGGTTGAAGGGGGCTCGCCTTCACCTTGGCTTCAAAGATGCCGAATTCAGCCACGCCATTGCCATTAGAAGCTACGAATTACCCGGTGACTTCCATAAAGATCCGGCTGATCGGATGCTAGTCGCCACGGCCATGGAACTGGATTGTCATCTGTTGACCGCTGATGATTTGATTTTGAACTACCCTCACGTAAAATCCATCGATGCGGGGCGTTAGGTTGGGTAGTGTAAAATTTCTAACAAAAAAATGAACGCTGAACAAAAACTACAGGAAGCGATGGCCGAGTTCGGTTGTCAGACGGGGACTTTGCATCGGGCGGAGGGGGAGTGGTTGCATTTGGTTGCGCAGGTGGGTGTGCCGGATTTTCTGATCGACAAGATTTCGACGATACCTTTCGGAAAAGGGATTGCGGGTGTGGCTGCATCCAGCAAGGAGCCGGTTGAGCTTTGCAATCTTCAGCAGGATCTTGGTGGAGTTGCGAAAGAAGATGCGCGCAAGACGGGGGTTTCAGGTTCGCTGGCGGTGCCGATGATCGATAATTCGGGAAAGGTTCTCGGAACCTTGGGAGTCGGAAAAATCGTGCCTTATGAGTTCAGCGAGGTTGAGAAACTCAGGTTAACGGAATTAGGTCGGCAGTTTGTGCACTTACTGTAAGGGGATTGATGATCCACCCATGCCTGAGAGTATGGCCGACAGGATATTGATTTCTGAATTTTGAATTTTTAAATTCACTCATCCAGATATTTCGCAAGGTGCTCGCGTAAGGTGGTGCGCGCGCGAAAAAGTAGGCTTTTTACCGAGGGGACTGAGGTTTTCAGAATGACGGCGATTTCCTCATAGGGAACGTTTTCGTAACGCCTGAGAATGAGGGCGAGGCGCTGGTTCTCGGGGAGTTTTTCAATTGCGGCATCGATGGCGATACGAAGTTCCGATTCCAGCAGATGGTTGTCAGGCTCCTGATTCGCCTCTGCGGGAAATTGGAGGTGATGATCTTCTTCAAGCTGATCTGTGGAAGAGGTTCTTTTTCGCGAGCGTCGCCGTGATTCATTGTAAACCAGATTGCGCGCGATCGTGTAAAGGTAAGTCGTGAATTTGTTATCCGGCTTGTAACGTTTTGCATGCTTCCAGATGCGAATAAAGACCTGTTGTGCAATATCTTCGGAATCGCTCTCGTTGCCGAGCATTTTACTGATCGTGCCGACGAGGGAATTTTGATGGCGCTCGACCAAGGTGCGGAAGGCCGCATGATCGCCATGTCCGATTTTCACCATCAGATCATGGTCCATGAGGGTTTCCGAATCGAAAGAAGTGGATGAGTGAGGAAGCTCCATCGGATCACTGAAAGCCGGTTTTCCACTTGAAAGCATACGGGGATTGAACCCCGTGGCGTTCGGTAGGTTGCGGGTTTTGTCCATGTTCTTCGTTCAGACAGCAGGGAATGGAAAGCACGATTTTCGGACAGTGGAAGTGATTAGCGGGTTACGGATAGGTCGAAGGGGCGGCAGACGATGATTCCGGTGTGTTTTGGGTTTTCGCTGAGGTAATCGGAAACGGGGAGATCGATGATGGTCATGCGTCCTTTCGAGCGTTCGGAGGTGGCATGGGTGAAATAGGCGCGACCATTGATTTTGACGATCAGGCCGACGTGGGAGGTGTAGGCGTCTGGATCGTGGGTGGTGATGGCACAGATGTCGCCGTTTTGGAGGTAGGCCTCCACGGGGCGGGCTTTGTCTTTGGGGACGTGGTAAACGGGCAGTTTGGAGACTCGGGTCTCGATTTTCCCCATGGGCGCGATGAGAGACGGGTTGTGTTTCAGGTATCGGTAATTTCTCCACTGCACGGTCATTTCATGGATCTCGCGTTTGATTTTCACGGCACCGGGAAGGCGGGGGGTGATGTTCGCTGCAAGACCTCGACGTTGGTTGTCATAAAACACCTCCTCAAGTTGATGCATGCGCGAGAGGTAGTTTCCGGTGCAGATACCGTTGCGATAACGTTCGATTTCGATCATCTGCAGCATGTCCTCGGGACGATAGGGCCCGTGTTTGAAAGCGAGCATACGTGAGATCGCCAAGGCGTTTTCGTAAAAAGTCCAACAATCCATGGCGTTGAGATTAACGACGGGGGATTCGATGCGATCGTCCACTTCAAGGCTGTAATTGACATATGGAGATCCGGTAAGTTCGCGTGCGACGCGGACCGTGCGATCTCCAATGGGCAGACCGCGCCAGTTTTCGCGTTCGGCTTTGGCGATGATGGAGCGGAATTTCGACTCACCCTTGAAAACAACCGATAAGGGTAGGCGGGGTTTGCCGGGGTTGGAGTTGTCCGCTAGGTTGCCGACCCGAGCCTGTCCGTGAGTGGGGTATGAAGTCGAGGCGCTATGATTCGAGCAGCCAACGAGCGCGATGAGTGCAAGAAAAAACCCGATTTTCAGATGATCCATTACGTGTTTTACACCAAAGTTACGGGGGTCTGAAAGTGCCGAAATTGCATTTTTTGATCGACGCACGGGGGCGGGCACGTATCGATTGCTTGTATCACGTTATTTATGTCAAAAAAACTTTTCCTCGGTTTGTCACTTGTCTTGGTCGGCGCTTCCCAGTTGATGGCGCAGAGCCTTACTCCAAAGAAGTCGGAGCGCATCGTATTGATCGGTAATGGCATTGGTGAGAGGATGCAGGATCACCCGTATTTTGAAGTCGAGTTGCATCAGCGTTTCCCTGCCGAGAATCTTTATATTCGGAATCTTTGCCGTCCTGGGGACACTCCGGGGTTCCGACCACATCCATCACGCACATCACAATGGGCGTTTCCGGGTGCGGAAAAATTCCATCCTCAGCATCAGGTTCATGCGGGTCAGGGATTCCATCCGACGCCCGATGAGTGGTTGTTGGATCTCAAGCCGGATGTGCTGGTCGCTTTTTTTGGATACAGTGAATCATTTGACGGTCCGGGTGGATTGCAAAATTTCAAGGGAGAGCTGGAGGCGTTTGTGAAGCACACCCAAGCTCAGAAATACAATGGTGTTGCATCGCCGCGCTTGGTTCTGGTTTCTCCCATCGCTTATGAGGATTTGTCAGCCAAGCGTGATTTGCCGAACGGAAAAGCCGAAAATGCGAATCTTGAGCTTTATACCAAGGCGATGGCTGAGATAGCGGCGGCTAACAAAGTTGAGTTTTTGGATATGTTCTCCGTTACGAAATCGCTCTACCCGACACTCAAATCTCCCTACACACGCAACGGATTTTTGCCAAACGATGACGGGTATCGTCACTTGGGCAAGCTCTTGGCCGAGGGGCTGTATGGAAAAGCCAAGTCCGCTTTGAAGGCTCCTGGCAAATCGTTGGTGTCCGCGGTAGAGGACAAGTGCTGGTTCTGGTTTAACGAATACCGCATGCTCAATGGTGTTCACGTGGATGGGCGCCGGTTCAAACCTTTTGGACCGGACAACTATCCGGATGAGCAGAAGAAAAACCGGCAGATGACTGAGATTCGGGACCAGGCGATCTGGGCTGCTGCGCAGGGTAGAAGCTTCGATGTTGCCGCAGCTGATAAGAAAACGCACACGCTACCCGAGGTGAAAACGAACTACAAACCGAGTGAAAAAAACGGACCTCCCACCTATAAGAAAGGCACGGAGGCGGTTAAGGACCTGATCACGCCGGAGGGTTACAAGGTTGAGCTGTTTGCTTCCGAGTTGGAATTCCCTAACCTAGCAAACCCGATGCAGATTTCCTTCGATAACAAGGGTCGGATGTGGGTGGCTGTGATGCCGAGTTATCCGCATTATCGTCCGGGCGATGCCAAGCCGAATGACAAACTGTTGATTTATGAAGACACGAACCACGACGGCAAGGCCGATAAGGAAATTGTTTTTGCGGATGGCTTGAATTTGCCGATCGGTTTCGAATTCGCTCCCGGCGGAGTTTACGTTTCCCAAGAGCCTCATCTGGTGTTTTTGGCGGATACAAACGGTGATGATAAGGCGGATTCCAAGGAGATTGTGCTCACAGGCTTCGATTCCCACGATACCCATCACGCAATCAGCGCCTTCGCTGCGGATCCATCCGGAGCTTTCATGTTGTGCGAAGGCGTTTTCCTTCATAGCAGTGTCGAAACTCCCTATGGTCCCGTGCGTGGGGTTGATGGGGGGTTCTATCGTTTTTGCCCTCAGAAAACCAAACTGGAGCGGACTTCCCAGCTCTCGATTCCCAACCCATGGGGTTTCGCATTTGATGAATGGGGCCAGGACTTTTTTATCCACACCTCCGGCCCACCGTGGAACTGGAATCTTCCTGTCTCTTTGAAACCCGCACATGGAGAGAAAGCACCGCCAACGGCCAATCTGGTTCCGCAAGGGCAAGCAGTCCGTCCGACGTCCGGATTGGAAGTGGTCTCCTCACGTCATTTCCCGGATGAGGTCCAGGGCGATTTCTTGCTCGGTAACTGCATCGGATTTTTAGGTATCAAGCAGCACTCGATCCAGGATGATGGAACGGGATACAAAACCGCTTTCAGGCACGAGCTCTTGAAATCCACCGATGGCAATTTCCGTCCTGCGGATCTGGAGTTCGCACCCGATGGTTCGCTTTATGTGGTCGATTGGCAGAACGTTTTGATCGGTCACATGCAGCACAATGCGCGTGATCCGCTCCGCGATCATGAACATGGCCGTGTCTATCGCATCACTTATCCGTCGCGCCCTCTGGTGAAACCGGCAGCCGTCGATGGCGCGCCGATCGCCACGTTGTTGGAAAATCTCAAGCTGCCTGAATACCGTAGCCGCTACCGCAGCCGTCGTGAACTGAGGTCCCACAAAGCGGACGAGGTTTTATCCGCGCTTTCCAAATGGGTTGCGTCACTTGATAAGAAAGATGCCCGTTACAATCATCACATGCTTGAAGCGCTGTGGACGAGCTGGTCAATCAACCGCGTTGATACCGCTTTGTTGAAACAGCTGCTTGGGAACGAAGATTTTCGAGTTCGTGCCGCTGCGGTTCGTGTGCTCCGCTATAACTTCGATCTGTTTCCGGATGCGCTGGATTTACTGAAAAAAGCCGCAGCTGATGAACACGGACGCGTCCGCCTCGAAGCGGTCATAGCCGCAACATGGTATGACAAGTCGGAAGCCCTTGAAGTGGTTGCCATCGCGAAATCCAAAGGCACGGATTCGTGGACTGACAAGGTCTTGCCGGCCGCGGAAGGGCGTTTGAAAGGGAGAGCCGGTAAGGAGCCAGTCGAAAACGCAGCTCCAAAACCACCCGAGCACTTGAATGAAACAGAGAAAAAATCATTTCTTGCCGGACATGAGGTCTACTTCCGCGATGCCCATTGCGCAACCTGTCACCAGCCTGATGGCAAAGGTTTGGATCCGGCCTACCCGCCGTTACATGACAGCATTTTCGTCCACGGTAATCCGGAGCGCCTGATCAAAATCACGCTCTACGGCCTGATGGGTCCGATGGAATTGCACGGTAAAAAATACGATGGCAAAGTCCCCATGACTCCTTTCGGTGGCTTGCTGAATGATAAGGAAGTGGCGGATGTCCTCACCTATGTCCGCAATTCCTATGGCAACAAAGCCACCGCCATCACTCCGGAGCAGGTCAAAACGGTGAGGGACAAAAACAAGGATCAAGCGGGGATTCTCCAAATTGAGCAACTGCTCAAAGATTATCCGCTCGAGAAGTGACCGAAAAATACAAAAAGGGATCAATTTCCGGGTTGCCAAGTGGTCGATAGCTCATGTAGCTTGCCGCGCCCGGGGAGTGAACTCCCTTTCAAATAGCCTTATAGTGTAATGGTAACACTCCGGATTTTGATTCCGTCATTCTAGGTTCGAGTCCTAGTAAGGCTACTCTCTTTATGAGGGGTCTACACCAAAGTTTGGGTCTACACCAAAGTTTGGGGGATGAGGTATTTTTTGGGGGTCTACACCAAAGTTTGGGGGATGAGGTATTTTTTGGTTTATGTTTAGGGTTGGGTGGTTGGTTGTTGTTTAAGGACTATCCGCATGCTGCGATG
>JBIKNX010000045.1:0-15203 GCA_044358435.1 Luteolibacter sp.
ATTACTCCTGAGTGGATAAAACCACCACGCTTAACGACGCACAAAATGAAAAATCAAACTCCTCAGCCAATGAGGCTTAAAAAACACGCCCATTTTCCTTTTTAGGGTAAATGGCCGATTATTCGGTTTACATTTTTGCTCTAACAAAAAAAGCTTCGCGCAATCCAGCGCGATCACATGCCCCCCTGTGAATTCAAAGCTTGCCGGAAAGGCTCCCTGCTTCCGGCATTCAGCCTCATCGAGTTACTTGTCGTAATGGCGATCGTGCTTGCTTTTGCGGGGATCGCGGCAAACGGCATTTTCGGCTCATCTCAAAACGCCCGCCTGACTTCGCGGGACAGGGTCAAGGTGAAGCTGCAGCAGGCCCGTGCCCATGCCATCGCAACACGCAATCCCACCGCTTTGATTGTCCCTGTGGGAATCAGTGGGAAATACGCACTCCGGGCGATGTCTTTGATCGAAGTTGAGAAAATCGATGGCCGTTATGTTCCCATGGAAAATGAAAATGGCGATACCGCGCTCGTGCAGCGGTGGACAGCCCTTCCGGGGAATTTTCATTTCGTGACAAACCGCATGATCGGATCGGAGCAGCCCACCGTGGTGGATCTTGAAAACACTTTAACCATTCGGCAGCGCGGTAATGAAATCGATTGCCACATGATCGTCTTCGCCCCGAATGGACAGATCGCATGGCCGTCCTCCGGTTCACCGATTCATATCGCCATCGCGCAAGTTGCCGGAAATCGAAACTCGTTTCGCATCAGTGAAATCTCCAACGAAAAGCCGGTGTTCGATCTACTTCTGGTGAACCGTCTAACAGCTCAAACCCGAAGTATCAAACCATGAACCGGAAAGCACAACGGATTCCCACACATAAGCGCGGCATGACGCTGTCGGAAGTGGTCGTCTCAATCGGCGTCATCGCATTCAGCATCCCGCTGATCCTCGCGGCAACGGGTGGGGCTCATCGCTCTCTTCAAGCAGCGGATGCCGATACGCGCTCTTCATGGCTGGTGCGGGATGTGCAGCGCAGAATCATCAGCGCGTGGTCAGATTCCGCATCACCCGGCCAGTCGGAAATGGCAATGGCTTTTCCCTCCACCGCCACACCGGAGGTCAAGTTGGAGTTGAGTTACAAACAGGATGGAACATTCCTTGCGGAAGATACCAAACAGGCAGCCTATCGAGTAACGGTCGAAGCGGAACCTTACATGCCCGCCTCACAGCAAGGTGCAGAGCCAACACTTGCGCTCGTCTCGATCAGGATCGAATACCCGGCGAAGGCATCCGCCAACAAGCGCAAGAAATTGAGTTATCAATTTATCAGCACACGCGACGGAATTCCATGAATGATAAAAATCCTGCGCCCCAATCGAAACGCAGCGGCTTCACCTTGATTGAATTATTGGTAACGATGGCGGTTTCATCCGTGCTCCTGCTCGTGCTGGCCTTGCTGATTGCCCAATCGACCGATGGCTACGCCATGTCACAACGCTCCGTGAATCATCTGTCACAAGCCCGCGCATTTCTCCAACTGTTCGGGTCCGAAATTTCCCTGCGCTTGCCCGAAACGCCTCTCATCCATCTCTCCTCATTTTCCGCTCCTGAAGACCAGGACAAAATCGCTTTCGTCAGAACGCTTTCAAACGATGAGCAACTTCCCGATGCGCCCGGAGATCTCGTCACGAGTTGCTATTATGTCGCGTTCGTCGAAGATTCGGATCAACGAATGGTTCCCAAACTATTCCGTAAAATCATCAACCCTGCGGAGACTCAAAACCTCATCGAGGCTGGAAATGAAGCGGGATTTCCAGCTGTTGATCCGTCCCTTGATGAGCCTGTCATCGACTCGATACTGAGCTTCAAGGCAACTCCGATGTACTTCAATCCGGCAACCGGAAACGACGAGCCATGGAATAAAAACATCGGACATGCGCCATCTCACATCGAACTGGCTTTACGCACGATTGATGATTCCTCCGCACGTCGCCTTCCGAACCAAGCCGCATGGCATCGTCTCGCAACTTCTCCCCGGAAAAACGAGCTGCAGATGATCCGCTCGGTTTCACACAAGATTTTCATTGGGAAATGACACCGCGCCTCCATCAAAAAATGACGAGACAAGGCATCGCTTTGCCGGTAACACTGATGTCGATCGGCGCTCTGCTGCTGTTGTTGGTCGGCATGCTCGCGATTCTCGGCCTCGAAGGGAACACCGCTCGATCCTACTCCGATGCGACCCGCGCCGAACTTGCTCTGGAAAGCGGCCTTGCCAACGCTCTTGCTGCCATCTCGGAAATTTCCTGCCGCGACGATTCACGGGTCTTCCGTATTGATGATCCGGAGCATCCCACCCTCCCCAGCAATCAACGCCCGCTCGGCTATCGCGAGCAATTTTTCACCTATGGCGCGATTTTTGAAAACGATGCGTGGCAGGTCATTCCTTTGTTCAGCCGTGCGCCACGCCAGTCACTCGGCGCCCAGCAAGTGGACGCCCGCGAGCTCAGGACGCAACTCTCCGAATACGCCGCATCCGTGGAATCCCTGATTCCGATCACGGAACATGATCAAACGGTTCCGCGCGCCCAATGGTCCGAATTGCCAAACGATCCCGATCATCCCGCCGCACCGACCTTGCGCTTCGCGTTTTGGATCGAGGATCTGAGCGGCAGAATGGATGGAAAACACCTTGCCCTGACAAAGCGCGATCAGGGTATCAGCCCTGCGGAAATTGACCCTTCTACCCTTTTTGATCCTTTGGCTTCCGCGGGAAAAACGCCTGCGGTCATGATTGAGAAGCGTGAGGTGTTGCGCACCTCGGCTTCCCTAAGAAGTTTTCTCGATCCATCATCGGCGAGCCGGATCGAGCCCTACATCATCTATCTGCCCGAATGCGCGGATACACCAAAAATCATTCCGCACGGCTTCGGTTACCCAGATGCCGGGCAGCCGGCACCGGATCTCAACGCGCTTGTCGCAACCGGGGACATCACAAAAATATCCTCTCATATCGCCGGCAATCTGCCGCTGTTTGCAAGCCGGCGTGGCGGCTTTCCCGCTTCGGAAGATTATCTGAAAACAATCGCGGCATCGATCGTCGATTACGCGGATGCGGACAGCGATCCAACCTCAGCAAACGGCTACCGTGGCATCGATTCCTATCCGTTCGTCAACGAGCTTTTCGATCGATACGAGTGGATGGCAAGCGCGGATGGCAAAGTGAATATCAAGGTCGAAACCTTCGTCGAGTTGTGGAATCCGTGCCAACATCCCATCGCCGGCAATATCCGTTTCACAAATGCAAATCGCCACAGGATCAACATTCCTCCCGCGGCCGAACATGAATTTTCACAAGTTGAATTTCCTCCGCTTGAGATCAGCATGCCGCCAAACGGTTTTCTGGTGATTCCGATTGGCGAACATGTCCATGCGTTTCCCCAAGGCGCGTTCATGCCATCCCAGCTCAGCTTTGCCGAAACCCATGAAAGCAATTTCATCCTGAAATGGAACGACCGTGTGATCGATTTCGCACGCGGTGGCTTGCAGAGGACCTCGGGTCTGTTGAGGCCCGGATCAGGCGAACGCAAATGGAAGGGGAACGCCTCTCCGGCGCATGATTTCAGTATCGGCCAGTTCGGAGATCCCCGCGCATCGGTTTACATCAGCACTCCCGTCATCGCTAACAGTTACGATGTAAATAGTAATTGGGGAGGACGCGCATTGAAGCGTGGTATCTCCGCCACCAAGCCAACACTTCCTTATGCAGAGGTGCGCATCAATCAATGGCCAGATAGCGGATCGAGTTCTTATCCTGGCGTGCGTCCAGTGGGTGATCAAAGACGACCTGGCGTTGCGGCGATTATGAATTCAGATGGCACTCCTTATGCCAATGGGATCTATCCGGCCAACCAACCCGAGCGCGCACCGGCGTTCATTTCAAATTCCGGGTGTTATCATTCTCTCTGTGAATTGGGAAATATCCACGATCCCGCGCAATGGAGCGATGTCCAATCCCGCAACTCCTCAGCAAGCCCGCGGGCTGGCGGAGGAATTTCGCTCGCCATCGGCCGACCCGAGTTTCCCGCTTTTGACGCCGAAGGAAAACGTGCCGCCCAGCTTCTCGATCTGTTTTCGCTCTCTGTCGGGATTCCTCCAGTTCAGCCTCGCGCCCGCCGCATCAATCTCAATACCGCACCGCGAGAAGTCCTGAGGTGCCTCGTTGCCGGGGTATCCTTGAATGCGGATCCGCTGGCGCCGTATGTCACGCCCCGCCATGCCGAAAGGATCGGAGATCTCTTCGCGGACAGGGTGATCGCCCACCGCAATCAAAGTCCCCTGCGTGGCTTCTCGGATCTCAACAGGTTAGGCGCCCATCCGTGGGAGATGCGCGATCCGTCGAACCCGTCACACACCCCGTTTTTTGGGGATCCTGATTTTTTCAATCATGTCCCTCAAGTCACCGACCATGACAACCCGAACGATCTCATCGAGTGGAGCGATGCGGGAAGGGAGGAACTCATGCGCAAGGTGATGAATCTCGTGACGTTCCATTCCAAAACCTTCCGCATTGTCGTGGCAGGCGAGGTGCTTTCCAAATCAGGTAAACGTCTCGCCCGTGCCACACGCGAATTCCATTTCACCGTCGAACCCGAACGCGACGCCAACGGCCGCGCGATCCCCAACGGTAATCCTCAAATCACCAAGCATTATGAAATTTCTTATTAATGTAACAGCCCTACTCGCAGGGTTGATGTTTCATCTCCATGCAGCCGAATCCGAGCGTTATGGGTTTATGAACGTGGTGAACATGATTCCCTCCGCAAGCACTTGCGAAATCAATCTCGCCGGGAAAATCCTCGTTCCAGATGGATTAAAATCCGCTGCGGAAACCGGATGGTTCATGGTTCCCATCGGTTCCCAAGCCATTTCCATCAATCACCCCGATCATAAAAAATTCAGTTCTAACATCTCGGTCATCGAAGGCGCTTCCAACCTAATCGTAATTTATCTCCAATCCAGCGAGCGCCTGCAAACGGATGGTAACCCCTTTCCTCCGCGCATTCGTATCGTCTCTGTCCCGGCTTATGAATCGAAAGGCTTCACTCTCAGGGCTGTTTCGATGTTGGCAGGAACGAACCGTTTCCAATTCGCACGTGAAATCATCGAGCTCGAATTCTCAAAAGTCACCGATCTCCCGAAATGGACGGGCGGGGGGTTTCAAATTCAGCACCAAGGCAAAGCCGTCGGCGCGGTGAGTGGCGCGCGCGATCGTGGCTCGTATTTGCTTTTTTTGGGCACCGACCACCAAGGCAACTGCCTGGCCACACTCGTGAATGCGGATATTCAGAAGCTCCCGCCCTGGATGCGGTTAGGATCTCGTGAATGATGAGGGCTGGCGCATGTGCGCATGATCCCGAGCCTTGACCGGCCCGTTGGGATTCTGTCCGCGACCGAAAAACAAATCTCCGGCGATGCATGATCTCCCATCAGGACTTGCACCGGAGGCCATATATTCCATCATTCGCAAAGATGTCTTACCAAGCCGCTGAAGATCGTTACTCGAAAACAGATTACAACCGCTGTGGATCAAGTGGGTTGAAACTGCCGCCCGTTTCTCTCGGCTTGTGGCATAACTTCGGCGGTGTCGATGACTTTGAAAACGGACGATCCATGTTGCGCTGCGCTTTTGATCACGGGATCACGCATTTTGATTTGGCGAACAACTACGGCCCGCCTCCGGGATCGGCGGAGAGCGCTTTTGGGAAGCTTCTCGCAGAGGATTTCCATCCCTATCGCGATGAGTTGGTCATCTCGACAAAAGCCGGTTATCACATGTGGAACGGCCCTTATGGCGAGTGGGGCTCGCGAAAATATCTGCTCTCCAGCCTGAACCAGAGCCTCAAACGCATGGGCTTGGACTATGTGGATATTTTTTACAGCCACCGCCCGGACCCGAACACTCCACTCGAAGAAACCATGGGCGCTCTTGATGCGGCCGTGCGCTCGGGAAAGGCCCTGTATGTCGGGCTTTCGAATTATCGCCCGAAGGAGTTTCGCGAAGCGGTGCGGATCCTGGACGAACTCGGCACCCCGTGCCTGATTCATCAGCCGCGCTACAGCATGTTGGATCGTTGGGTCGAAGACGGGCTGTTGGACGCACTGGATGAAACGGGCGTCGGGGCGATTGTTTTTTCTCCGCTCGCGCAGGGCTTGCTGACCCACAAATATCTGAAATCCATTCCCGCAGATTCACGTGCCGCCAGTTCTAACAGTCCTTTCCTGCAAGAAGCGGGAGTGCGCGAGCATCTGCCAAAGATCCGCGCGCTCAATGCCATCGCCGCCGCCAGAGGCCAGAGTCTCGCGCAGATGGCGATTTGCTGGGTGTTGCGCCGCAAAACTGTGACGAGCGCCCTGATCGGAGCGAGCCGCAACGAACAGATTTTGGATATTCTCGCCGGCCTCGCCGCCACGCCGCTGAGTGAAAACGAGCTGCAGGCGATCGATGCCGCATGCGGTTTGTGATTTTCAGGAAAACAACCGCGCTTTCCGATTCATGGAGCACGGCAGGTTCGGGAGTTCTGGCAACCGGTGCCTGTGAACGACCTTGCCGGAAAAGCTGCGAAGCGTCTGGGTCATGCGAATTCTGCGGCGGAGGGAAATGATGTATGGCTTCGTCTTTTTACCGCCCCCAAAAACGTTTGCTGTTTTCAGTCATCTGCTCAAGGGTCCCTTCACCCATTTCTTTTTCAAAGGCTTCCGCGATCGCACGCAGATTCGCTGGATGATTGACTCCCTCGTTGAGCGGAAATTTCACCAGGTCGGATGGCGGCATCATGTCCGGCGCATCGGTCTCCAATAGAATACGGTCTTTTGGAAGGTGTTTGAAAACTTCCAACACCTTGGCTTTGCGTTTCTGCAGAAAATATCCGGAAAAAGAAAACCACGCGCCGTGTTTCAACAGGCGCTGCGCGATCTCGATCGAGCCGCCAAATGAATGCATCAGAAATTTTTTTGGCCAGGCGTCTGCCCGATCCATTTCATCAAACAGTTCTCCCCATGCTTTGAGGCAATGAATGGTGACCGGCCTGTCCAGCCCGACCGCGATCCGGATCTGCTCACGAAAGACGTCTTGCTGAATTTCCATGCTCGGCGCGCTGACCCAGCCATCCACGCCGATCTCACCCACGCCGGCTGAGAGATCGTTGGCGAGAAATTCTCGCAGCCGGTCTTGCCAGCCCGTTTCGACAGTGTCCGCAAACCACGGATGCACCCCGTAAGCCGGCCGCACAAAACCGGGGAAATCCCGCGCAAGCGCCCTTACCACCTCCCAATCTCCCTCCCGCGTGGAGTTCACGACACAGCCGGTGACGCCTACATCGCGCATCTGCCCGATCAGCACGCCGGCCGACAATCCGAACTTTCTGCTCTGCAAATGATTGTGAGAATCGAACAACACCTGTCCATTTAACCCATGAACCCTAGTTTGGGATAAGAAAATTCGATTTTCCCGGAGCATCCCAACACTTGCTTCCTTGCCCCGCACAGTGTATCCACCCAGATCCAAGCCCGCAGCGGGCATAGCCAAATTTCTCATGATCAAGTGGATTCTCCAAAAAATCGGTGGTAGCAAAAACATGCGTGAGATACGTCGCATACGGCCTACCGTCGCCCGCATTAACGAAATCGAGCTGGCCCTGCAGCGGGAGCCGGAGGAAAAACTCCGTGAAATGACCGCCAAATGGCAGGCGCATCTTGCCCGTTATCACGAGCTCAATATTCCGGCAAAGCCGCTGATCGAGCGCATGGCGGAGGAAGAGCTGTCCGCCACGGCCAAGGATTTGGAACAACGCCTCAACGCTCTTCGCGGCGAATTTCCCTCTCTGCCCGCCTCGGTCTCGGCAACACCGGAAGCCATTGAAGCAGCCAAAGGCGCTTTCCATGACATCGAGCATGAGTTCATGCGCGCCCGCGCAAAGTATCTGGAAACCATTCTGCCGGAAGCATACGCCGTGGTGAAAAACGGCGCCCGCCGCATGTGTGGACAGGAAATCCAAGTCAACGATCACCCGATCGAATGGCAGATGGTGCACTTCGATGTGCAGCTCGTCGGCGGCATCGCCCTGCACCGCGGAATGATCGCCGAAATGCAAACCGGTGAAGGTAAAACCCTTGTCGCCACGCTTCCCGTCTTCCTCAACGCGCTCACGGGACTGGGCGTGCACGTCATCACGGTCAACGATTACCTTGCGAAACGTGACTCGGATTGGATGGGCTCGTTGTTCCGTTATCTCGGTCTGACCGTCGGTTGTATCCAAAACCAAATGGCACCCTGGGATCGACGCGAGCAATACAGTTGCGACATCACTTACGGAACCAACGCGGAGTTCGGCTTCGATTACCTTCGCGACAACGGCATGGCATCCGCCAAAGACGAGCAAGTCCAGCGCGGTCACTACTTCGCCATCATTGACGAGGTCGATTCCATTCTGATCGATGAAGCCCGCACGCCGCTCATCATTTCCGGTCCCACCGCCCAATCTTCCCACCAGTTTGACAAATACAAGCCGCTCATCGACTCGCTTGTGAAAAAACAAACGGCTCTTTGCAATGACCTCGCCGCGCAGGCGAAGAAGCTCGTCGAAGCGGGTGACATGGAGGGTGCGGGACGCCTGCTTTTCAAAATCAAACTCGGCCAACCGCGCAACCGCATGCTGATGCGTTTCATGGAAGAGCCGGAAAACCGCCGCCTCATCGAGAAATCCGAGCTTTCCCTGCACCAGGACGCCCGTAAAAAAGACCTCTTCGAAATCAAGGAAGAACTATATTTCACCATCGATGAAAAAGGCAATGATGCCGACCTCATGGAAATGGGTCGCGAGTTCCTTTCACCGGAAGATCCGGAGTCCTTCACCCTTCCCGATCTCGGCACCTTGTTTGCCGACATCGATACCAATCCCGAGTTGACCGAGGCGCAAAAGATCGAAGCCAAGGAAAAAGCCCAGCAGAAGATGGATGCCCAGGCTGAAAAGATCCATAATATTTCCCAGCTCCTCAAGGCCTACTGCGTTTACGAAAAAGATGTCCAATACGTGGTCAAGGACGGCAAGGTCATCATCGTCGATGACAATACCGGACGTGAAATGCCGGGTCGCCGTTGGTCGGATGGCCTCCATCAGGCGGTTGAAGCCAAGGAGGGCGTCGCCATCGAAAAGGAAACCCAGACCTTTGCGACGATCACGATCCAAAATTATTTCCGTCTCTATGAAAAACTCGCGGGCATGACGGGAACCGCGGAAACCGAAGCCGCGGAGTTTCACGATATCTACCGGCTCGATGTGCTGCCGATCCCGACAAACCGTCCCAACCAACGCGTTGATGAAAACGATCAGGTTTTCAAAACCCGCCGTGAAAAATTCAATGCGGTGATCGAGAAAATCAAGGAGGCCCACGAAAAAGGCCAACCGGTGCTTTGCGGAACGGCTTCGGTCGAAGCTTCCCAAACTCTCGCACGGATGTTGCAACGCGCGAAAATACCGCACTCCGTCCTCAACGCGAAGTTTCACGAGCAGGAAGCGGAAATCATCTCCCAAGCCGGCCAAGCGGGTGCGGTCACGGTCTCCACCAACATGGCGGGACGCGGAACCGACATCAAACTCGGCAAGGGCGTGGCGGAAGTCGGCGGCTTGTTTGTCATCGGCACGGAACGCTATGAATCCCGCCGCGTGGATCGCCAGCTCCGGGGTCGTTGCGCCCGTCAAGGCGATCCGGGTCGCTCGCAATTTTTCATTTCCTTCGAAGACGACCTCATGCGCAATTTCGCCGCCGCGGAGAGAATGACCTCGATGATGGAACGCTTCGGCATGAAAGAAGGCGAGGCGCTCGAACATTCCTGGCTGAATCGCTCGGTGGAAACCGCTCAGAAACGCGTTGAACAGCGCAACTACACCTGGCGCAAACGCGTGCTTGATTTCGATGATGTCATGAACCGCCAGCGCGAAGTGGTTTACGGCTATCGCAATGAAGTCCTCTCCACGGAAACCCCCCGCGATCTCGTGACCGAAATCATTGAGGAAACCCTTCCCGCGAAGGTGAATGAGTATCTGGTGGATCGTGATTATGAAGCGCCGGATCACAAGGAACTTCTCGGTTGGGTGAACGCGACATTGCCGATCAGCGTGACCATGGAAGAGCTCGATGTGAAAAAAACACCCGAGCAGATTTCCGAATACCTCGTCAGCAAAGTCAAAGAAACCTACGAGATCAAAGTCCGCAACCTGCCTTACGAAGTGCTCGATCAGGAAGAGCGCCGCATGGTTCTCGTCGCCATCGACAAACAATGGCAGGAGCATCTCTACAGCATGGACGCCCTTCGCGAAGGGGTCAGCCTGCGTGCCCAAGGCCAGAAAGACCCGCTCATCGAATATAAAAACGAGGCTTACGCACTTTTTGTTAGATTGATGGATTCGATCAAGCAGGAGGCTCTCGGCAACCTCTTCCGTTCCGCTTCCAATCTTGCGGATTTCCTCAAACAACTTCACAGCCAACCAAAGCAACTCCAAAGCAGCGAAACGCAAATCACCCGCAACAACATGGCGGTCAGCGGCAGCTTGGAAAACATCGATCCCTCACAAGTCGATTCGGCAGGCGGCGGCGAACTCAAGCTCAACCTCCCGAAACGCAAACCAAGCTTCGCCATCGAAACCACCGGCCGCAACGCCCCATGCCCCTGCGGCTCCGGCAAGAAGTTTAAACAGTGCTGTGGAAAAACGACGTAAGGAGTTTTTCATAGCACTAAACGGTTTCATCGAAACCGCACCCCGCACGGACGGAGCGGAGCGTAGTCAATGCTGTGGTAAGTGAGCGTTAGCGAACTTACCGATTGGTTAATCGGTTTTCGGAGGAGAAAACCGCACCCCGCACGGACGGAGCGGAGCGTAGTCAATGCTGTGGAAAAACGACGTAAGGAGTTTTTCATAGCACTAAACGGTTTCATCGAAACCGCACCCCGCACGGACGGAGCGGAGCGTAGTCAATGCTGTGGTAAGTGAGCGTTAGCGAACTTTTTAAAGAGACTGACTGATAAGTAATGCAAGCCAAGCGGGAAAAGTATTTCAACCGCAGATGAAGACAGATTCACACAGATACCGAATACAGATTAATCGGAATTACCGGATTAAGCAGTGTTTAATGACTCTTCAATCTGCGTTCATCTGCGGTTAGATTTTTATTTTTGTTAGAAATTTTCTTGCCGTCGCATGTCACATGACATGAATTATCGGCCGTCCACTTTGATCTCACCCATCTGAGAGGACTTCATCCCCCCCCATGAAATCAATTTTAGAGGCCTTTAAGGTCATGCGGGCCTTTGCGTCCCTGACTCACTCGCAGGAGAAAACCGATCCGATTTTCCAAGGATCGGCGACCGCGCAAGCGCGCACTCAAGAGCCGGAATTTCAAGCCGGTTCGACAACCCATGGCCCGACACAAAGCGGTAAGCCAATGTGCGACATCCGAGTGGAGAGTGCGGTATTACCCGATTCCGAAATCACCCGGCATGATGAGAAAGGAGCGAAACCATGAAGGCGGCGCACCGGATCCTCGGCATCATTTCCTGCGCGATCCTACCTGTCGGTGGCCAATCACTCCCTCGGCAGAAAGCACCGGAAATCCTTCGGACTTCCACCGCCACGAATCTTCTCCGTTGGCATGGGCACCAAGGACGCAGCTATTTCCTACAGGTATCCGATCCCTCGAAGCATCTTGAAAAATGGCTCTGGATGCCAGTGATCATAGCCGGAGCGGACGCTGAGATCAGCCAAGAAGTCCAAACTACCGGGAATAAAGGCTTCTATCGCCTCTGCTACACCGATCAGGTGCCAGGAGCAGGCGAGACGCTCGAGACGGCCGACTTCGACCAAGACGGGCTTTCCAATATCAACGAAATCCGTCCCCAAAACGGGCTCGCTACCCATCCCCTGAACCCCGATACGGATGCGGATGGGCTGAAAGACGGTTGGGAGATCCAATACGGGCTTAATCCTAACGACCCCATCGACGCCAATCTCGATCCCGACAATGACGGCCTCACAAACCTGGAGGAACAGGCGCTTGGCACCGATCCAAATAACCCGGACAGCGATGGCGATGGTATTACGGATGGCGGCGAGAACGACCAGAACTCCGACCCCAACGACCCATCCGATACCCCGAAGGCGGAATGGTTCATCCTCACGGGCGATCTCGATGAAGCCGTTGAAAAAACCCGTAGCCGCACAATCACGATCCCGGCCGGGGAAACCCGCATCCTGTTGGTAGCCTTGGCGAGTGAGGAATATCCCGATTGGACGGGCGTCGAATCCAAGTTCAACGACATCCTGAAATGGGAAATCCGCCCGACAGGTAAGGATGCCTTGACCGGCAACATCGACGTAAACTCCCGTCATGGTGAATGGGATCTGGCGCTCATCGACGGCACCGAAATCCAGGGCTTCTCCCCCGCACATATCGAGACTGGCATCCCGCTCACCGCACCCGGCGATGCGCCGCTCGTCGTCGAGATCGATTTGTCCGCCACCAACATCGGCGACGGCAACCTGCCCAGCACGGTCATGGTTGGCCTCCTGCCGGTGGAGGTAAACAGCATCGACCGCTTTGTGCGGGGCAGCATCGATCTCGATACGGTCGAAAATATTTTCGGAGGAATTGATAACTTCGGAGTCCAGTTCGTCGGGAAAAACACCGGCCAGACCTACGGGGAAACCTCATTGGAGGAAGCTTACATCCACGAGGAAGATTACCTCAACAGCGAGGAAGAAGCAGCCCAATCACTTGAAGCTCTCGAAGAGAAATCATGGAAGCAGGACGTCATTTACTACAAGAAGGACGGCAAGCTCCACTTCATGACGACCGTCGATCAGATCGACGATTTTGAAATCAAACTTTTCAAGGAAGGCGAGGAGCTTGCAGCTATCAACTACCAGCTGACGGAAATTGCAGAGGTTTCCGGTTTGATCGACGAGCTTGACCGGGCCTTTGGTGAAATGCCTTTCGCGAATAACGGCGATATCCCCGTCCAAGCGATTCAGGCCATCACTGGCCCGGAATACGATGACGTTTTTACAGATGACGAAACGACGGAACCTCCTGCGTTAATGGCTGCCCGTATGTCCGCAATGTCCAGCCCCTTCGATCCCCTCGAGTGGCGCAACCTCACCACCCGCTGCATGGAGGCTCTCTTCGAAGAGCTAGAGAAAAAAACGAGCATTGTAGCTGGTAAAGTCGCGCAAGGAGGCGAAATCATTGTCAAGCAAACCGTTGGCTACGCAACAGGTTACCTGAGAGGAATCTGGGGCGGACTGAAGAGCGATTGGGAAGGAATTGTCGAACTAAAGAACCTGTTGATCCATCCTATCGACACAAGCCGTTCTATCTATGAGGGCTTCAAGGCGCTGCTCGGCCTTTCCTTCGACGAGTGGAAGCAGCTCAGCAAAAACATGCTCGACAGCATGATGGACTCCGCCAAGGAGGCCTTGCCGTGGGATTATCAGGGCGACAACATCGCCGACCAAGCTGGGCTGATCTCCCATATCAACGGCTACGCCACGGGATTCGTCAGTGAACAGGCACTCATGATCTATCTGGGGGCGGGTGCCGTCTCGAAGATCGGGCAGACCGTCAAGGTCATCGTCAACACCAGCAAGGCGGGAGGTCTCGCAGCGGAGCTGGCAGCCAAAGGTCTGAACGCTGCCCGGAATCTCGCCCGCCGGACAAAAACATCTGCCCAAAAATACTGGTCGCAGTTCGCGGACAGCGAAAGCGATCTGGCGAGGATCGCTGCCAACATGGAAGGCAGCCACCGCCGTCCCGGCACGGCGGGTTACGACAACAGCTTCTTCAATGCCCAGCGGGCCGCAGGTGAAGCATTCGAAGATCTTGATAACCTCACCATGGAAAAGCTCCTCAAAGAGCTTGGCGACAAGGATGCGTTCAAAGCACTCGATACGCAGGACTTCTATTTCCGCAGTCACGTGATGCAGTTCCAGGGCCGCGCCGCGCAACTGGCAACCACTCTCAAAAAAGCAGACGCCCTCAGTGAGGACGCATTGATCGGTTTCGCGAATGTCTATAAGCGGCTGATCAAGGACGGCGCGATCGGTAACGGAGTTGCGCTAAAGGAAAGAGTGCGAGACCTCACCGACCTCTTCGATACCAACCTCGCCAGCTTTGGATCAAACCTCGACGCCCAGCAAGTGAAGGGCGCGAAAGCCTTGGCGAAGAGCCTGGAGGACTACAAGGTGCGGGTCGATGCGGATCCCGATGCGAAGTTCTGGTTCAAGGATGTGGAGACGGTTTATGAACGCGCCTATATCTATCACGATCAGGCTAACTTTGATAGAATGGTTAATGGTAACGGCATTTACACAAAGAACCCCAATCGTGGCTCGACGTATTCATCATTTGACAAGTTCGAGCAAAGCGGCACTGCCTCTACGAGGCTTCAAGTTCAAGAGTTTGGTAACAATGCAACATATAGATTCGAGTATGACGTTGTTGATGTAAAGGATTCGGTCAGAGTTCCAAAAGGCTTGGGAGACAATGATCCGGACGGGATATTTGAGCCCCTAACTCGTGACTACAACCCGCCTCCTGGTGGGGCTACTCAAGTCTTAGTCGAAAAAGACATCCCCATAAAAAGGGTATACAGGATTGACGGACAACAGGCCGTTGAGGTGTGGAACATTAACGACGGATTAATCCAATGAAGACTACGGAGAACGAAAAAGCACTAGGTGGGGTGATTGGCACACTCAATCGCGCATACGAGGAAACCTCGGTGCGTGACGACAACGGCTACCACGTTGCGAGAGGATCGCTTATTTCCAATTTAGCTAATAGGCACTTCAATCGCGAGAGCGTCGCATGGGCCTTAAGGCATCTCGAAGAGAGGGGTTTTATAGTTATCATCCGAGATCCCTTTCTTGAACAGGGCGATGCAATCTCCATCAAGAAGTGGATCGAAGCGTAAGGTATTTCAGCCTCTTATTCAAAGTGACAGACAAAATACACCCTCTCCTTACAACCAAAGGGATTGCCGGAGCGGGAAGGGGGGATTTTGGGGGCGTGGGGTGGGGCGATTGGAATCAGCAAACGGAGTTTTGGGATGCAAAGCCCGCTCCCGTCACGCCACCTGCTGGCTCGCTTGG
>JBIKNX010000046.1:0-15174 GCA_044358435.1 Luteolibacter sp.
TTGGGTGAAGAGAAATCGGCGACTTTGAGGCATCCATTCCCCGTAGTTACAATACTTAGCCCGTGATGACCAGATTTCCATTTTCCTCTTTAGGATTGAAGATAGCTTGAAATTGCCCTCTGCGGCTCTGTTATCAAGAGAGTTGGAAGTGCCTGCGGCTCCTTAAAGAGGGTTACTAGGTCGGATGCGCGGCCAGCGCAGAGACATTACAGTTACGATGAAAAATCCGCCAACTCCCACATTTCCCTAAGTTGCTCGATGCTTTTTTCGAGCAAGGCGGTATCGAATTCGTGGACATCCACACCTTTCCCCAGATCTGAGAGGAGTAGAACCGTGAGTTCTCCGCCAAGGTGTTCGCGGAATTCATCGAGACCGGCGAGGACGCGGCGGTTGCCTCTCGCATCGGTCCAGTCGAGAGCGGGATGATAGGTTTTGAGTCCGAGTTGTTGGAGGACTTTCAGGATACGGTCGGCGTGTTCGGTTTTGAGGAAGCCGATTTTCTCTGAGTAAACCGTATCGAGTGCGAGGCCGACCGCCACCGCTTCCGCGTGGGAGAGTTGGTAGTTGGTGAGCGCCTCCATTTTGTGGGCGGCCCAGTGGCCGAAGTCGAGAGGCCTGCTGGAACCGGTCTCGAAAGGATCCCCGCCAAACGCGATATGGCGGGCGTGCAGCAGGGCGGAGCGTTTGACGCATTCTTCAAAAGTTTCGCGTTCCAATTTTGCGAGCGCGGTAACGTTTGCTTCGATCCATTTGAAAAACCCTCCGTCTTTTACCAGCGCGACTTTCACGGCTTCGATCAGACCGGCGATACTGGATTCCGGATCCTGGCTTTCGAGGAGTTTGAAGTCGTTGATTACCGCAAAAGGGACCGAAAAAGAACCGATCCAGTTTTTTTTAGCGAAGGCATTGATGGCGTTTTTCACGCCCACTCCACTGTCATCTTGCGAGAGAGTGGTGGTTGGGAAACGAACGAGACGCACGCCGCGGTGAGCGGTCGAAACCGCGTAGCCGACCGCATCCAAAAACGCACCACCGCCAATAACGAGCACGTAGGAGTGGCGATCGATGTGACCGTTATCGATTTCTCTCCAAACGTCGTGGATGAGATTCTCATCCGCTTTGCAGGCCTCACCCCCTGCGAATATCCTGACTCCGCGGCATTCCAGATCGAGTTTATCAAAGTAGGCGAGGATTTGGTCCGGTAGGGCTTTCCAAGCCGTAGCCACCGTGTCTTCAAGGAAAACCAACACTCTGCGTCCACCTCCCTCGGAAAGCACATCGGCGAGTCCTGAATTTTCCGCAGCAAACGCGTCACGAGTGAAAATCACGCGATGTTTGAAAGTGATGGGAATGTCGAAGTCGTGGCGATCCATGAGATCCGGTGCGGCGGAAGCGGTTAGTAATCCCATTTACCGCATCAAGCCAACCTTTCTTTCCCAAAAGTGGGATCCTGATGGGTTGGTTTTTGCCCAGCGTGATGGGGAAATTTTAGCCGCGAATTCGGCGAATCTCACGAATTAACAGGATTTTTTGCGATCTATTCCCTTACGCGCGCGGAAATTTTTAGTTTTTGACGCTGCCGCGTGAATGCTCATTCTGCATGCATGTCCGATGAAATCACGCTCTATGAAAGCCAATGGCTGGGCCTTTATCGTAAGGGGCATTGGGATTATGCGCGCCGACCCAACTCGGCCGCTTGCGTCGGGATTCTCGCGATCACGGATCAGAATGAGATTCTGTTGGTCGAGCAATTTCGAATTCCGATGGGGCAAAGAGTCATCGAAATTCCGGCGGGTCTGGTGGGCGATGAGCCCGAATTTGAGGGCGAGAGTTTGGCGGAAACAGCGGGACGGGAGTTGCTTGAAGAGACGGGTTACCGGGCGGGACGGATCGAGCTTTTGATTTCATCGCCGACTTCCGCAGGGATGACTCCGGAAATCACGCATCTCTATCATGCCACTCAACTGGTTCAGGAAACTGAAGGGGGCGGCAATGCCGGCGAGGATATCACCGTTTACAAAATTCCTCTTGTGGAACTCCGTCAGTTTCTAGCCGAACAACAAACCGATGGCTTGTTGGTGGATTTCAAAATCCATGCGGCATTGGCTGCAGCGAAATTGGTGTTTTAGAGAATTTTGGCAAGCGTTTCATATGAAACGAAGAGTCATAAAATTTTCGTAAACTTCTCCCGGGTGCAGGATGGTGTTGGGAAAATGCAGCTTGTTAGGAGAATCGGGAAATTTTTGAGGCTCCAGGCAGAATGCCGAATTTTCATTCCCGAAAGGCGATGCGAGATATAGCTGGAGTCCGGGTTGGTTGGTAAAAACTTTCATGACACGCCCGGATGCAGGATCATGACAACCGGCGTTCGGTTGATCATGGCTTGGATCGAGAGTAAAGGTATGGTCGAAACTGATGCCTGCGGTCTTGAGGTTTTTTCCTATGGATCTTGGCGATCTGAAATCGAAGCCCGTTTCATCAACGGATCGGAGTTCTCCTGTGGGAATCAGGGTGGGGTCTGTCGGAAGAAATTTTTCCGCATGAATTTGTAGCTCGTGCAGCAGGATGGATTTCTCGGGGTTGCCGGTGAGATTGAAATAGGGATGGCAAGTGAGATTGACGGGCGTAGCTCGATCGGTGGTGGCGGTTGCCTTCCAAGTTATGGAATTTTCTCCAAGCATGTAATCGACCGCGACATCGAGGTTGCCGGGAAATCCTTCTTCGCCCGCTGGGGAATGATAAGAAAAGCGAACGGCGTGATCGGAAAGGATTTCGGTTTCCCAAACGGCCTTGCTGAAATTTTCAAATCCGCCGTGCAGATGATGCCCGCCTTGGTTTTTGGACAACTGATGGACGGTGCCGCTGAGATTGAATTGCCCATTGGCGATGCGGTTTGCGTATCGTCCGATCGTGCAGCCGAAATGAGGATCGTTCTCCAGCCAATCCTTTTCATTTTCGAAACCAACGAGAATGTTTTCCAACCGACCCTGGCGATCCGGCACACACAGGCTGCGCAGGGTCGCGCCGAGAGGGTGGACGGTGGCGGTGATTCCGGACGGATGGGTCAGGGTGATGGACATACTGGGGAAGGGTGTATGCTGAAGAGTGATTGGTGAAGAGTGAAAATGCGAAGTTTGGCTGTCTCTCGGTCTTCTGTTTTCAACACAATTTCTTCTCTGGTCTTGCGGTGCGGGCGAAGTTGGGTCACAATGGTTCCATGCAAGCGGTTACCGATCGATTAAAGAATTTCCTGCAGTTTGTGGCTGTAAAGCTCATTGACAAGCCGGAGCAGGCTCAGTTGAAGGTGGCTGAACTCGGGCCGAAGCGCCTGAGATTCAAGCTGGTGCTGAGTCGGGAGGATGTGGCGATGCTGATCGGGCGAAACGGGTTCACAGCCTCCGCGATTCGCAGTGTTTTAAAGGCTGCTGCCGAGAAAGAGGGTGTGCAAGTGACCTTGCAGATCCATTCCCATGAGGAAGAGGCGGAGCTGATGGCGAGGGAGGCTTGAGATTTTATGTGGTGCGCGACCCCCGACGAGACGGGGCAAGTGGAGTCACGCGGTCCGGGAAATTTGAAACTTGGAAGTGGTTTTTTGCTGTAATTCCTCCGGTTTCGTGCAATCCATCCCGCGCGTGCGGGGTTTTCCGGAAGAATCCAAAACCCCGCGATCAAGATTTTACCTTCCATGTCTGTCGAACTGACCCGAAATTTTTCCATTATTGCCCATATTGATCATGGGAAAACGACGCTTTCCGATCGTTTGATGGAAATGACCAGCACGGTAACGATGCGTGAAAGCTCCGCCCAGCAACTTGATTCCATGGACTTGGAGCGGGAAAAGGGAATCACCATCAAATCCCATCCGGTGGCGATGGAATACAAGGCCAAGGATGGGAAAACCTACAAACTCAATCTGCTCGATACACCGGGTCACGTGGATTTCTCCTATGAGGTTTCGCGCGCGCTTGCAGCCTGTGAGGGTGCGATCCTGATGGTGGATGCGGCTCAGGGAGTGGAAGCGCAAACGGTGGCGAACCTGCACCTTGCGGAGCAGCAGAATCTCAAAATCATTCCGGTTTTGAACAAAATCGATCTCCCGGCGGCGGATGTGCCGAAGTGCAAAAAGCAGCTCGAGGATATCCTTTGCATTCCCGCCGAGGAGTGTATCCCCGCATCCGCGAAAGCCGGAATCGGCATTGAGGAAATCCTTGAGGCCATCGTGGCGCGCGTTCCCGCTCCTGTGGAAAACCCCGACAAACTTCTGCGCGCCACCGTTTTCGATTCGATCTACGACACCTATCGTGGCGTGGTTTCCTATGTGCGGGTGTTTTCGGGAACGATCAAGCGTGGCCAGCGGGTCAAGCTTTTCGCGACCGATAAAACTTACGAGATCAAGGAGGTCGGCGTGTTCACTCCGAAAATGAGTGCCCGGGACATCCTGCAGCCGGGCGATGTGGGTTATGTGATCGCGAACATGAAATCCGCCAGCGAAGTGAAGATCGGCGATACCATGACCGATGCGACCCACCCCTGCCCGGAGGCCTTGCCGGGTTACAAGGAAATTCAGCCCATGGTCTTCTCGGGAATCTATCCGGTGGATTCATCGGACTATGAGGCTTTGAAAATGGCGATGGGCAAGCTCCAGATCAATGATCCGGCATTCACCTTTTCCCAGGAAAGCTCGACGGCATTGGGTTTTGGTTTCCGCTGTGGGTTCCTCGGCCTGTTGCACATGGAAATCATTCAGGAACGGCTGCGCCGCGAATTCGATATGGATGTGATCTCGACTTATCCATCGGTGATTTATCACGTGGACCTCACCGATGGCTCCCATGTGATCGTCGATAACCCGACCTTGTTTCCTGAAACCCAGGTCATTCAGGAAATTCGCGAGCCCATCGTGAATGTCTACATCATGGTTCCCGGGGAATATATCGGTGACATGATGCAGCTTGTGCTCGAAAAACGTGGTGAAGTGACAAACACCGAAACCATCGATGACATGCGTGTCATGCTCTCCTGTGTGCTTCCTCTTTCGGAAATTCTCGTCGATTTCAACGATCGCCTGAAATCCCAGACCAAAGGTTACGGATCGATGGATTACGAACACGCAGGATACCGCGCAGCGAAAATGGTCAAAATGGACATGCTCATCGCCGGGGATCCGGTGGAGGCGTTTTCCACGATTGTGCACCGCGACAAGGCCGAGGGCTACGGCCGAAAACTCGCGGAGCGTTTGAAAGAGGTCATTCCATCACACCTTTTCGTCGTCGCGATCCAAGCTGCGGTTGGCGGAAAAATCGTCGCCCGCGAATCGATCTCCGCGATGCGGAAAAACGTCACCGCAAAATGTTACGGCGGTGATATTTCCCGTAAGCGCAAACTCCTGGAGAAGCAGAAAGAGGGTAAAAAGAAGATGAAGATGTTCGGCAAGGTGAACATTCCCCAGGATGCCTTCATCAAGGTGCTGAAAAGCGGGGATTGAGGCTTCAAAGCGCGAAATCAACCGGCAAGGGTTGAGCGTTGAAGGATACCCCGCATCCCGGGATGGAATCCGTCATCCTTTCCGGATTGAGATCACGCCGTCCGACGGGCGCCGCCATGGAATTGAAAAATTCGGCTGCGTTGTTGTCATGGGTGTTCATTTGATGTATGTTTTTGCGCGTGACGGAGAAAATTTCAGAAAAAGCGTTATTGAAGACGCCGGGAGCGGCTTTGAAGGAGCATTTTGGTTTTTCCAAATTCCTCGACGGGCAGGAGGAGGTGATCTCGGAGATTGTATCCGGACGAGACGGTTTGGTGGTGATGCCAACGGGTGGTGGGAAGTCGCTTTGTTTTCAAATTCCCGCGCTTTGTTTTCCGGGGGTGACTTTGGTGATTTCACCCTTGATCGCGTTGATGAAAGATCAGGTGGATGCGCTGGTGGCAAGAGGCATTGGCGCGACCCTGATCAACTCGACCCTTTCATGGCCGGAGCAAAAGGAGCGGTTGGATGGAATGAGGCGCGGGCAATTCAAACTGGTCTATGTGGCCCCGGAGCGCTTCCGCGCGGAGAGTTTTTTACGTGCGTTGGAAGGCGTGGAGATTTCCTTGTTCGCGATCGATGAGGCGCATTGCCTTTCCCAATGGGGACATGATTTCCGGCCGGATTACATGAGGCTCGGCAAGGCGTTGGAAAAAATCGGCAGACCGCAATGCGTGGCGCTGACCGCGACCGCAACGCCTGTGGTTCGAAAGGATATTTTGACGGTATTGGGGCTGCGGGAACCGTTTGAGCGAGTCAGTGGGTTCTCCCGTCCGAATCTCTCACTCGCCATCACAGCGGTGGATAAGACGGCGCAGAAGGATGAGCGGATCAAGGCCATCATTTCCGCGCACAAGACC
Source organism: Luteolibacter sp. (assembly GCA_044358435.1). GTDB lineage: Bacteria > Verrucomicrobiota > Verrucomicrobiia > Verrucomicrobiales > Akkermansiaceae > Luteolibacter. Next base: position 6,385 of record JBIKNX010000046.1, read on the forward strand.
GGAATCATCTACTGTGCGACGCGGAAAAAGGTGGAACTCGTTTCGGAAACCCTGGCCAGCTGGGGAGTGAACTGCGTTTCCTATCACGGTGGGATGTCGGATCAGGAGCGGGTCAAGGCTCAGGAAATTTTCATTTCAAAAAAAGTCGATATTGCGGTGGCGACAAACGCCTTCGGAATGGGGATCGATCGGGGCGACGTGCGTTTCGTGATCCATTATGAAATTCCCGGCAGTGTGGAGGCTTACTATCAGGAAGCGGGTCGTGCGGGTCGAGACGGGGAGGCCGCGGTGTGCGAGTTGTTATTCAATTACGCCGACACGCGGACGCAGGAGTTTTTCATCGATGGTGCGAATCCATCGGCCGCGACCGTGCGGCAGTTGTATCAATACCTGCTGAACGAGGCGGACCGTAATCACGAAGTGTTCCGCACGCTTGAAGAAATGGCGGATCATGCGGATGTGAAAAACTCGATGGCGGTCGGGAGCGCGTTGACGGTGCTGGCACGCGGAAGATTCATCGAGCGTTTCGATGTCCAAGGAAAACGGATGCGTGGCACGCGGTTGTTACAACCTGATTTGTTGACGAGAAATATCGAGCTCGATGAGGATGCGATGGAGAAAAAAGACGCGCGGGATCGCGAGAAGCTCAAAGCGATGGTTGAGCTATGCTATGCCCGAACATGCCGTCAGCAATGGATTTTGAATTACTTCGGTGAACAGAATGCGGAAACATGCGGAAACTGCGATGTGTGCCGGGAGCGCAATGCCGGAGATTTCCGTCATCCGACGACAGAGGAAAAACTGCTGGTTCAAAAGGCACTGGCAGGCGTTGCGCGGATGTCGCAACGTCACAGCTCGGGATGGCAGGGTCGCTACGGGAGAGGGCGCATCATCCAGATGTTATCGGGGAGCAAATCACAGGATATTCTCAACAACCGTCTTGATCAGCTTACGACATACGGGATTTTGGCGGATCAGACCACGGGTTATTTGAACGCCCTGTTCCGCTCGCTTGCGGAAGAGGGTTTGGTCATCACCCAGACAGGTGAGTATCCGCTCATGACGCTGTCCGAGAAGGGCGATTTGGTGATGAAAGGCGAGGTAGAATACCAGTTGCGCTGGCCGGATGAGGTCGCAAGGCCGCAGGGGCTTTTGGAAAAGGATTTCGATCCCCGGTTATTCTCGATGTTGAAAGATCTCCGTTCCCGGATTTCCAAGCGGGCAGGGGTGCCACCCTATGTCGTTTTTTCCAATAAAGTTCTGGAATCACTCACGAAATACATGCCGACCGACATCGAACAGGCTCTGGAAATTCCGGGTATCGGTGAAGGCAAAGCGGGGACTTATCTGCCGGCGTTTCTGGAAATGATCCAGACCTATCGTGCGATGAAGTGATGGCCACCCGGGCGGTTCTGCGATCAACGCTTGCTCGGGTGCATCTGGCTTGGGTGGTCAATTTTCCGGTCAAGCCGGTCAAACTCTTTCGGTTGAAAGCGCTATTGACCTTGACTGGATGCGGGGACTGTAGACCCTTTGTCGAGACATCCCAACCATTATGACCTTGAACACATTCCTTCTATCCGGAGCCAAATCGTTTGCAAACCGGTTTTCCCTGATGACTTTCATGATCCTGGCTTTCGGTTCAGGAATCTCCCTGGCTCAGGATTTCGAGGGGAAAAACATCAGCGACGTTTCCATCCGATACATTGGATCCAAAACCGTGGATGAAGCCAGATTGCGCAACCTGATGGTTACAAAATCAGGATCGGTCTATCGTGCCGAGAACCTGGACAATGACATCAAAACCCTTTTTGAATCCGGCCTGATCGATAACGTGAAGTTCCTTGCCGAAGCTGCCGGAGAAGGCGTTCGCGTGATCGCCGAGATTCAAACGCGTCCCGCAATCAACGGAGTCGGTTTTGTGGGAAATACCATTTTCACCGATCAGAAGCTTGCGAAGGAGACCAAGTTGAAATCCGGTGGAACCATGAGTGATGCGGAGATTCTCGAGGCGCGCCGGAATCTTGAGAAGTATTACCAAGGATACGGATATCCGGATGTTTCGATTTCCCATCGCACGCAGTCAACCGGGCAGGAGGGGCTCTCGGATTTGATTTTCGTGATTGATGAAGGTTCCAAAAACGAGGTTCGCAAGATCCGTTTCGAGGGTAACAGCGTTTTCACCACCGCAGAATTGAAAAAGGAGATGAAAACCAAAGAAAAAGGTTGGTTCTCATGGCTCACCAAGTCCGGGCGGTTTGAATCGACCGCATTGGACGATGATCTCGATGCGGTTTTGGATTATTATCGCAGCAACGGTTATCTCCGTGCCAGCAGCACCGGCATACGCCGGGATCCCGTGAAGGACGGTCGTGTGGACCTGGTGATTCCGATTTCGGAAGGCGAAAAGTACACGGTTGCGGGCATCAGTTTCGGCCCCATGACCATTTTCAAATCGGAAGAACTTTATCCATCGATGACCTTGAATGGAGGAGATGCCTACTCCTCCAAGAAAATGCGTGAAGATATCAAGACGATCCGCAGCTTTTATGGCTCACGCGGTTATGCTGATGCGGTTGTCTCCCCGGATATCAAGGATGCGGGCCCGAATCAGGTCTCGATCAAATACCAGATCACGGAAGGCTCCCGTTACCGTGTGGGACGCGTGAACATCCAAGGCAACTCGAAGACCAAGGATAAAGTGATTCGGCGTGAGGTTCCGTTGAATCCGGGTGACTGGTTCAACACCGTTGAACTTGAGACGACCAAGTCCCGTCTCCAAAACCTCCAATACTTCAGCGATGTGCAAGCCAACGGCTCGCCGGGCGGGAACGGTTACCGCGACATCGATATCCTCGTCGAAGAGCGCAACACGGGTTCTGTCGGTGTCGGAGTTGGATTCAGTTCGATTGATAACGTGGTCGGTTTCCTCACGCTTGAGCAGACCAACTTCGATATCACCAACCCATGGAACTTCACCGGTGGCGGCCAGCGTTTTGGAATGAGCCTGCGTGCGGGTTCGGAGCGCAGCGAATTCAGCGTTTCACTCGTTGAGCCATGGTTCATGGATCGCAAGCTTTCACTGGGTGGCGAGCTTTTCTATCGTCAATCATCCTACTTCAGCGATGTTTACGAGCAGACCAATGCCGGTGCTTCGATCTTCCTTAAAAAACCCATCACTGAGAAATCCTCGGTCAAACTCGCATACTCTCTTGAGACCATCACCGTTGATGTGGACTCTGGTGCCAGCCCTGAGTTTCTTGCCGAGGACGGAGACTTTGTTCGCAGCGCTCTGACGCTCAGCTATCTTTATGACAGCCGTGACAGCGTGATCACAACTCGTAGCGGAGAGAAACTGGATGTCTCGCTTGCACTCGCGGGTCTAGGCGGGGATGTCGAGACGATGACGTTTTCAACCCAAGCCTCGAAGTATTGGAATTTGAAATGGGATACCATCCTCTCGCTCAATGGAGAAGTCGCCTTCGTGGATGCGATCAACGGCGATGTGCAGATTTTCGAGCGTATGTTCCTTGGCGGTGGTAGAACCCTGCGTGGATTTGAATTCCGCGACATTGGCGGTCCTCGTGACGGTGCATCGGGTGAAGTCCTCGGCGGCCAGTCTCTGGCATTTCTCAATACCGAATACACGGTTCCCATCATCGAGACCGTCCGCGCCGCGGCCTTCTACGATATGGGTTTTGTCAACTCAGGCTCATGGGATATGGCTCCGCAGGACCTCTACAGTGATGCGGGCTTCGGTATCCGTATCCAACTTCCCATCAGCCCTGTTCCCATCGCTCTGGACTACGCGTTCCCAATGAGTTCTCCTGACTCGGCAGCTGACAAAGGCGGTCAGTTCAACTTCTATATGAGCTACGAATACTGATCGTTTTCTGTTCGTGGATTTTTTGAAAACGGGATGGCCATGAGGTCATCCCGTTTTTTATTGGGGGCTCGGAATTTCCGAACAGTTTGGTTCGACATGGATTCAACCGCTGATTAATCTTTTCTACATGCCTTCATTGATCGTTTTAGCTGCAGGTATGGGAAGCCGTTACGGCGGATTGAAACAACTCGATCCCATGGGACCGAATGGTGAGACGGTTCTGGATTACTCGGTCTATGATGCGATCCAGGCGGGGTTCAACCGGGTCATTTTTGTGATTCGCGAGGATTTTGCGGATGCCTTCAAATCAGGAATCGGAGAACGTTTTGCGAAACTTGTCCAAGTGGAATATGCGTATCAGCGCCTCGATGATTTACCCGTGCCTTTCGTTCCCCCTGCGGGACGTGTCAAGCCATGGGGAACCACTCATGCGATCCGTGCCGCCAGGGACCTTGTGGACGGGCCGTTCGCCGTGATCAATGCGGATGACTTTTACGGTAGCGATGCGTATCTGCAAGCGAGTCGTTTTTTGAAAAGAACGGATGACGCCCTTTGCGGACTGGTTGCTTATCCACTTGAGAACACGCTTTCGGAGCATGGTTGTGTGAATCGTGGCATTTGCGAGGTGAGTCCGGAACACATGCTGATCTCGGTTGAGGAGGTGGTGAAGATTACCCGCGATGAATCAGGTGCGATTTCCGGAACAGGCCTAAATGGCGAAAGCCGCGCGCTCGACCCGAAAGCACCCGCATCAATGAATTTTTGGGCGTTTCCTCAGAACTTCATGACCGACCTTGAAGCGGAATTCGTAAATTTTCTCGCGGAGCAGGGTCATAAGGAGACGAGTGAATTCTATATTCCGACGGTGGTGGATACTTTGATCCGCAAGAAAAAAACCCGCTGTGAGGTGATCGAGACCAGCGCGACCTGGTTTGGTGTGACTTTTCCAGAGGACAAACCCTACGTGGTGCAATCGATTGCAGATCTCATCTCAAGAGGTGATTATCCGGCGAAGCTGGGTGCCTGATCAAATTTGCCGGATGGACTCAATCGAGATCGACGTTGAAGAAATCTTTCATCACCGCACGGTAGACATCGTGTTTGAAAGGAGGAAGCCAATCGAGATCGAATTCATTGGGTTGGATCCAGCGGTAAGATCGGAATTCCCGAGGTGATTGATTCACATTGATCTCCGGGGCATCGGGTCTGAGCTTGCAGAGGAAATAGGTTTGTTCCTGACCGTGATTTCCATGTTTTTGAATTTTTTTGGAGCGGACATCCTCAGGATAGAGATACCGATAGCCGTCTTTGTGTCGGAGGATTTCGTAATGCTCTCTGGACAGTCCGATTTCCTCGCGGATTTCGCGGAAGAGCGCCTGTTCGATTTCTTCACCTGAATCCACCCCTCCTTGGGGGAATTGCCATGCGCCCCGTATGTTGGAACGCTCACAAATGAGAAGATTGCCATTTGCATCAACCATGAGTGCCGCAACATTGGGGCGGTAACGAACCATGTAAGACAGGTTGATTGAAAAAGACTTCCCGATCAATCATTAACTTTTGCAAAGTATTTTACGGGCTGGTCAAGCATGGGAAGGAGATGTATCCAAGAGGCATGATGAAACTCCCGATTTTGGTCATTTCCTCGCTCATGATGTTGTGCGGGATGGGTCACTCGCAGTCGAACAATCAGAATGACCCTGCGCAGGCGGAAAATCAATCGAATGACCAGCGTGGGAAGAGAGGCTACTGGGAGGCTAACCTGGCGGGTGGAAATTATGTGGTGGCTTTGTCGAGGATCACATCGGTGAGTAGACACAAGTATGTATTGGATGGGGCGGTGATTGTGGATGAAGTGACGGTTGATACGGAAGGACAGTCGCTTGCTCGGTTTTATTTCATCTCGCCAGTCACCACCGCGGGGCCTAGCTCAGGGGCTGCCAATCTCGCAGCGCGGGCCATGGAAATCGCCAACAAGACGGCGGGTGACCATGGCAGCAGTGCGCAGGATATGGTTCAAAAAAAATATCCGTTAACCACCCATTCCAAGTCGATTGAATATCGGTTGCTGACCGAAGCACAGCTGGGTGCGCTTTATCAGAGTGTGAAAACCGCCTGGCAGACCGGCGACGGGCGAGCGTTCAAGGGGCAATAAGCCTATGGCTTGTTCGCCTCATGGAGTCCCAAAGACGCATAGATCTGTCGGGTCGCGTGGGATTTGTTGAGTGTATAGAAATGGATTCCGGCGATGGAGTGATCGAGCAGCTCGGCGCATTGTTGGGCGGCATAGTGGATGCCTGCGCGTTCGACGGCTTCGGGATTTGAATTCGCCCGATCGAGCGCCTTGATGAGTTTTGCGGGATAACGCGCTCCGGCGGCAAGTTCAGCCATGCGTTTCATGCTGGAAAGTGAGGTGACCGGCATGATGCCGGCGATCATGGGGATATGGATGCCCGCGAGTTGGCAGCGGTCCCGGTAATCGAAGAAATCATGGTTGTCGAAAAACAGCTGGGTGCAGATGTAGTCCGCGCCCGAATCGACCTTGGCTTTCATGTGATCGAGTTCATCAACACGGTTCGGTGTGGCGGGATGTCCTTCCGGAAACCCGGCGACCCCAATGCCGAATCCTCGGTGATCCGGATGCCTGGAGGAGTCATTGAACTTTTTAATATGGGCGACCAGATCGGCGGCGTGGCGGAAATCACCCTGTGACCAATCGTAGTTGGCCTGGTCTTTTGGCGGATCGCCGCGCAGGGCGAGAATGTTTGAAACCCCCGCCTCGGCGTAACGGGTGAGGATGGCATCAATTTCAGATTTCGTGTGTCCGACACAGGTGAGGTGGGGTACCGGAGGTATGTTGGTGGTCTGCTTGATACGGAGCACCAGATCATGAGTGAGTTCGCGGGTGCTGCCGCCTGCGCCATAGGTCACGGATACAAAGGAAGGCGATAGGGTTTCGAGGTTTTGAATCGTCTCATAAAGCTCTTCCCATGCGGCGGCTGCACGCGGGGGGAAGAACTCAAAGGATAGAGAGGGTGATTTGGCGCTTAGGATATCGGTAATGTGCATTTTAGGCGGAATGGGAGATTGGGGCGAAACTTTTTGGTAAATGGACTGTTGAATAAAACGTTGACGTATCTTCGCGGCAAATTTCCAAATATTAAACGTTATTTTTCAATGAAGCTTCAAGTTCTATTCGGTGTTTATGCATGCATTTTGCCGTTCCAATTGCAAGCGGAGGAGTCATCGCGAGAAAAACCCGCCATACCGAGGTTGGAAAAGCGTCCGGATGACAGGCGAAAAGACGGAGAAAAAGACGGGGAGACTCGCCGCCGTCCCGAGGGACATCAAGACATGTTCGGAATGATGGACAAAAACCGTGATGGGGTGATCACCCCGGAAGAATTTTTTGCCGCACCACGGCTGGCAAGTATGCCCCAGCAGCAGCGTGACAAGTTCTTTGCCCGGATTGATCTGGATGGAGACGGGAAAGTCACCGCTGAGGAAATCCGGAAAATGAGACAGGAGACGCATAACAGAAAGATGCGTGAATTACGCGATCTTGATATGGACAAGAGCGGTGGCTTGAATTTTGAGGAATTCAGCCAAGGCAAGTTTTTCAGCCAACTGCCCGAGGAGAAGCGAAAGCAAATTTTTGCCCGGATGGATACGAATTCAGATGGACAGATCACTGCTGAGGATCGCCCGAAGGGTCCGGGTTTTCATCCTGAGCATCGGGAAGAACGGAAGAAATTCGACAAGCGTCCCGCGGGCGGCCAAGCGCCAAGCGCAGCTGAGTAAGCTGGATCAGTCGCCAAAGATCTCTGGCCAAAACGGCCACCCCATTTTTGAAACTTCTCAGGCGGCGAATCAGGAGAAGAGAGCCCGAAGTCAGCGTCCGGTTGGACTGAAAAAAAGCGCGATGCACCCCGGGTGCATCGCGCTGGATTGAACTTTGGGATTTCTTATCTCAACCTCAATCGGCTTTGATGCCTTCGTTGGCAAGGGTTGTTGCGAGAACATCCTTGCGGAGGTTTCCGCCTTTGCGTTGTGACCACCAGAGAGCGATAGGTGAAGCGACAAAGATGGAGGAGTAGGTTCCGATAATGAGCCCGACCAATATGGTTATTGAGAAATCGCGCAGGGCCGCTCCGCCGAAGAAAGCCAGAACGATGACGGTCAATAGCACGGTTGATGAGGTTAGGATGGTGCGTGAAAGGGTTTGATTGATGGCATCGTTCATCACTTCGCTGACTTCGCCGGAGCGAATGAGAACCGTTTCCCGAATCCTGTCGAAGACGATGATCGTGTCATTGATCGAATAGCCGGCGATGGTGAGGATGGCTGCGACGTGGATTTGAGAGAGTTGTTGTCCAAGCAAAACCACGACACCGACAGCGATCAGAATGTCGTGCAAGACGGCGATGATGGCACCGAAGGCGAAGGACAGTTCGAAGCGAAGAACGATGTAGGCGAAGATGCCGATAATTCCCAAACCAAGCGCGATGACGGCTTCTTTCACAAAGCTCGCACCCATCGTGGCAGAGACTATTTCTTTGGAAGCTTTGACGAGATCATTTCCCAAGCTGTCCTTTTCCCCGAGCACAGGAATTTCCGCGCGCAGGGTTTCAATGATTTTGTCATTGTCATTTTTGTCGGCACGAATGGTCAGGAGTGATTCGCTAGCGGCAACGCTTTGGATTTGGGGGGTGGCTTCACGGGTGAGATCGGCTTTTCCAAGTGCGGCATTGATGTCGTTGAGATTCACGGACTTGTCACCGAGCTGGAAGGTGATGATCGAACCGCCGGTGAAGTCGATGCCCAGAGAGGATTCTTGTTTGATCCCGAAGGCTGCAATCGAAATGATCATCAGAATTCCGGAAAAAACGGCACAGGCTTTTGCT
>JBIKNX010000211.1:0-4507 GCA_044358435.1 Luteolibacter sp.
GGTTTGTTTCGATGTGGAGGCGAAGCGGCTCGGTCTCTCCCTTGAGTATCACGAGTTTCGTTTGTCAGCGGCCAATGCTGCGTCCGCCAGAGGTGCTGTGGCGGTTTGTGTTTTTGTGAATGATCCCATCAACGAGGCTTGTTTGAAACATCTGGCAGCAGAGGGGATCCGCTTGGTGGCGCTGAGGTGTGCGGGATTCAACAATATTGATCTTGCCGCAGCCAAGAGCTTGGGAATCCAAGTGGCAAGAGTGCCCGCCTACTCACCTTATTCGGTTGCCGAACACACGGTCGGATTGTTGCTGACGTTGAATCGAAAGATCCATCGCGCCTATAACCGCGTCCGGGAGTTGAATTTCTCTCTCAGCGGTCTCGTGGGCTTCGACCTGCACGGGAGAACCGTTGGAATTTTGGGGACAGGTAAAATCGGCAAAGTTGCGGCCCGTATATTCAGGGGATTTGGTTGTGAGGTTTTGGCTCACGATCTTTTTCCGGATGAGACTTGGGCGCAAAATCACGGAGTGAAATATGTTTCACAAGCGGAGGTGTTTTCGAAGTCGGACATCGTCAGTTTGCATTTGCCACTTACCCAAGAGAGCTTTCATCTGGTCAACGCCGATACGATTTCACAAATGAGAAAAGGTGCGTATCTGATCAATACAAGTCGCGGAAAATTGGTGGATAGTGCGGCGGTGATTGATGCCTTGAAGTCCCAACACCTCGGTGGAGTCGCTCTGGACGTTTATGAGGAGGAAGAGGGTGTGTTTTTCGAAGATCACTCGGGCACCGCGCTGCAGGATGACATCTTGTCACGCTTGCTGACCTTTCCGAATGTCCTGGTGACATCGCATCAGGCATTTCTTACGGAAGAGGCCTTGCACGCGATCGCCGAGACCACGATCGACACCATCAGCCACCACATTAAAGGGGAGGAAATCCCCAGCATGCGGGTGGTCGTTTAATGAGGTGTCGGAACCGTTCCCCGATTTCGTATTTTCAGGTTCAGCAACTCCACGCTGAGTGAGAACGCCATTGCGAAGTAGATGTAGCCTTTGGGAATCTCGAAATGGAAGCCTTCGGCGATCAGGGCGGTACCGATCAGAATGAGAAACGAAAGGGCGAGCATTTTGACGGAGGGGTGTTTGGAGACGAAATTGCTGATGGTTCCTGCGGCTGCCATCATTACGCCAACGGAAATGACAACGGCGAGCATCATGACGGAAAGGTGATCGGCCATGCCGGCAGCGGTGATCACGGAGTCGATGGAAAACACGATATCGATGATGGCGATCTGGGCGAGGACCGCACCGAAACTGGCGACTTTTGAGGCTTTGTGGGTATCCTCGTGATCTTCGAGTTTGTGATGGATTTCCTTGGTGGCCTTCCAGATAAGGAAAAAGCCTCCGATGAGAAGAATGAGGCTTTTGCCACTGATGCCGAGCATACCGCCGTGTTCGGCTGCGTGGGGTGACATCGCCCAGAACGCCGGATGCACGGGAATGGAAAACAAAACGGCTTTGAGGCTCATGATCCAACTGATGGTGGCGAGCAGCATCAGACGCGTGAGCATCGCAAGGCCGAGGCCGATGGTGCGGCCTTTGGCGCGTTGTTCGGGTGGCAAGCGATCCGAGAGGATTGAAATGAAAACGATGTTGTCGATTCCGAGGACGATTTCCAAGAGAGTGAGCGTCAGCAGGGCGGCCCATGCATCGGGTTGGGAGAACCAGGAAAAATCAAACATAAGTCGGGGTTATTCGGGTGAGTTTTTGGAGACGATTTTTTCGAGGGCTTTGATGCGCTCGAGGAGCTTGGGCAAGCGGCGCACGTGGGCGTGTAGCTTGGTGTCTTCTTTCAATGGCAGGGCGGGTTTGCCAGCGTAGACGATGCCGCCGGTGAGGTTGGTAGTGACTCCGGTGCGTGCGGTGAGGATGGCTTTTTCGCCAACCGTTACATGACCGGCGATACCGGACTGTGCCGCCACGGTGACGTAATCCTCGATACGACAGCTTCCTGCGAGGCCGGATTGGGAAATGATCAGGCAATGCTTACCGATGATTACATTATGACCGATCTGAACCAGATTATCGATCTTGGTACCTTCGCCAACGATGGTCTTGCCGAAACGCGCGCGATCGATGGTGGTGTTCGCGCCTATCTCCACGTCATCGCCGATTTCAACGATGCCTACCTGGTCGATTTTGACATGCTTGCCTTCGGAGAACTCGTAGCCGTAGCCATCCGAACCGATGACCGCACCCGAGTGAATGATGACACGCGAGCCGATGAAGCAACGCTCGGTGACCGTGACATTCGCCCGGATCTGGCAGTTTTCACCGATAATCACGTTTTCATGAATCACGGCATTTGGGCCGATTTCCGATCCGTCGCCTATCGAGGCTCCGTCCATGATCACCGCACCGGCATGGATTTTGGTTTTTGCGGCGTTGAAAATTGCGGAGGTTGAAACACTGGCCGATGGATGAACTCCGGGTTTGAAATCGCGTGAGTGATTGGCGAAATGCCGAACCACAGCGGCGAATGCGAGGGATGGATTCGGGACGGCGATCAGCGCCGGACCATCCGTCTTGAAATCGTAGCCATGGGGAACAATCACCGCACCCGCTTTTGTGGTCATGAAATGAGGCAGATACCTTTCATTGCCCAGGAAACTGATTTCCTCAGCGACGGCTGTATCGAGAGCCGACATTCCGTAGAAAAGGTTACTGATCTCGCCGCAAATGATGTTCCCATCGATAAGCGCAGCGAGTTCGGAAAGACTTAGGCTGACGGCCAAAGCGAAGCGGGTTGAGGGTTTTGTTTACTTATCGGAAGTTTTTGGCTTGTCCGTTGGCTTCGCATCCGCCGGTTTTTTGTCTGCTGGAGCGTCCTTATTCAAGACTTTGAGAAGACTTGCGGTGATATCGGTGGCGTCTTTGCTGTAAAGAAGCACCGGGACTTGGGTGGTGCTCATGCCGGATTTATCGAACACGAAATCGTAGTTGTCGGCTTTCGATCTCTGTTCGACCAATTTGCGAATGTCCTCCAGAATGCTTTTCATGCGCTGAACCATATTTTCGTTCAATGCGGTTGTCCGGCGTTGGATGTATTCACGGCGTTCCTTGTCCAGTTGAATTCCTTCCTGTTGTTGAGCTTGGAAATCCTTGATGAGGCTTTGCTTCTTGGATTCGTTGACCGAAGGATCTTCGATTTGTTTTTTGAAGTTTTCCAGATTGGTTTCGATTTCGCGGATGCGTTTGAGGCGATCTTCGTTATCTTGGTTGATCTTCGCACGTTCGACGTTGATCAGATCCTGGGCTTCATTGGTTTGATGGTATTGCTTGAAAAGCACCTGCATGTCTACCGTTGCGACTTTGAGATTTTGGGCGTTGGCCACGGAAATGAGCGAGGTGGCAAATACGATGGCGAAAAAACGTTGAAATAAGTTCATATCAATTAAGGTTGCGGATGGTTGCGTGCGCAGCTTGGGTGTAAATCTCCAGTCCGTCAACAGCATGAATGTGGATATTGGTTAAAAATTACGGCTTATCGGAAATCGGGTCATGGGTTCACGCCACATGACATCCGGATCATTTCGTGCTGATTTCGAGAATGTCAGTCGCCGGATTGGATTCCATGGGGATGATCCATCTGATATCCGCTCCGTCAGCGACGATCTGATTTTGCTCTTCGAACATGATTTTTGAAGAACTTTCCGTGGAAACCTTGAATTCGGTGAATTCGTATCCTGCTGATTTCACGATCAGGCTTTCGACCCCATTGGGCATATCCGCATGGAAGTTCACTGGTTTTTTGAAATCGTAGAGCCTGCGGTTTCCGGAAGCGATGGTGGCCTCGAATTTATCGCGTTTGATGCGTTGTTCGAAACTTTTGGTTTCGGTCGCCGTGCGTGTCGTATCCTTGATGTAGGGTCTGAGACCGATTTTGACGGCGATGTTGAGAGGGTTGGTGAGCTTGCCCTGGTCAGTGATCTTACCCGTGACAGCGAAACCGTCGCGGGAAGGGGTGAAGGTGATTTCAAACCCGGCATCACCTGTGACGGTGCCGGTGTAAGTGACGGGCTTGTCCGGATTCAAGGCAGGGGACTGTTCGGATTTCAGTGAGCCGGGATTGATTTTTTTGCTAATGAATTTGCCGTCTGATTTGGATTCAAGAATTTCAATTTTGAAAATGACGGGATTGTTTTCATTGATCATTTCACCCCGTTTGGTCAGGGGATGGAATACCGCATCACCCTCTGTAGTGATGCCGAACTGGAATTTCCGCTGTTTGAGAACAAAGAAATAGTTTTCCCAGGGTTTCTTGCCGATCGAAGGAAGTTGGGCGGTGGATGTGAAGGTGCACGCCAGAAGAATGGCAAGCACCAAGGGGGAGGACTTGGTAATCTGCATGGCGAATACAAAATGCCAAACTTATCCCCGTGACGAGTGAAATTTACAAGATGGGATTTTTTTTTGCCTCTTCCGCAAAATCTGTGGGTTGAACTGGCA
>JBIKNX010000212.1:0-4495 GCA_044358435.1 Luteolibacter sp.
CTACGGCTACCGCAGCTTCGAATTGCTACAAACCACTCTGTTTCATACACTTGGGAAACTACCGGAGCCGAAGTTCACCCACAAATTTTGCTGAAGAGCCAAAAAACTTAAAACTAAAGAATTTTACAGAAGGTCACAAAGAAAACGAAGAATGTTCCAACCGCGAATTTGCGATTCTTTTACGTTCCTTAGAATGAGTTTTTTTAGCTTGGAAGAGGTAGAAGTTGGCCAATAGTTCGCTCGATAATCCCTTCAATTGACACCCTTCGTTAGCTTCCCGCCCCGATACAGTCGGTGCCACGGCGATCAAACTAGGGGAAATTAAACCGCGAATGAACGCGAATAAACACGAATTTTAAGAGATAATGAAAATAGTGGGTGGGCTGAATCGAAATCATTTAATCAAAAACTCATTTTCCAGAGTCACATATATCAGATTCGCGTTCATTCGCGTTCATTCGCGGTTAAATATTCATAAATCTGGATAAGAATCTTCCTAACTTGATCGCCCTGTGTCGGGGCTGTTCAAAAAAATTCCTGCCTTCCTGCCTTCCTGCCTTCCTCATCAATCGCTCTTCATTGATGATTCTAAGTTAGAAAAGTAGAAAAAATATCCTAATTCAAAAAATTCTTCGTTCTAAGCATGATCCGAATTCCCCTACGTGGCCGTACTGGCAACATCATGTTTCAGTATGCACTGGGCCGCGCACTGGCGGAAAAACATGGGGTTCCGTTAGTTCTTGATGCCTCGCGCTACAACGCTGACACCTGGGCCGAAGTGTCGCATTTCTTGAAACTGCCGCTACGCGCAAAGGTCATGCGCCGCTTTTCGTATGCCTCAAGGGCATTGCGAAAATTTAATGGTAAGCATTATTGGGAATATCTTGGATTTCCAGTCTTCAAGGAATCTGAAAGCGATCACAGCTTTGATCCATCCTTCACAAATGCGCCCGCAGACTGCATGCTCTATGGCTTCTTTCAGTCGCCAAAATATTTTACGGGCATTGCCGAAGACCTGAGAACCGAACTCAAGGGCCTGCTCGCACCGCAAGCGAAACCGGATCCTCGGCTCGCAGTTCAAAACTCCGTGGCGGTTCATGTTCGGCGCGGAGATTACCTTCATCACCCGGCGTTGAACGTGTGTGGCAAGGATTACTACCATGATTCGATGGAAAAGCTCCGGGAACGGCTGGAATCCCCTCGATTTTTTGTGTTTTCAGATGATCCGCTTTGGTGCCTCAACGAATTTCAAAAACCGGACATTGAGGTCATGGACTCCCAAAAAATGGCAACCAACCCGCTACACGACATGAGCCTGATGTCACAGGCATCGCATCACATCATCGCCAACAGCAGTTTCTCATGGTGGGCTGCATGGCTAGCGAAAACGGCTGAGCAACAGGTCATGATGCCCGACCGTTGGTTTACCTCTGGAATCATGGCTCCCATGAGCGAAAAAAGATGGGAGTGATGCAGACGACGGAGCATACGCAACCTAGCCGTGCGTTTTCTGCAAGCGCTCGCCATTCCATTTTTCACAACATGCTGCTTTCCATCATCATTCCTGTTTTCAATGAAGAGCGCCTCGTGGGCGATCTTTTGCAAAAAGTGGCCAATTTACGACTCGATCATGGGATGACTAAAGAAATCATCGTCGTCAACGACGGTTCAAGCGACTATACCCATTCCGCAATCATACGCTTCATGCAAGCGCACCCACAGACCGGAATCCAACTGATCGTGCATGGGGAAAACCAAGGAAAAGGAGCGGCGGTGCGGACCGGACTCGAACAATCGCACGGCGAAATCATCATCATCCAGGATGCCGATCTCGAATATGATCCGGAGGACATCAGCGAAGTGGTACGGCCGATCGTGCGAGGGGAGGCAAAAGTGGTTTACGGTTCAAGAATACTCATGGAAAAGGCGCTTGGCAGATCGGGCGTCTGCGGACTCATCACCGGTAAGCATCCGCATTCCTACGTCCTTGCCTATCTCGGAGGCTTAACGGTCACCAAATTCGTGAACTTCCTAACCGGTTCCCGCCTCACTGACGAGCCAACCTGTTACAAGTGCTTTCACCGCTCAGCGCTCGATGGGATCGTGATCGAACACAACGACTTCGCGTGGGAACCAGAGGTGACCATGAAAATACTGAGGCAGGGCATACACATCAAGGAAGTGCCGATTTCCTACCACCCGAGAAAGAACCGGGAAGGTAAAAAAATCAACTGGAAGGACGGGGTCAAAGCGCTTTGGACGATTTGGCAATACCGGTAGCGGTTGTTGATTTTGGATGGAATATCTAGTTTGGCGGCAGAAGATTTAACCGAGAATTGACGCGAATGAGCGCGAATTTTTTTGGGGGGTAATTTTTAATGGTTTGCTTCGTCAGTGACGAAATAATCATCAGAAAGCAGAGCACAGCGCGGGCCTCCCTCCGTTTCCTTGGTTACCTTTCCGCCCCGATGAGTCGGGGCTGTTTAAAAAATATCCAAAATCCAAAATCAAACATGCAGCATCCAAAATCCAGCATCCTCGTCATTATCGCGGTGGTGCTGGCATGGTTTTCGCCATGGTGGATAGCCGGTAAACATCTCGCTCCACTCGATCTCCAGAACACGATGATGAGTCCGTGGCGCGCGGATCACGTCGGTGAATACGCCAAAAACCACATCGTCTCGGACGGGGTCGACCAGTATCTCGTCTATCGTATGGTGGCGGCCGAGAGCTATGCGAAGGAAGGATGGTTGGGCTGGAGTTCGCTTACTTACGGCGGCACCGCGCAATACGCGAACACGATGGCCCTGTATTTCGACTGGACGATGCAGTTGCACCGCTGGTTCGAATTCTGGACGGCATGGCACCTCGGACTGATGGGGCAGGTCTTGCTCGCCGCGATCGGGATGTTCCTGTTTCTGCGCGGGCGCGGTATCGGTTGCCTCTGGGCGGTCTGCGGCAGCCTCGCCTACGCGGCGAACTCGCAGTTCGCGACATGGATCTATCACCGATGGGCGCTGGGCTCGTTCTGCTGGGTGCCGTGGATCCTCTGGGCCATCGACGGCTATCGGCGGGGCGGACGAAGTTTCTGGCCGGCGGTTCCTGTCTTCATCGCGCTGGCATTCCTGGGAGGCACGCTGCAACACTGCGCACTCGTCGTGCTGGCGGTGATGGCGATGTGGGTGGCAGAGGCACTGGGCCGCCATCGGGATTCGAAATCCGCTGCCGGGACCCAGACCTCTGACAGCGAACCATCGTCCGGCAAGAAGCCCACCGCACGGCCCAATCCGCTATCACGGCAGATATCTCTCCTCGCCCGCTACGCGACATGGGGAATTCTCGGCGCGGGACTGGCCGCCATGATGCTGCTGCCGTGCGTTTTCGCCTTCATCGAGAGCCATCGCCTCGGCTTGCACATGGGCATGAACGTGAATTCGGAAAACAGCGTCTATCCGCAAGGACCGCTGCAACCCTTATTCAATCTGGCAGCCTATCCGCTGCAGATATTTCCATGGATTCTCGGGCGTGCCGGATCAGTGGACGTGTTGAAACTGTTCAAGAGCGAGTTGTTCTATGTCTGCTACTTCGGGAGTCTCCCGGTCATGCTGGCCTACGTATGCCTTTTCCGAAAAGACACCCCGGTTCTCGCCCGGGTTCTGATGGCGGCCGGTCTGTTATTGCCGCTCACTCCGCTGGTGCGGTTGCTTTACCAACGTCTGTTCCTGCTTTTCATCGTCGGGGGCATCCTTGCATTCGCTCACTTCATGGAGCATGCCTCGCGGGAGACGCGGCTCAGGATCCTGCGATTCAGTGGAATCATCGCGGCGCTGGGTATAGCGGTCTGGACCGCGGCAAGCGTGGTATTGTTCCTCAAGCCGAATCTGACCGAAGCGTTGCGCGACAAAATCATAGGCATGGGTAGCGGCAGTTCCTTCGGACACTTCAGCGAGTGGATCGGGATGCGTGCCGAATATTTTGTCGCGGATCTCTTCATCTGGAGCCCTCATCAGATCTTTCCCTTGCTGCTGCTGGCAGCCGGATGGATGGGCCTGCGCTGGACTGCCTCCGGCAAAGGCGCATGGAGGCGCAACGGAGCTCTTTTAGTTTCGTTGGTGGTCTGCGCAGAGGTTACCTGGTTCGCTGCAAGATGGGTGGTATGGACGGATCCATCCAAATACCCGCTTTTTCCCGAAACTCCGGAAAGTATTATACTGCAAAAAGAAGTAGGTACCGAAGGCCGAGTTACGACACTGATACATCCGTCAAGCCACATGGGTGTGACCCCGTTTATCCCTAACACCCTCTCGGCCTACGGTATTTCCACAATCTCCGGATACGATAGCATCGTGCCCGACGGCATGATCCTGCCGAAGGAGTCGCCGGGTGATGCGAAACGGCTCGGTCGCCTCGCGGTGAGCCATCTCATCACATGGACCGGAAACGCCGCCGTACCGCCCGAATGGCAGGAAATATGGAAAAGCCCGATGATGACCCT
>JBIKNX010000047.1:0-14979 GCA_044358435.1 Luteolibacter sp.
ATCGTGATCCATGCGGAACCGCGATTTCCAATCGCGACTGCAATGGCTCTGTTGGCTGAGATGGTTCGCTTAGAAGGTCGCGATTGAAAATCGCGGTTCCTTTCGGGTGACGCCATGATTACTGATTGGGCCCGCGATCGTGATCCATGCGGAACGCCTTTCCGCGGAGTTTCGCGTTGCGTGTTTTCTGAATCGCCTGATCGGCGAGAGCTTCCGGGACATCGACGAGGCAATGTTTCGGAAACAAGGTGATGCGTCCGAGGCATCCGTCGGGAAGACCGGCTTCGCGATACATCATGCCGACGATGTCTTTGGGCATGATGCCCGCGCCCTTGCCGAGAGAAATGAACAAGCGGGACATGCCACCTTCGACCGGGCCGGCGTCGCGTTTGGCTCCGCCGCGTTCATATTCACCTGAGCGTTCTGCGGAGAATTCACGACGTTGGCGTGGCTCGCGGGGCTCACGTGATTCGCGGTTGGCGGTTTTTCCGCTCTTGTTATCGCGTTCGCGTTTGTGGCCGCTATCCGGCTCGCGATCCTCCTGAATGGCTTCGCCTTCGCGGCCGTTGGATTCGCGCAGCATGGTGATCAAGGCACCGGCGATGTCTGTCGGTGTGTGTCCCTGTTCCAACAGGCGATCGATGTTTTCCTGATAGGAATCAAAGCCGCCCGTCTCCAGCCGTTCCTTGAGCGATTCGAAAATGATGTCAGCCCGGCGTCCTTCGACTTGTTCGACCGATGGGATTTTGTCGCGTTTGATGACTTGGCGGGTGTAGCGCTCGATGGCTTGGAGGCGGTAAATTTCGCGACCGAAGACAAACGAGACCGCGCGTCCCGAGCGACCCGCGCGTCCGGTTCGGCCAATGCGGTGAACGTAGTCCTCGGGGTCGGTTGGAAGGTCGTAGTTGAAGACGATATCGATCTCATCGATGTCGAGTCCGCGAGCGGCAACGTCGGTGGCGACGAGGAGTTCAACTGCTCCGTCTCGGAAACGTTTGAGAACGCGCTCACGCATTTGTTGGGTGATGTCACCATGCAGGCGGTCGGCAGCGTAGCCGCGGTTGACGAGGTCTTCGGTGCATTCATCGACCGAGCGTTTCGTGTTACAGAAAATGATCCCGAGACGTGGCGGGTTCATGTCGAGAATGCGTGAGAGGACTTCGACCTTCGAACGTTGGCGAACCTCGAAGTAGGATTGATCGACCGTGGAAACCGTCATCGCCTTTTGTTCGATCTCGATGAGTTCCGGGTTGTTGCCGAACTTTTTGATGAAACGGGAAACTCCCGGATTCATCGTAGCGGAGAAGAACAGGATCTGGCGTTCTTTGGGAAGTGCGGCGAGGACCTCGTCCATTTCTTCTTTGAAGCCCATGTCGAGCATCCGGTCGGCTTCATCGAGAATGGCCATTTTGATACGGCTGGCATCGAACGAGCCGCGGCGAAGGTGATCCAGCAAACGGCCGGGAGTTCCGACGACGAGTTGGGCGCCGCTGCGAAGAGCCCGGAGTTGGCGGTCGATCGGTGCACCGCCGTAAACCGGAGTGGCTTGGAGGCCTTGTTTTTTTGCACCGAGGCGGTGGACTTCCTCACAAACTTGCACCGCCAGCTCGCGGGTTGGGCATAGAATCAATACTTGCGGGTAAGCTTTTTTCACGTCGATCGATGCCAAGGCAGGGAGGGCGAAAGCAGCGGTTTTACCCGAGCCGGTTGCGGAAAGGCCGAGAATGTCTTTGCCTTCGAGGGCGGGTGGGATGGCTTTCCACTGAATGGGGGAGGGTCGCTCGTAGCCTAAAGTTTCAATTGCGGCGAGGAGATCATCGGGGAGGCCGAGCTCGGAAAAAGGAGGTGTGTCCATAGAAGATAATACAAGAAAACCGCAGCTTTCCCGCGGGGACGCGGACTCTTGCACAGGTTTTACGACAATAACAAGCTCCGATTCTCACCCGCAAACAAGACCGTTTTCATCACCATCTTGGTCATGACCCATGAAAGGGATATCCGAATTCCGTCATTACCGATGATTATGGGTCGCAGTCGTGCGTTGGAGAAAAGCCGCGTTTCCTGATCGGAATCCAACGTGATCTCACAATTTGAATGCCAGCGGATACGGCAGAGGGATTTTCACTTCGAATTCCGGCATGAAAGTTCGGGTGTCGTGCCTCCGCCTCCGGGCGACGATCTCCCTGGCTCCGGGCATCAGCTCGAGAAGGTAGGATTCGCTGCTGCCTGTTTTGTAGGCATGGCTCAGGGAAGCGACGTTGATGTAGGTGGTGTTTCCCACTCTCGCAATGTGTTTTGGGGTGTAGGGAGACTGATGCTCGTGCCCGCTCATCCAGAGAGCGATGTTGGATTTGGCGATGATGGCTGAAATGCGATCTGCCGGATGGAGATGGCGATCTGCCCGATTGGTATTGTGGGTCGTGTCTTTGACTCCCTGATGGGAGCAGACGATGATGTTCTTGCCTTTGTGCTTCTCGAGTTCTTTTTCGAACCAATCGCAGCTTTCTGGTTTGAGGTCGCCCTGAACACCGGGCATTTCATCCGATAGAAAGATCCAGACAACATGGCCATCAACCACCGAATAGGGATCCGTGCTGCGGATCAATTGTTTGTAGAAATCGGCTTTGCCATTGTGATATTCGTGATTGCCAGCGACTTCATACCACGTTGGAAAACCACTGGCATTCCGTGTCGCGACGTAGTGTTTGAGTTGTGATTCATTGCCGCCATGGGTGATATCGCCAAGGGTGAGGGCGTAAGCGATATCCGCATGGTCCTGCCGCATGTCCTTGCATGCCAATTCAAACCACTCGGAGCCGTCTTTGCCGCCTTCGGAGTAACCGCAATGCAGGTCGGAAAGAACCCATACCTTGCGGAGCTTGGAATCGCCGGCGGCGGATGCGTCATGGGTTCCCAGCGCGCCAAGTGCGGCGGCGCCAGCGGTCAGTATGATGAAGTCGCGTCTGTTTTTCATGGGTTTGTCGGATGGATCGTGTGGGAGAAATGGAGTTCAGTGATTCGATATACGAGCGCAAGAGGGAGGGCTTGGCAAACAGTTCTGGATCAACGCAGCAGAATGCCGCCTCTCCTCGGGTGGTGATTTCATGTGCGGCTTTTCTTGAACAATCTGTCTTCTATGGGAAAGCTAGCGGCGCATTGAATCACGAATCCCGAATCGAGAGTTTTTCCGAGATATCACCGCATCCGGCTTTGGGTGTGGATTATGGTGGCTCGCGAATCGGTATCGCGGCGACGGATGATTTTGGAATCATGCCACATCCGGTGGAGACGATTGATCTGACAAAAGGTTCCGATGGATTGGCACGGATTTCGGAAATCGCCGCCTTGCGGAAAGTCCGGACATTGGTCATGGGATTGCCGTTGCGTCTCGATGGCACAGAGGGCGACTCGGCCAAGAAGGTCAGGAATTACGCCGAGAAACTCTCGCGGATGTTGCCTCATTTGACCCTTGTTTTCGTGGATGAAACCTATTCGACCCTAGATGCGTCTCAAAAATTGCATGAGGCCGGCAAGAACGCGCGCAAACAGAAGGCGGTGATCGATCAAGCGGCGGCAGTGGAAATTTTAAACCGGTGGATGGAGGAGAACGCATGAGACTGAAACTCACCATCGCGTATGACGGGCGTCCGTTTCTCGGTTGGCAATCGCAATCAGGCGGCAACACCGTGCAGGATTTTTTAAACGAAGCTCTGGAGGCAACCGCCAAGCAACCGATCAAAATGCACGGATCAGGTCGGACCGATACGGGCGTGCATGCGTTCGGGCAGGTGGCTCATTTCGATGCGCCGGAGGATTCGACCATGAATCCGTACAATTGGGTTCCGGCGCTCAACACCAAACTGCCGGCCGCCATCCGGGTGATGGCGTGCGAAGAGGTTTCGGCGGATTTTCACAGTCGGTTTTCAGCGATTGGAAAACGTTATCATTACGATGTTTGCACCGATCCGGTGTTGCCGCCGTTGAAAGCTGGTTTGGCATGGCATTTGCCGCGTCTGCTTGATGCGGACGCCCTGTCGCAGGCGTTGAAATGCTTTGAGGGTAAGCATGATTATCACGCGTTTGCCGCGTATCGTGGAAATGAGGATCAAGAGACGGATTACGTGCGCACGGTTTTTTCCGCGAAGTTGACGACTCTTCCGGATGGATACCGGATGACTTTTCACGGGGATGGTTTTCTCTACAAAATGGTCCGGATGATCGTGGGCTCGGCCATCAAAGTCGCGCAGGGGAGGCTCCGCCTGGATGATCTGGCCTTACTGCTGGATCAGCCAAAGGGCTTGCCACATGGAAAAGCACCGCTGTGCGCGCCCGCCGACGGGCTATATCTGCAGGAGGTGATTTATGGGACACAAACACTCCCAAAAGCCTGAAAAGTCTCAAAATTTCAACTTTTTCTCAATAAAAGCCAGTTTGGGCTTGCACGGTTGGCTGAGTGGGGTATCAAACCGCCCCGAATTATGGCTAAGAAAAGTTGGATCGCACGCAACAAGCGCAAAGCAAACACCGTTGATAAATACGCAGACCTCAGGCACAAGCTGAAGGCTGAGAAAGACTACGTAGGTCTCTCGATGCTTCCTCGCGATGCAAGCCCGACCCGTCTTGTGAACCGTTGCGAAATCACCGGCCGTCGCCGTGCATTCATTCGCCGTTTCAAACTTTCCCGGATCACTTTCCGTGAATACGCATCTGCAGGTCTTCTGCCGGGTGTGACAAAATCCAGCTGGTAAAACAGCTGGTTCATGCGGTTTCCCAACCGTATGAATCAAACGTGGGACGGAAACTACCCGCTCCCGCGTTTCTCCAATGCCAATTTACGAATACGCATCCGAAGCCCCAGACGATCCAGAACGATCGTGTACTGTTTGCCGGCGTGGATTTGAGTTGAGACGGCCAGTTGACCGTGAAACTCTCGAGTGCTGCCTCATATGCAAGCACCCGATAAAGAAAGTCATTTCAAAAATCAACACACCGCGTGTCGCGAAGCCGCTGTCGGTGTCAGATGCAAAAAAGGCCGGGTTCACGGTCTTGGAAAAACGAGACCGGGGAGTCTACGAAAAACTTTGATCATCCTGTGAACATAGAATTTTTACATCACACGCTCCTAGCCAGTTCGAACATCAGCCATGACTTTCCGAGCTTTGGAAAGTCGATGCTCTATCTTTTGGGTATTGTGTTCTTCCTTTTGCTGAACGCGTTCTTCGTGGCCTCCGAGTTCGCCATCGTGAAGATTCGGCCAAGTCAGCTCGAATCCCATGGCAAAGACACGGGCGCGGACACGTCGCGAGCCCTGCATGTGGTCAAAAATTTGGACGGCTATCTCTCGGCGAACCAGTTGGGAATCACGATCGCCTCGCTCGCGCTGGGTTTCTTGGGAGAGCCTTTTGTGGAAGCGATGGTTTCTCCGCTGCTCTTCATGATGGGTATGCCGGAAAGAGCCAATATCCTTGGAATGGGTTTCAGTCCGGTTTCAATGATTTCGTTTTTCCTCGCGATCGTATCATTCACTTTCCTGCATGTGGTGGTCGGCGAATTGTTGCCGAAGTCGATTGCGATCCGTCGTTCGCTTGGAACGACGATGTTGTTGGTGGGTCCTCTGCATCTTTTTTACAAAAGCTTTTTTCTGGTGATCCGCTTCTTCCAGGGAACCGCAAACTGGTTGCTGAAAAACATTTTCCGGATTGATCCGATCCATGAGGGAGAATACGTGCACTCGGCCGAAGAACTCGCGATCCTGGTGACGCATTCCGGCAAGTTCAAGGAAGTGACCGATACGGAGCGGGAGATTTTGATCAATGCCCTCGAGCTTAATGAGCTCTGGGTGCGTGATGTGATGACTCCTCGCAACGAGGTGATCGTGCTGGATGCCGACGAGCCTTTCAACAAAACCCTGGCAATTGCGATCCGTAGCAAGCACACCCGTTTCCCGCTGGTGAAAGGTCACCTCGATCAGTCGATCGGTCTGATCCACATCAAGGATTTGTTCAAGTTGATGAATGATCCGGATCCCGATCTGATGCGGATCAAACGCGAATTGAAAATGGTTCCCGACACGATGCCGTTGGACAGCTTGCTCAAGTTTTTCCTCAAAGAGCACGCACACCTTGCCATGGCTGTGGATGAGTTCGGGACGCCTGTGGGAATCGTGTTCCTCGACAACGTCATCGAGGAACTGGTCGGAGACATTCAGGACGAGTTCGATAACGAGCACTCGCCATTTGTGCGCATCAACGATGAAGAATTTGTGGTTGAGGGCTCCGTGACCCTCAATGATTTGGAAGGCTTCGCACCGGAGCTTTATCTGGAAAGTGGAGAAGTCACGACCGTGGGTGGTTACATCACCCAACAACTCGAGCGTTTTCCGGAAGTTGGCGAATCCATTGTGATCCTCGGCTACGAAGCCAAAGTCACCAGCACCGATGGCCGCCGCGTCGGACAAATTCATTTCCGCAAGCTTGAACAAGACGAGACCACTCAGGAAACGAATGAAGATTCGGAAAGTGATGCGGTCTGATCAAATGAGTCTTTGAGGGATTGGAGGGGTCTGTTTCATCCATCCTTTCACGATTTATCCCGTCATGACGGAATTTTAAGCGGGTCGAGCTTGCGGAGTTGGGGAGGGAAGGGTAGATATTTCGCATGTTGGATGAGATACGTGGATTATTGATTTTACAGGACCGCGACAAACGCCTGCTGACTTTGGCGAAAGACTTGGCGAAGTTGCCGCAGGAGGAAGCCCGAGCCCGGGCGAAGCTCGCGGGGGATGAAGCGGCGGTGAAGCAAGCGAAGGATGCCCTGAATGAGGCCGAGCTGCGGGTGAAGAAAATCGAAATGGATGCGGAGACGCGCCGCACCACGGTCAAGCGATTGCGGGTTCAGCAGTTCGAGACCAAGAAGAATGAGGAATACAATGCGTTGGGTCACGAAATCACGAGGTATGAAAAGGAAGTGGATGAGTTTGAAACGAAAGAGCTTCAAGCCATGGATGAAGTGGACAGCTACCGGACCCGATTTCAGGCGGCCAACGAACTGCTTGTGAAAACCCGTGCTATCATCGATGCGGATCTTGCGACGATCCATGAACGCCATACGCGGATGGAGCAGCAGCAGACCGAACTTCGTGCCGAGCGCGACAAGCTGGTGCGGTCGGTCTCCGAAGACATCCTGCCTCTTTACGAAAAATTACTGAAATCCAAGGACGGCACTGCGATCGCGACTTTGCATGGCGGAAAATGCACGGGCTGCAACATGAAGGTCATCGCCTCGACGGCCATCGCGGTTCAGAGCGAGAAAGAGATCACGCAATGCGAGAACTGCGGACGAATCCTTGCCATGGATGAGTGATGGGCAGGGAGCTTGAAACGGAAGTTCTCAAAGGGGTATCGCGTTCGTTTTACCTGAGTCTCCGTTTACTTCCCGGTCCGATGAGGCGCGCGGCCGGAATCGCTTACCTTTTGGCGAGGACCAGCGATACGATTGCGGATTCGATGGTCGGGTCGGCCAATGAGCGTATCGAATGGTTGTCGGATTATTTACAGCAGGTTAGGGGAGGGATTCCCTGCCAAGCGTTTCCTGAAAACATGTATCAGGGAATCACCGACACGCGTGAGGTCAACTTGCTGCGGAGTCATTTGGAAATTCTCAAAGCCCTGCGTGGTTTGGATTCGGGCGAGATCAAGCTGATCCATGAAGTGTTGGAAACGATCGTCGGTGGTCAGATTCTGGATCTTGAGAGATTTGGAAAGGCAGACAGTGAGCCGGTTGCCCTGAAAGATGCGGGGGAGTTGGAGGATTATGCGTGGCGGGTTGCGGGATGTGTGGGGTTGTTCTGGACGCGGTTGGGTTTCCTCAAAATGGGGAGAAGGTTTTCGCGTCATTCGCAAGCAGAGCTGGAGCTGTGGGCAGTGGAGTATGGCAAAGGGTTGCAACTGGTGAATATTCTGCGGGATTTCCAAGCGGACCGACGGATGGGCCGGTGTTACCTGCCGGTCGCAAATCCGCAGGACGATCCGGCCTGTTTCAATGAATTTCAAAAATGGAGAAAGGTTGCGTTGGAGAAAGTGGCTTGCGGACGGGCATATGCCGGGAAGTTGCGCGGCCTCCGATTGCCGCTGGCCAGCGGACTTCCGGCAGTGATTGCGGTTGAGACCCTGAAATTGCTGGATGTCGGGGATTTGTCCGCACTGGAGGGAGGAATCAAAATTTCCCGCAGCCGGCTCTACCGTCTGATTATGCGGGAATGTCTGGGGTTGTTCAAATTCAAGCCAACCAAAAATCGTAAAGCAAGTTCGCTCGGAGTTTGACAAGTCAGGCACGACCAAGGAAAAACACACTATCTTATGAGTTCATTCAAATTACACAACGCTATGTGGCCGGGTCTGGTTGGTAAGGAACCAGACACAGATCATCCCCCCATTTCCCTGGATCACATGCTGGAGCTCACCGCTGCAGCCGAGGTCAACGGAATCAAATATGACGGGGTTGACCTGTTTATTTTCCACCCGCACACCGATCCCGACGCTTCCGAAAGCGAGATCCGCAAGATGGCCGACAAGATGGCCGCCAAAGGCCTTTCCGTTGGCTCTCTGGTGGCACCGGTCTGGCCGGGAACCGTCGGGGGTCCCGCATTCGGCAGTGACGATGACATGAAGAACTTCGTGCTCGCCGTTGAGAAGACCTGCCGCATCGCAAAAATTCTCAACGAACACGGCGTTCGCAAATCCGGAATCATTCGTGTGGATACCGCCGGTGGCACCGCAGATTTCGCCAAAGATCCGGCTGGTAACACCGCCAAGGTTGCCAAGACTTTCCGTGAAGCAGGTAAAGTCGCCCAGCAGTTCGGTGAGCGCATCGCGGCTGAAGGTGAGATCTGCTGGGGTGGCTTCCATTCATGGAAAGCGGCCGTCGACACGCTCGAAGCGACCAACATGCCGGGCGTCGTCGGTTTCCAGGCGGACCTTGCTCACACCTACCTCTACCTCATGGGCTACAATGCTCCTGAGGCAGCGCTCCTCAAAGCGGGATACAGCGATGAGGAATTCTGGCCTGCCTACAAAATCATGACCGATGCTCTGCGTCCGTGGACGCTCGATTTCCATGTCGCTCAGAACGACGGCTCGGTGCACGGCACAGGCTCGCACGATAAAACCGGACGCCACTGCCCGGCAGATGATCCGAACGGCAAACTCGATATCGCCAAGTGTTCATCCTATTGGCTGGAAGGCGCTGCGGAACGCGGCATCAAACACATCTGTTGGGATGGCTGCATGTTCGATAACTCGGTGCTGGAAGCCCCGGCAACCTGGAACGCGATCCTCAAAGCCATGATCGATGTCAACAAAGCCCTCTAATCACCCGAATCCTGATCTCCACATTTATGTCTAAGAAACCAATCCGCATCGGACTCATCGGCTACGGCTTCATGGGTCGCACCCACTCCAACGCCTACTCGCAGCTCGAGCACTTTTTCGATACCGACCACGTTCCTGTCCGCCAGGCTGTCTGCGGTCGTGATGAGGAAAAAGTCAAAGCGTTCGCCGAAAAGTGGGGCTATGCTTCCTACGAAACCGACTGGCGTGAGCTTGTGAAACGCGACGATATCGATGCGATCGATATCTGCACTCCCAACAACTCCCACGCCGAGATCGCTCTCGCCTGTATCGCAAACGGTAAGATGATCCTTTGCGAAAAGCCTCTTGCTCTCAACGGAGTGGAAGGTGAGAAGATGGTTGAAGCTGTCGAAAAATCCGGTTTGCCAAACCTGGTGTGGTATAACTACCGCTTCCTTCCGGCCGTGACGCTTGCCAAAAATATCGTTGCTGCCGGTGAGTTGGGCCGGGTCTTCCATTACCGTGCGAACTTCCTGCAGGATTGGACGATTTCCGAAGAACTTCCGCAGGGTGGTGCGGGTCTCTGGCGTCTCGATGCGGCAGCCGCCGGTTCCGGGGTGACGGGTGACTTGCTGGCTCATTGCATCGACACCGCGCGTTGGATCAACGGTGACATCGTTTCCGTTTCCGCAATGACCGAAACCTTCATCAAAGAGCGCATGCATACGGAAACCGGCAAGAAACATCCGGTGACCATCGATGACGCATGCGCCTTCCTTGCCCGCTTTGAAAACGGATCGCTCGCGATTTTCGAATCGACCCGCTACGCGCGCGGCCACAAGGCGTTGAACACCTTTGAAATCAACGGTGAGAAAAAATCGCTCGCATGGGATCTTCATGATCTCAACCGTTTGGATTATTTCGATCACGGAGTTCCGGGCGACCGTCGCGGTTGGAGCAGCATCCATTGCTCGGATGGTGATCATCCTTACGCGGGTAACTGGTGGGTGCCGGGTCTCTGCCTCGGCTACGAACACTCGTTCACCCACGCGCTCGTGGAGTTCTTCAAGTCGCTCGATAATCCATCGGCACCGATCAACTACCCGAACTTCCGCCACGCGCTGGGCACCCAATATGTCTGCGATGCGGTTCTTGAATCCGCGAAGTCCGGACAATGGGTTGAGGTTAAAAAAGCCTAAGCTGCATGTCTTTAAAGCCTCCGTGGATTTGTTCCGCGGAGGCTTTTTTGTTGGAGAGCCGCGCCTCAGGCAGGCTGTAGGATCAAATAAAAAATCCAGAGAGTAAGCCGCAGTCCCTACCTTTTGAATTGATATATCTCCTCTTCTCCTCCTGTATCTCACTGTTATAAATATATCGAAATTCATGAAAACCTACGCATCCCTATTTTGTCTGTTCCTCATCTCCCAGACCGCTTTTGCGGCCGAGTCGAACACCCTGACGCCGGAAGAAACAGCCCAGGGTTGGGTGTTGTTGTTCGACGGTAAGGACGCCTCACAGCATTTCCGGGGTTACAAAAAAGATGCTCTGCCGGAGCAGTGGGTTGTGGAGGATGGTGTGCTGGCCCGCAAGGGCGGGGGAGACATCATCACCAAAGAGAAGTTTGAGAGCTTTGAATTTTCGATCGATTGGAAGATCAGCGAAGGGGGGAATTCCGGAATCATGATCAAAGTCGTGGAGGGGAAAGGGCCTCCGTATTTGACCGGTCCGGAAGCACAGATTCAGGACAACGTAAAAGGCAAGGATCCGCAGAAGGCGGGTTGGATGTATCAACTCTACGCCGCAGACAAAGACACCACCAAGCCTGCGGGCGAGTGGAATCGCTTCGTGCTCAAATGTCAAAAGACTCCGACGGGCACCTACAAGTGCGAGCATTGGATGAACGGCGAAAAATACGTGGAATACGAAATCGGCTCCGATGACTGGAAAGAGAAAGTCTCAAAATCCAAGTTTGCCAAGTGGGAAGGTTTCGGTAAGGCGGATGCCGGTCACATCTGCTTGCAAGATCACCAGAACCCGGTTTGGTTCCGCAACATCAAGATCCGCAAGCTTGAGGCGCTGAAATAATTTAAAAATCAGGGAACGAGGTTCAAGGGTAGGGCTGTTTTGGATGTCCGTTGTTGGAAGAGCGCGTCTGGAGACGTGCGGTCCCTGACAGCTTCTACTCATAACTTTTTGCCACTTCCTCTGCGATGATGGTGAGGCCGTCCCGCACGACGGATTCCCGCATCGCGAAGGAGACACGGATGCATTCGTTCCGATGTCGCCATTCCTGATCGTCGCAGCCGAAGAAGAAGTGGTTTCCGGGAATGACCAGAACCTCGCGCGCCTTGAGGCGCTGATAGAGTTCGGTCGAGGAGATAGGCAAGCCCGGGAACCACAGCCAGAGGAACAATGCGCCTTCGCTGCGATGCATATGCCATGGGAAACGATGGTTGAAAATCTCCCTCGCCGCCGCTTGGGCGATTTGGGATTTTTCCCGGTAGAAGGGGCGGATGACGTTTTCGCTGAGTTCGAGGATTTCACCACTGCGAATCAGAGGCAGCACGATTTGCTGGCCCATGCTTGGGTTGGAGAGTCCCGTGATCGCGGTCATCGATGAGATGGCGGAAATGATTTCAGGAGAGGCGACAACGATACCCGTGCGTGTGCCTGGCAGGCCGAGTTTCGACAGACTCAGGGTCAGGATGACGTGTTCGTCCCAGTGCGGTGTGATCTCATTGAAAATGATTTTTGGAAACGGTGCGCCGTAGGCGTTATCGATGATCAACGGAATCCCTCTGGTCTTGGTAATTTCCGAAAGGCGCAAAATTTCCGCATCGCTCAACACGTTTCCGGTCGGATTGGTGGGACGCGAAACACAAACCGCCGCGATCTCGGGACCGAGTTCCAGGTGATCGAAGTCGATATGATATTTGAACTCGTTGGCACTCGTGTGTTCGATGATGGGTTTCAACGAGGTGAATAGATCGGGAGCGAGACCCTGTGCGGCGTAGCCGATGTATTCGGGGACGAGAGGAAAAAGTATTTTTCGTTTGGAGCCGTCCGGCATGACTCCAGCGAAAAGATTGAAGAGATAGAAAAATGCGGTTTGCCCACCGCTGGTCAGGCAGATGTTTTCCGGCCCAAGCTCCCAGCCGAACGTTTCACGGAGAAGCTTGGCGAACTCCGAAATGAACTCGGGATTGCCTTTGGGCGGATCATACGTGGTCAGCATTTTCTGGGTTGCTGCTTCATCGCCGCAGATCTCGGTCAGACGCTTTTGCCAGATTTGGTTGATGGCAGGGATTTGAGCGGGTTGACCACCCCCAAGCATTTTCATGTCAGGACCGGCATTCGCGAGCGCATTGCCGAGATCGTCCATGAGATCGCCAATGCCGCTACCTCCGCCAAGGCGCTGGCCGATGATTGAGAAAGATTGGTTCATTGTTGGGAGGGAGTGTTTTGGATTGGGGCTAAAAATGAAACCTCAAATCCACGTCTGACGGTTACTTTTTTCAACGCAAAGCCGCAAAGGACGCGGAGTTCCGCAAAGCAGAATAAGCGGTAGCGAATAAATTACAAAAAAGACTCAGTCTTATAAGCCTGGACGGAATGAAATCCAGTCAAAGCTTGGGTAGTTGTGTTCTCAAAGATATTTAATGATATGGTTCGAGTATAGTGCGTTGATTAAAACTGAAAATTTCATCGTGCTGGCTCTGCGTAACTTTGCGTTCTTTGCGGCTTTGCGTTGAAAATCTTGTAGTAATCTGAGCCTCCCTCTTCGTTTGGCGATTGCAAAGCGTGGGCGTTGGCGGCAGGTTTTGAGTTATGAATTTTGACTTTGATACGGTTGTCGCGAGAAAAGGAAGCGGCTGCATCAAGTATGACCGCAGGCCGGAGCTCGATCCTTTCTGGGTGGCGGATATGGATTTCGTATCGGCCCCACCCATCATCGAGGCTTTGCACAAGCGCATCGATCACGGTGTTTTCGGCTACGCCCAAGCGCACACGGGTTTGGTGGAAGCAATCGCGGACTATTTGAAAAATCGTCGTCACTCGATCCTGAATCCCGATCAGCTGATCCATCTTGGAGGATTGGTTCCCGCACTCTCGCTTGCCGCACGCGCGTTCTGTGCGGAAGGTGAGGAGTTGATGACCTGCACACCGGTCTATCCTCCTTTCCTCGGGGTGCACAAGGATGCCGGTGCGAAGTTGCTCGCCGTCGATCACGTGTTTGTCAATGGACGTTGGGAGTTCGATTGGGATGCGATGGAGAAAGCGGTTTCGCTAAAAACGAAAATCTTCCTGTTATGCAATCCGCAGAACTCGTTGGGACGGGTTTTTTCAAAAGACGAAGTCATCCGGCTCGCGCAGTTCTGCGTGAAACATGACCTCATTCTGGTCTCCGATGAGATTCATTGCGATTTGATCCACGATGAGGTTGTGACGCCGCATTTCTCCGCGCTTCAACTTCCAAGCGAACTTGCGGCGAAATCGATCACCCTGCTTTCACCGAGCAAGACCTGGAATATCGCAGGTTTGGGATACGCGTTCGCGATCATTCCCGAAGATTCCATCCGCAGGAAATTCAACGCGGCGAGAGGACATACTCTGGCGGAGATCAATGCGCTCTCCTACTACGCGGCGGAAGCGGCTTATCGTGATGGCGAGCCCTGGCGCCGGGAATTGATTGCCTACCTCAAAGGGAACCGCGATGAGCTGGTCCGGTTCATCAGCGATCAATGTCCGGGTCTTTCCATCCATTCACCGGAAGCCACCTATCTTGCATGGATCGATGCGAGAAAACTCGGGGTGAAGAATCCCGCGGAGTTCTTCGAAAAAGAAGCCGGACTGTTCCTGTCCGACGGCGCGTTCTTCGGCTGGCCGGGCTGGGTGCGGTTCAACTTCGGCTGCCCAAGATCGAGGATGATCGAGGGTCTGATGAAGATGAAGGCGGCATTAGAAAAGGTTTAACAAGGAGAGTAGGCTTTTGGTGCCTGTGTTTTGGAATGTGAGGCAGCTACTCCTTGTTGAAAGAACCCGTCATGCGCCTACCATTTCCATCCAGGCAGCGAGGTTGTAGTAATTCGTGATCCGTTTGATTTTTCCGTCGCCGAGCTCAAAGAACGCGCCGATTCTCAAGTGATAGGTTTGTCCGTTGGCTGCAGGTAGGCCGTCATCGGTGGCTATGTATGTTCCACGGATGAAGAACTCCGCAGCGGCGCGGGTCGGGTTGTCGCTGGTGAAAACGACGAGATCTTCGACCTGTTCCCGGTAACAGCGATCCATGCGGTTGAGGAAGGCACGAAAGCTTTCGCGGCCGACTTCCGCGCCGCCCTCGTTGATTTCGTGAATCACGTCATCGGCCAGCATGGCCAACAAGGCTTCACGGTCGCCCGAGTTGAAGGTGTGGTAGTATTGTTGGATGAGATTTTTCATGATTAAATAAATAGAATTTGAACCGCGGATTAACGCAGATAATAAAGAGATAGGAATAGTTATTTTTCAACCTAAAAAGGAAAATGGGCGTGTTTTTTAAGCCTCATTGGCTGAGGAGTTTGATTTTTCATTTTGTGCGTCGTTAAGCGTGGTGGTTTTATCCACTCAGGAGTAATTCAGCCTCTTCGGGTAG
>JBIKNX010000213.1:0-4447 GCA_044358435.1 Luteolibacter sp.
CCATCACGGTCCGTTATACCGAAAAAGATGACGCGCGCGACATCGCCGCAGAGGTTGCGGAGGCTTATAAAAATTACCGCTCGGAGACAGAAAACGCAACGGTTGAGAAAGGTATCAGTGAGCTGAGAAAAGCCGTCCAAGCCCAAGAGGACGAAACTCAGGAAGCATACAAAAACCTCACAACGCTCAGCCGAATCAAGGACCTCATCTATTATGCGGAAGGGAATACATCAAGTCAGGGAGCGCTCAATGAGGATCAGTCCGCGATCTTCGCTCTTCAGAGATACACCGAACTCCAGAGTGAATTGACACAACTGGAGTCGCAGATCAAGAGCCTGCTCCAATACGACTCTGAGGATTTGTTGGTCTTCGCCGCAGGCTTGGACCTTCCTGATAACATTATCAAAAACCTTTATCCGCAGTATCTTCAATTGAAGCGCGAGATCGATGGGCTCAAAGCCAATGGTTATGGAAACAAACACCCAACCATCATCTCAAACGAGCAGGTTCTTAGCTCGATGCACGCTCAGTTGATGGAGGGTGTGGTCAATCTCCGGTTGCGCCTGCAAGGTCAATATGACATGTACAAGCAACGCTTGGCTCAGGCTGAATTGAAAAAAGACGAGACCAAGAAAGATGCTCTTGAGCGCAGCATCGACACCCGCGAGTATCTCGAAGCGAAACGGAATTTCGAGCAGAAGCAAGACGTGCTGGATGCGATGAAGCTTAAGCTGACGAGTGCGGAAATTGATAAAAACATGACGGAGCCAACCATCGCGGTTCACAATTATCCGGCATTACCCGATTCACCCGTCAGCCCCAACATTCCTCTCAACCTCGCATTGGGTTTGGTGGTCGGGCTTGTCTTTGGTGTGGGTATCGCGTTCTTCCTGGAATACATCGATACCTCGGTGAAGAGCCTGGAGGACGTGGAGCGCTATCTGCAAGTTCCGGTTTTGGCAGTGATTCCCAAAGATATCGGAATCCTGTTCAAACAACATGGAATGAGTCCGGATGCGGAGGCTTACCGTATTCTCAGGACAAACATCGAATTCAATCGCAAGAATCCCGAGGCCAATGCGATTACAGTGGTTTCCGGTGGAGCGGGCGAAGGCAAATCCACAACTCTCGTCAACCTCGCCTACATTTGCGCCCAAGGTGGATACACGACTCTGATGATAGATGGCGACCTTAGACGGCCGCGTTTGCACACGTTCTTTGACATCAACAATTCCGTCGGTCTGACCAATTACCTCACCACCGAGTTAATGCTGGAGGATGTCATTCTGCAGAGTCCAGTGGACAATCTTTATTTAATGCCTTCAGGGCTTTTGCCAGCCGATGCGGCAGGAATCCTCAATTCACGCCGCATGTCTGAATTGATTGAAGATGTGAAACAACGCTTTGATCTCGTCCTGGTGGATAGTCCTCCCATTCTGGGTGTGAGTGATGCTTCCGTTTTGGCCAGTGAGGTGGACTTGACCATCATCGTCGTCCAGCACCGCAAACTTCCCCGTAACATGCTCATGCGGGTGAAACAAGCTGTGGAGAATGTTGGCGGTCATGTCATCGGAGTGGTTCTCAACAATGTCGATATCCGCAGTGACAGCCAGTATGAATACTACACGAGTTACTATAACTATTACACACCGGCTGATTCCCAGCTTACCGCGGCCATTACGCCCAGCAGATCAACCAAAAAATTCACAACTTCCCCGAGCGAACCAACTGACTCCGACTTGTATTGAGGCTTTTTGGGTTTAGGTTGTTTCAATATTCCAATTTCGAATCCCGCGCATTACCATGAAACCGAAATTCCAGATCCTGCTTGTTTTGTTGCTGGCGATGACTTCTGTGTTGTCTCAAATCGAATCCGGCACATCCGTGCAAATCACCATCATGGGTGTGCCCCCTGATGAAAAAGGCAAAATTGATGCCATGTATCCGGTTTCTGACAATGGAATGGTGAACCTGCCTTACATCGGGCTCATGAAAGCTGCCGGATTGGCTCCTGAGGCCTTGGCGGCCGCGATTCAAAATGCTTACAAGGCCGCGGAAATTTATAACAGTCCGACCATTCAAGTCGTATCGACGACGGGGGGCGGCGGTGTGAAAGAAGAACTAGTGGTCGTGGGTGGTCAGGTCCGTCGTCCGGGTCCAGTCAAGTTTAACAACAACCTCACGATTTATCAGGCTATCCAAAATGCCGGCGGACCGACTGAATTCGGCAGCATGAGACGTGTCACTTTGTTTCGGGCAGGCAAGCCCAAGATCTACGATGTGACGGATCCCGAGTTCATGAAACTCCAGGTTTTTCCTGATGACACGATTGATGTCCCCCAGAAAGACTGGCTTGGTCGGTAATTTCAACGATTCCAGCAGGATGAAGTTATCATGAATCTACAGGGCAGGTGTATTTCATGTTCTGTGATTCTGGCGGGCTTGGCGCTGGCGGAGACCGTGCCGCAGCAATGGCTCGAAGGACTGGCATCCGAGCAATTCAAAGTGCGGGAGTCATCCCAGGCTGAGATTGAAAAATGGGTGGATGAAAAAGGATCGGCAGGGGTGGCCGCCATTTACAGGATTCACCTGAATTCGGATGACCCTGAGGTGCGGTTACGGTGTCTCCGGGTGCTGCGATCAAGAAGTGACAAAGACTATCTGAACGATGGTCAGGGATACCTCGGAGTCCAGTTGGGGGATGAGATACTTGATTTACCCGGAAATAATGAGCCGATAGCGGGAATCCGGGTTAATTACGTCATGCCCGGAAGTCAGGCGGAGCTGGCCGGAATCAAAGCGGGTGATGTGATCATCTCAATGGACGGTAAAAAAATAGAATCCGCGGAGGAATTTATCAAAACCGTCGCTTCTTACAAGCCACTACGAAAAGTGGTTTTTGCCGTCAAACGTCCCGGAGCGGAGCAGTTGGTCGAGATATCTGCCATTCTCGGAAAGCGTCCCGTTGAGGATTTGAGAAAGATGTATTATTCCGACCTTGGGAAGCTGGAAAAAGAAGCCAGAGACCGGCACTTCGAGGAATGGCTGAAAAAACAAAAAAAGGCCGAGTGAGAGGTTTCAAGCCGAACCCGGTCTCGGGCCGCTCGTCTATGGGCAGGTGATGATGGCTGTGGGTGCGGCTGCCGGATCGAGCCGGTTTTCAAGAGCCTCGCGAATCGTCTTCAAATTGCGAACCGCTTTGACGGCCAGAGATGGCTGATCATTGATCGAAAATTCGACGGCCCGATCAAGGTCAAGCAGTTCGTCGGAGAGAAGAAGTTGCGTTTCTTTCGGAACATCTCCGGAGATCCGGATTTTCTGGCCATCGATAACCGCGGTGATTTTTTGTTCCTTTGCGGCGCTTCCTTTCGGGACTTGCAGCCAATAGAAACGGTGATGGGTCACATCGTCCTGATACCAGATGATTTTTTCAGGCCATGGATTTCGGGAGAATTTCGCCATCCAGGGTAAGGCCTCGGCATCCTTGCGATCCATCCAATGGGCCAGGCCGGGGTAAATGCGGGACATGTGCATGTAGCCCTCCGGATCGGCTTTCCGTAGTTCGAGGATTTCCGCAGATTTTTCCACGGCGACTTTGTTGCGGTTCACCGCAGCGTCTTTCTCGCCCATGAAAATGCCGAAAGGTAGATTTCGCAGGCCGAGAAGCGATGCCTCGTTCGGATGTCCGGCCATCATCGCTGCTGCGGCAAAGTGATCCGCCATGCGCGGAGCGACTTGCCAAACCCCATCGCCGCCCGCCGAGTAGCCCATGAGGTAAATTCTGTTGGGATCGACTCCACGCAAAGCGACCATGTTTTCGATCAGGCGTGCGAACATCGGATCGATGTGTTCCTGATGCCACATGTTCCATTTGTCGGTCGGTGCGCGTGGCGCGATGTAGATGCCTTCCGCGGGTTGGTAGAGTTGGATTTGGTTTTGCCATTGTTGGTGATTGATGTGTGCGGGTGCCTCGCCGCCCCCGTGCATGGAGATCCATAACGAACGGCCTGTCGCAGGTGCTTCGCCAAAAGTTTTTTCCAGCCAACGCATCGTCTTGTCGCCGTAAACGATGGTTTTTTGTTCCAACTCGGCGGCGCGATCGTCTTTTTGAGAAGTGACCATGGAATCGTAAACATAACGGATCGCACGCGGAGCGAGTTCTTTGGAGAGAGGTTTGGAATCATCGCTGAAATCAGGTGCCGGCTTGAGATCTTTGACGCGGATGTCATGGAGGTTGCGATCCTTCTCCTTTGCGATGAAGGGAGCGGTTTCAAGTGCTTTGCCGTTGATTTCAAAACACAGGCGGTAGGCTTGGCCGGGATTGACAATGATGCGTGCTACATCGTTCAGATCCGCCGTGCCGGATTTGGTTTCGAAATCAGCGATGGGAAAACCCGCCTCGGTGGCAAGCTTGCCCTTGATGACGATACGCTCATCGCCATCGAAG
>JBIKNX010000214.1:0-4446 GCA_044358435.1 Luteolibacter sp.
AGCATACCCGCCCCTCCTGCACCAGCAGCGGAAGCAAAAGTCGTCGATGATACATTCCACCAGGATCCGTTGATCCAGGCGGCTTTGGTGAAATTCGAAGCCAAATTTTTAACCACTTGATCCATACGTATGAACATCCAGAAATTGATGAAACAGGCCCAGCAAATGCAGGCGGGCCTTGCTGCCAAACAAGCGGAACTTGCGACTCGCGAGGTAAGCGTGTCTGTGGGTGGCGATAAGGTCAAAGTCCGCGCAACCTGCGCCGGTGACATCCTCGAAATCAAAATCGATCCCGCAGTCATTGATCCGACAGATGCGGAGTTCCTTGAGGAACTCGTCCTCAAGGGTGTTCAAGACGCCATCGCCCAAGGAAAATCCCAAGCTGCGGCAGAGATGGGCAAACTCACAGGGGGACTGGGTATTCCCGGACTATGAAAACCTGATGAAACCCCTCTTCATCCTCTTTTTGCTCCACCTGCCCTGCCACGCCATGGGTTTTGCGAATGGGGTGAAAATCGGCGAAGTCACCGACACCTCGACCGTCCTTTGGGCCCGCCTGACAGAAAACCCCGAGGCAACCCACCGTGTTGCGGAATGGAGGCCCGAGGCACCGAACTGGAAGGTTCCGGGAAAATCCGGAGAAATAAGGTTTTCTATTTCCGAGGTCGGTAAAGCGTCGGCTGCCAGAATCACCCCATGGCAACCGGCCGTTGCTGAAAACGATTTTACAAGTCAACAAACCCTTGATGGCTTGAGTCCTTCCACACGTTACACCTTCGAAGTTCAAGCACGCTCGGAAGGTGTTGAACCCGTTTCCATGAAAGGATTCTTCAGCACAGCGCCTTCGGCTCACGCGGACGCCGAAATTACTTTTACAGTCTCAACCTGCCAGGAGTTTGAACTTCGTGATGATCTGGATCACGGCCATAGGATTTACCGCTCCATGCTGACCCTCAACCCCGCGTTCTTCATTCAGTCGGGTGACACGCTTTACTATGATCGCAAACCACCTTTGGCAAAAAACATGGAAATCGCCCGCTATCAATGGGGGCGCATGTATTCACTGCCTTTTCAGAAAAGCTTTCACCAACGGATTCCCAGTTACTGGATGCATGACGACCATGATCTTCTCAAAAATGATGCTTGGCCGGGACAAACCTATGGCGAACTGACATGGGAGCAAGGCATCAAGATCTGGCGAGAACAGATTCCACAATCGGATAAGCCCTATCGCACGTTCCGTTGGGGAAAAGACCTGCAGATCTGGCTGCCCGAGGGACGTGAGTTCCGCTCGCCAAACACCATGGAAGACGGCCCGAACAAATCCATTCTCGGTAAAACGCAATGGAAGTGGCTGGAGGAAACGATGAGGGCATCCGATGCCACCTTCAAACTCTACATTTCCGCCACCCCGGTTGTCGGTCCAGACCGCGATGGAAAAAATGACAATCATGCCAACAACGGCTTCCATCACGAAGGCGGGCGTTTGAGAAAATTTCTCAACACGATTCCCGGTTGCTTTGTCATCAACGGCGACCGTCATTGGCAATATCACTCGAAGGATCCCGAGACTGGAATCAACGAATTCGGCTGCGGGCCGGCTTCGGACGCTCATGCGCAAGGCTGGAATCCGAACGACATACGCCCGGAACATCGGTTCCTTAGAGTCGGCGGCGGATTCGGATCGATAAAAATCGATGGTGATAAAGCCACTTTCACCCATCACGATGTGAATGGAAAAGAAGTTTACTCGACTCAGATTTCGGCGGTGAGGAAGTGATTTCCTCTGATTTGGAGAAACAAAAAAGCGGGCCGCGTTTTCACGCAGCCCGCCGTTAATCAGTCAAGGAAAAAGCCGATCGGAGACCGACTCTTCGCTCAGATGCCTTTTTTGACGACGTCGGTGAGGAGGTCGATCACGCGGTTTGAATAACCCCACTCGTTGTCATACCAGCTGACCAACTTGAAGAAGGTGCTGTTGAGCTCGATGGAGGATCCCGCATCATAGATCGAGGAAGACTTGTCATGAATGAAGTCGGTTGAGACCACTTCATCGGTGGTGTAGCTGAGGATTCCCTTGAGATAGGTCTCGGAAGCTTTTTTCAGCGCCGCGTTGATTTCCGCGAGTGAGGTTTCTTTCTCGGTCTTCACGGTGAGATCGACGCATGAAACGGTCGGAGTTGGAACGCGGAACGCCATGCCGGTGAGCTTGCCTTTAACGGCAGGGCAAACCAATGAAACGGCAACTGCCGCACCCGTTGCGGATGGAATGATATTGATCGCGGCGGAACGTCCACCTTTCCAGTCTTTCTTGGATGGACCGTCGACGGTTTTTTGGGTCGCGGTGTAAGCGTGGATGGTGGTCATCAAACCTTCTTTGATTCCGAAACCTTCTTTCAACAACACGTGCACAAGCGGAGCAAGGCAGTTCGTAGTGCAGGAAGCGTTGGAAATGAGGTGATGTTTGGCAGGATCGTAGTCGCCGTCGTTCACGCCTTGAACGAAGGTGTGGACGTCCGCACCTTTGCCGGGAGCGGAGATGATGACTTTTTTCGCACCAGCGGTGATGTGGCCTTGAGCGAGTTTGTCTTCAACAAACAAACCGGTGGATTCGATGACGATATCGACACCGAGTTCTTTCCATGGCAGTCCCTCCGGACTGCGCGCGGAAACCACTTTGATCTCATGACCGTTTACGACGATGATGT
This sequence comes from Luteolibacter sp., assembly GCA_044358435.1. Taxonomy (GTDB): domain Bacteria; phylum Verrucomicrobiota; class Verrucomicrobiia; order Verrucomicrobiales; family Akkermansiaceae; genus Luteolibacter. Next base: position 2,709 of record JBIKNX010000214.1, read on the forward strand.
CGTCTTCAGCAAGATCAGGAGAGGATTTTTTGGATGAAACTTCACCGGCGAATTTGCCTTGGGTGGAGTCGTATTTGAGGAGGTAGGCAAGGTTGTCAGCCGGCACGAGATCGCCTACTGCGGCGACTTTGAATGTGGTGCCGAGATGGCCTTGTTCGACGAGTGCGCGAAAGACGAGGCGTCCGATGCGACCGAATCCGTTGATGGCGATGGTAGTCATATGTTTGCTTGGTGAGAGAGAGTCCGGAGACTGATTTTGATTACCGCAGTCATTCCGGACGCGGCGGCGGGATTGTGCATGGAACGAGTGACGCGTCAACCCCACTCTGAAGCCAGAAAACGGAAGAATTTCACCCGCTAATTCCCGCGAATGAAGAAGATTAACCACGAAAACCACCAAAAGCACGAAATGGAGCGGTTTAATGAACTCCAGACATCCACAAAAGATCACCCACCCAAAGCACCCATAAACTTTCGTGTTTTTCGTGGTTAAAAAAATTCACTCTTCACTATTCAATATTCACAATTCAGTCTCTCCACATGAAAAAAGCTGACCAAGCCTTCCTTTTTGAACTCCTCGAAACCCCCTCACCTACCGGCTTCGAAATGCCAGGCCAAAACGTCTGGGCCAAATACCTTGAAAAGACCGCCACCAAAATCGAGTGCGATGCCTACGGCTCGGCTTGGGCGACTCTTGAGGGCAAATCCAAAAAAACCATCATGCTCGAAGCCCATGCCGATGAAATCGGCTACATCATCAAGCACATCGATGACAAAGGATTCCTTCGAATCGATCGCATTGGCGGATCAGATGCGGCAACCGGTCGTGGCCGTCGCGTCCACATTCTCGGCGATGACGGAGTGGTTTCAGGAATCATCGGCAACACCGCAATCCATCTGCGTCGTGACGAGCTCAATGGTGAAAAATCACCCGCCGTCCATGACCTGTGGGTCGATGTCGGCGCTTCGAATGCAAAAGAAGTCGCCGCAATGGGACTTCGCGTCGGACACCCGATGGTTTATCAAGACGGCCCTGCGGAACTCGCACACAAACGTCTTATCTCCCGCGCGCTGGATAACCGCCTCGGATCCTACATCATTGCTCAGGTCATGAAACGCATCGCAGCTTCAGGCAAAACACCTGCGGTGACGCTGGTTTGTTTGAACGCGATCCAAGAGGAAATCGGCGGCAACGGCGCCATGATGGCAACCTATCGTCTGAAGCCGGAGATTTGTATATGCCTGGATGTCACTCACGCGACCGATACGCCGGGGATTGATTCCGCAAAATTCGGTTTGGTCAAACTCGGTCATGGTCCGACCCTGACTCACGGCACGTGCAACCATCCGCTCGTTGTGAAGCGCCTGATCGAAACCTCCAAGAAACACAAAATCGAGATCCAGCACGAGTCATCAAGCCGCTTCTCCGGAACCGATACGGATAAGATTTTCAACTCCCGTGAAGGCATACCGAGCGCCCTCGTCTCCCTGCCGTTGCGCTGCATGCACTCCGTGGTCGAAACCGCACACCTCGATGACATCGAAGCCACCATCCAGCTCCTCGAGGCCTTTGTGACATCCGTCAGGGACACGGACGACTTCCATCAAAAATTAGGCTCTTCAGCAAAATTTGTGGGTGAACTTCGGCTCCGGTAGTTTCCCAAGTGTATGAAACAGAGTGGTTTGTAGCAATTCGAAGCTGCGGTAGCCGTAGGCTTTTCTCATGCACAGATTGATC
>JBIKNX010000215.1:0-4403 GCA_044358435.1 Luteolibacter sp.
ACACAGCGCTCGGATGCCAGTTCAACCCACAGATTTTGCGGAAGAGGCAAAAATCAAACCAAGAAGTTCGCTGCCGTTCCCAATACGTTGAGAAAGGCAGCTCAGGTCCGAGGGGTGAGTCCGCGCTCCGGCCAATCGCCAGAGCGCAGTCGATCGATCAAATCTTAGGTTTAAAAGATTGCCCCAATAAACCATTAGAGCCCGAGTGACCGCATCGCGTATGCCGCCTTCTCAATATGTTTGCGTGTCTTGAAGTTCGGCACTCCCAAGATCATGGCGACCGGTTTATAAAGCATGCCGAGAGCTTTTTCCCAAGTTTTGGCCTCGAACTCGATCGGGTCTTCATCGTGGATGAATTCGTTGAGTTCGGCTTCAGCGACCTTGCGGCACACGCTCTCGGCATAGGTCGCGATCGCTGCCATCTTTTGGTAATTCAGGCGGTCCGGGGTATCGGTGGGCTGGTGGTAGTGTTCCCAATGTCCGCAGGAAAGAAAGAGATACGGCACTCCGTTCCAGCGGAAAACCGCGTGGTCGCTCATGTCACCCACATAATCGTTGAGCGTGGCGATCAGCTTCATCGCGCTTGGAACCGGTGTCCCGTCAAGCAGCTCCGGTAAAGCGGGATGGCTCTCCGCTCCGGTCATGAAGGTGAGGGGTTTGAGCGGTGAAGCCAGCTTGGCAGCGAGACCTCCCATGCTTTGGCTCGGGATCGTCACGTCATGGCCCACCAGATCCGAAATGAGCGCGAAGTGAATTCCCCGCTCATCGGTTTGATCCTCATAAAAGCGGGTGCTGCCCATCGCGTCACTGAGGAAATAGGGAGGTTCCTCGGCATCGAAGATCGCGATGATGAGATCCCGATCCAGCCCGCCTGATTTGGCAACCGCCTCGCCAACGGCCAGAGTGATAGCGACCGCCGCGCCGTTGTCATCGGCACACGGGTGGGGAATCACGCTGTCGTAATGGGCGCCGATGAGCAAGGGTGGCAGCGAGCGGTCGGCACCCGGGATCACGCCGGCAAAATTGGTGAAATCGGTCTCACCCACCCGGTAGGGAAGGGAAAAATGATTGCCGCGGTAAGTCTTGCATCCGATCTCACTGAGCCGGCGATTCACCCATGCTTCCGCATTGGCATGGCCTCGAGTGCCAACCATGCGCCCTCCCGGTTGGCAGAGTTCGAAGACGTCTTTTTCAAGTCTGGCGGCGAGTGTTTTCATATCTTTTTTCATGTGTGGTGTCTGGCTGTTGATGTTTGGTTTGTGGGTGGCGGTGAACGTTCCGCCGTTTGAGCAGGTTGGCGTTGTTTGCGTCCCTGATGATGGGAGCCGCCGTGCTGCGGAATCGATCCATTGCAGTATTTTTTGATTATTGCAATATATTGTTGCAATTTTTTTTAGCGGACCCATCTTCGGCCCAGATATGAAGCCACAAGCGAAAGAATCCGCCGCCGTTATCCGCATGCCTGATGTCGCCCGTAAAGAGCTCGATCAGGTTGAGGGGATGGATGCCGAGTTCTCCATGGAAAATCTCGTGGACTGGGTGAACAGCGCCGTCAGCCGATTTTATCCGCAGGCCAACGAGGGCGGAGACAAGCGGGTCAGTGATTCCTTCACCGTGCGCACCCTGAGGTATTATCAAACCCTCGGATGCCTGGACAAACCTGACAAGGATGGGCGTCGCGCCATCTACGGCTTCCGGCACTATCTGCAGGCCTTGATCATCCGCAAACTGCTTTATCTCCGCTACGCGCCCGAGAGCATCCATGCCGCCCTCGAGGGGAAGAACAACCGTCAATACAAGGATATGCTTTTTGCCGATTTGTCCATCGTAACGGACCATGGATCACGTGCCCTCGCCAACGCAAGTGGGCGGGACGCCAAGGGTGGATCCGCACCCGTTCCACCTGCCACGCATGAGATTTGGACGCATATCCATCTTGGCCCGGGAATGGAACTGCATCTGAAAGGCCGAACCGGTGGTTTGAGCGAGAGCTGCAAAGTAAAAATCCTCAAGCTGATCCACCAGGAAATCACCAACGCATAGAGCACGACATAGACTGTGACACAGACCACGATGAATCAAACTCCACAACTGACACATCACCCCAAGCCAACCTAGGAATTCGGCAGTCTGAATCCAAGCATCAAAAAAGATCTGATCGCCAAGGGTTACATGGATCAAACGGACCGGCCCATCGGAGCCGGAAAGCACCTCGTTCCGCTCCTCATCGAAACCCTCAAGGCCACCCGGGCTTTGTTCAATTTCACTGCCGCCATGTTTGATGAGAACGAAGAGCTCATGGCGCAATTGGACCCACAGCCCGTCTTCGAGTCCTTTCATCAGGTGCAATCCAAAGTCAGGGTCGACCTGCTTGCGGATGGTTTTGAACATGTGGAGGATCGATTTCGCGATGTGATCCTGCCGCAGATGAACTGGGTATTTTGCTCGCAGTATAGCGCATGGATGGCGCGGCAGGTGATGCTTGATTTAGTGATGAAAGACATCCGCGCCTTTGATGAGGATCACCCGGATGGAGAGCTCTATACTCTGCAGGTATTCCGTGAATTCGTTAAAGAAAAGGGTGCCGTATGGGCTCTCAGTATCGTGGAAAAAGGGATCGAAACGGTTGTCGATCTCAAAGATTGATGAGCGATGACCATGGGCGGTATCCATGAATTTGCCCATCGTGTTGAACAGGGAGATCGAGTCATTGCCGTTTCGCCCCAAAAGCAGCCGCAGACCCAAAGTGGAGGTTTTTTTGGGAGTCGTACCGATAGTTGGGCCGGGGGCGTCATCAGCGTGCCAGAGAACAGGCTCACGAGTACACCTGCGATTATTTTTTGAAATTTCAGTGCACTTGATGGCTAAAAACTCATTTTTTCACGAAATATCGGGTATAAATTTTAGAATTTCGGGTAAATTACAGCTGAAAATCTGAGCAAAAGCGTTAAATTTTTAATCATAAGTCACTGTAAAACAAAGATTAGCAAAATTGATTCAAAAAACTTCACTTTCTGCTTGTGCAAGAAGTGTACGAAAGTGTATTTAATTTCCATCAATTTCGCCAGCTGTCTCTTGATGATACCGCAATTCCAACAATACAAGGGCTCGTTCCCTTATAAGACCGACTCGAAAAATCGGGTCAATGTCGTGCCGGCTTGGCGTCCGGTACAGGGAGAGGCGTTAAATTTGATGCCGTCCTTATCGGAAGGAGTGAAGGTGCTCAAAGTGCTCACACAAGAAGCTTTTGAATACCGTGTGGAACGTATCAAACAACACGCGGGATCGCCGAAAGAAGAATCGCAACTCAAGACGAAATTGGTGCGTCTGCTGCGGGAGGCGAATGTTAACGAGCAAGGCAAACTGCTTATCCCGAAAGATCTGGCGGATTACGCCGGCATTCTGCCTGACAGCGAGGTGATGCTTTCAGCCGGCGACAGCCATTTCGAGATCTGGAACCGAGCGAAGTTTGAGGAGATCTTCGGTCTCTCCGCCGTTCCTGAAGAAGACGATCACCTCGCCATTTTCTAACCATTCAAGCATGTTTTTTCCATCCGACCTCTTCATCACCGATACGACCCGCCACGCGGCAGGGTTGGGTTGGAATGTGTGGATGCGTCGCACTGCGGAGGCATGCTCCCGATTTTCACGAAGCCACGCGTCAGGGACGGCGCGTGTTTTCGCAAACACGAACGCCGTAACCGCACCGGGCTGGTTGTCGGCACGGCGTTCGTTTCCCTTTTCCAAGGCTCTGGTAGCCAAGCGAATGAAGTCTCTCGGGACAGAGCTTTGTTCGCTGATTGAACCGTTGCGCTGCTCTGCTCCTGGCTGGTTGTCAGCGCGCGCATCGGTTGATTTTTCCATAAGAAAACAAGACCACGAGCTCGGGACAGTGAGTGGTCATGATCCATCGGACGCCGTTTCCGCTCCTGGCTGGTTGTCGGCCTCGGCGTCCGAATCATTCTCTGCAGGCGGCTATCATCTTCCCGTGATGCCGGAAGAAGTCATCGAGATGATGGAAGCCGGTCCGGGAAAATTCATCATTGATGGAACCTTGGGAGGAGGCGGGCATTCCGAGTTGCTGCTGAAGACAGGAGCCAGAGTGTTGGGAGTGGACCGTGATCCGGAAGCTCTCGCGCACGCGGAAAAACGCCTGTCGGTTTTCGGTGCGCGTTTCTCCACCTTTCATGCGAATTTTTCCGAGATCCCGTCTTACGAGGAAATTGCCGCTGGCGGGCTTGCTGACGGACTTCTGTTAGACCTTGGGGTGTCATCGCGCCAGTTGGATTCAGCCGAACGCGGATTTTCCTTCATGCGTGAAGGTCCTTTGGACATGCGAATGGGGCCGAACGCGACCATGACCGCAGCGGAACTGGTCAATCGCTGGTCCGAAGCCGAGATCA
>JBIKNX010000048.1:0-14770 GCA_044358435.1 Luteolibacter sp.
AGGTGGGGCAGGTGGGGCAGGTGGGGCAGGTGGGGCAGGTGGGGCAGGTGGGGCAGGTGGGGCAGGTGGGGATTCAGGTGTGACGGATTCCGGTAATTGATAGGATTGAGTTGTGAGATGCACACTGGGTTTGGAACCCTGGGGAGGAGAAAGAGGTTTTGGAATTGATGCGGTTTTTTTGGGAGATTGTCCGGGTTTGGGTTCCTCGATGATTTCCGGTGTGGGAGCGGCTCCGGGAATCAGGAGCTTTGGTCGCTTAGATATTGCTGCCGGCACAACCGGAGTCGGAGTGCCTGTGCTCAATTCTGGTGAGATGTGAGCGCCATCATTTTGCATGAAGACCAGCAGCGCATCGCGGGCGGATTCGGGGCGGTCTTGCGGCTGACGATTGATGAGCCACATGATCCAGTTGCAGACCCAGAGGGGAATTCCTTCACGGACCTCTTCAATGGGAATGACGTGATGTTGCAAGTGAGAGGCCATGACCTCGACCGCGCTTTCTCCATCGAAGGGGTAAGTGCCGGTTAGAGCGTAGTAGAACACACAGCCGATGGCATAGAGATCGACGCGCTGGTCGATGGGTATGCGCTCGAATTGTTCCGGGCCCATGAAGTAGATGGAGCCGAAAACACCATCGGTTTGATCGATGGTCTGGAGTGAGGGTTTGGTTGAGAGTTTCGCGAGGCCGAAGTCGACGATTTTCACCTGGAACTTGCCGGAGGGAAGCCAAGTGAGCATGATGTTGCCGGGTTTGATGTCGCGGTGGACGATATGGAGTTCTTGGGCGGCGATGAGAGCCTCCATGGATTGCATGGCAAGTTGGCGAAAATCCTCCCAAGTGAAAGAGGCCTGGCAAATGATTTCCTCAAGGGTCTGGCCGGTGAGCAATTCCATCACGACGAAGGGGCCGTCCTCGTCCTGGCCGACATCGTAGATGGTGACAATATTGGGATGCTGGAGCGAAGCGAGAGCGCTTGCCTCCTTGACCAGTTGGCGAGTGGCCTCGTCTGTCATGGAGGAGTCTCCGCTACGGGTGACAATGCGTTTGATCGCCACATCCCGGCTCATGCGTATATCATGAGCTTTATAAACCGAACCCAAACCGCCTTGGGCGATTTTTCCTCTGATTTCGTAGCGATCTTCCATGGATGCGGGACTTGTCTGGAAAAAACTCAGAGCTTGGTTTCGATCATCGCACGTTTGCGCCGGACTTCGATCCAGCGTTCATATTGGGCAGAGGTTTTGTTGCGTGTGACGCGTTCTTCAATCATCGGGCGGACTTTGGAGAGCGGCGGTGCGGGGCCGAGGTCCTTGCTGATCACCTTGATGATCGTGAAGCCCCGCGGGTCGAGCAGGGGGCCGACGGCCTTGTCTGTGGGAGACTCAAAAATGATGGCTGCGAATTCCGAGGCGAGGTCGGTTCTGGGAACATTTTCCTGAAGTCCGCCTTGTGCGGCGAAGGCATCTTTTGAATAGGTTTTTGCCGTTTCGGCGAAGTCCGCGCCCTTATTGATTTTATCGGCGAGATCCTCGGCGAGGGCGAGTTGTGAATCCGGAGTGGCAACCGCGTTATCGGGATCAGCCGAAGGAATGAAGATTTTCCGGAATGTGATTTTGTCCTGAGCGAGATCGCGGAGCGTGTCCTTGACCTTGTCATATTCGTTTTGAACCTCGTTCGGGAGTGCGGGAGGGGCGTCTGAAAATTGTTGGGCCCGCATGGATTGGACCACCATTTTTTCACGGGTCATTTCGCGATAGCCTTCCATGGTGAGGCGGGATTTTTTCAGTTCGTCGCGGAATTTCTTTTCATCGCCGTTGTAAAGCTGGTTGATCTGGCGTTTGACTTCTTCATCGATGATGGTGGAGTTGATCGACGCGCCGAGTTTCTTGAATTCATCGAGGATGATTTGTCGGTCAATGAGTTCTTGAAGAACATTTTTTTGAGCTTCGGTGAACTGTTTTACGAATTCCGGTCCACGCCTGGGGTATTGGGTGGAGAGTTGCGAGAAGATCGGAGCCAGCAGGAAAGAGACCTCATTTTTGGTGATGACCTGTCCATTGACTTTGGCGGCTATGCCATTGACTTCGACAGGCTCGGCAAGAGCGAGACCGCTGAAAATACCCAGTGCGAAGAACGGATGCATGAAGAGTTTGAACATATGGGAAAAATTACGGGATTCGGGAATCAGGCGATATCCCGAGCTTTCAATGCATCGCATGAGATTGCAAGCGGGGAAACTTGTGGCATGGGCGTGAATTTCGATGGCGGCTCACATTTCTCAAGCATCAAGTCTGAGAGCTGCCTTTTGGGCGGCAGATTTGGCATCGGCTTTGGTTTCCGAGGAGGCTGTCAATCGCATGCCAACGGGTTTTGAGACGCCGAATTCCTCCATCGTTACCCCATACATCACATCCGCACGCGCCATCGTGCGCTTGGAGTGCGTGACAATGATGAATTGTGAGCGATCTATGAAGCGGTCGAGCACCTTGACGAAACGGTTGATGTTGGATTCATCGAGAGGGGCATCCAGCTCGTCGAGGACGCAGAAGGGGGAGGGTTTGATCATGTAGATCGAAAACAGGAGGGCGACGGCGGTCATCGAGCGCTCGCCACCGGAGAGGAGCGTGATGGATTGGAGTTTTTTGCCCGGGGGTTTGGCGATGACTTCGATGCCGGATTCGAGCGGATCGTTTTCGTCGATCAGGGTCAGATCGGCTTGGCCTTTTTCGCCGAAGAGTTCTTTGAACATATCGCGGAAGTTGATGCGGACCTGGGCGAAAGTTTCGGAAAACCGGCGTTGGGTTTCCTCGTTGATCCGTTCGATGACCGCGAGCAGTTCGGTTTTTGAGGACACGAGATCGTCGTGTTGGTTGCGAAGGAAGCTGTGGCGCTCTTCGAGTTCGTCGTATTCCTCGATGGCATCGACATTGACCGGACCCATGGACTCGATTTTGCGTTTGAGGTCCTGGACAAGGGCTTCGATGTGGTTCCAGTTCGGTTCTCCCGGGAGGTCGGAAATTTCCTCGGATTCATCCGAAGCGGCATGGGTGATTTCGACTTCGGGATCGGTTTCATCGGCGCCGGAGGCGTTGCGAGCGTTTCGGGTTTGCAGCGTGCTGAGAAGCAAATGGGCGTCCGGCTCAAATGATTCGAGGGTGATCTGGTGGCGGTCCTCGGTGGTGGAGAGCAGGTTTTCGAGGCGAAGATCGAGCTTGGTTGCGGCAATTTCCTCGCGGCCCTTTTGTTCGTTGACGGAAGCGAGTTGTTTGCGGATTTCGGACAGACCGGCTTCGGCAAGCTCGATGTTTTTGATCAATTCGTTACGGCCCTGCGAGCGGGATGAAAGTTCCTGTTGGAGATCCTCCGCCTCGATCCGGTGGGTTTCGACTTGAGAGTCGAGCGAGGCGTTTTCATCGATGGACGATTGGATGCGCTGTTGGAAATTTTCGATTTCGGTTTCACGGCGGATGGCGATTTCGCGCAGTTCGGAGAGGCGGGCCTCCATCGGGCGCTGTTGTTCCTCGGCGGCTTGCTTGGCGCGTTTCTCGACTGCGAGATTCGTGCGAAGTTCATTGAGCGAGGCGAGAAGTTCCTGTTCCGAGGAGATGGCGGAATCCGACTGGGATTGAAGCGAGCGGGTTTGGTCCTCGATGGCCTCAAGGCGTTCGCGGGTGGCGGCGAGTTCGGATTCAAGGGATTGCCTGGAATCCGTGGCGGAGATCTCGCGTTTCTCCAGTTCCGAGCGTTCCCAGCGGACATTTTCGATGCGAGTGTTGAAGTTTTCGACTTCGCGGGTCGCAAGCGAGAGTTGACCTTGGAGAGTGGAGAGTTCGACTTTCTGGCGTTGCAGGCGTTCGCGGGCGGTTTCGACCGCTTCGCGATGGCTTTCGAGGGCGGATTCCAGAGAGGTGACGCGCTTGCGAGCCTCTTCATCGGCTTTGCGGAGCCCGGCGACTTCCTTTTCGAGCGCGCGAACCTCGTTCTGGCGTTCCAACAGGGAGGTTGAATTTTCAGAAGCCGCACCGCCTTGGATCGTTCCTTCCGGGGAGAGCATTTCACCTGCGAGCGTGACGAAAGTGAGGGTGGAGTAATCGGAGCGGAGTTTGAGTGCGGTTGTGAGATCCGGAACGATCAGGGTTTTTTCTAACAACTGCTCGATGATCGCGGCGACCTGCGGTTCGGATTTCACTTTATCAAGAGCCCACGCGGTGGCACCGGACGGGAGGGTTTCCATTTGGGTTCCCGAGGCGACCGGAATGAGATTTTTGGGGAGGATCGCGGCTTGGCCGAGTTTTTTCTCGGTGAGGCGTCCGATGAGGGTTTCCGCGATTTGTGAGTCGGAGACGAGAACGGTTTGGAGTTTGGCACCGAGAGCGGCTTCGATGGCGCGTGCAGCGGCTTCATCGGCACGGATGAAGTTGGCGAGCACGCCTTCGATGGAAGGTGTGAATTGCTCAGGTGTATCGAGTCCTTTGAGAAGGTTTTGGGTGCCTTTGGCAAAGCCCTCGCCGGAGGCAACCAGTTGTTTTACGGCATCGAAGCGAGCGGCGCGTTGGGCGAGAAATTCGTTGGATTCGGTTGCGGCCTTGCGTGATGCGTCAAGATCGCCACGGGTGTGTTGGTAGGTGCGCTCGGCGGCTTGGAAAATTTCCTCGAGCTCGGTCAGTTTGTTTCCGGTTTCGGTAACCGCGGAGTTGATCAGGGTTTGCTGAGCGATGTGTTCCTCGATGCCGATGTTGAGGCGTTGTTCCTCTTCGGCGAGTTGGCGTGCGCGGTCGCGATTGCCTTCCAGTTGGGCGAGGGAGGATTCGATTTTCGCCTGCATCGAGGCGATGAGGGTTTGGGTTTGGTTGGCCTCGATGCGGGAGGCGCGGAGGGAGGACTCGAGGTTGGCGCGGGCTTCGCGGGCGGCGAGAGTTTGTTCCTCTTGTTTTGTGAGTTGCAATTCCTGTTCGGCGATGTGGCGGTTGAGCTGATCGAGCTGGTCGCTGGCAGCGGTGAAATCGAATTCCTGTTGAGCGAGTTTTTCGCGGGTGGAGGAAATGTCGGAATGGTTTTGTGAGATGCGGCCTTCCAGCTCGGCTTTGCGCTCGTTGTTGAAAGCGATGCGTGCCTGGGCTGAAGCGAGGGAGTTTTGATGCTCGTTGAGTTTTTGGCGGAGTTCCGCGAGTTCGGCTTCGAATTGGCGGGCGGCGGTGCGGGCTTCGGCGACGATTTCCTCTTTCTCGGGAAGTTGACGCTCAAGGTGCGAATCTTGCGCGTCGAGCGAGCGGATCGAGTTGGTCAGTTCGGCGCGCGCGGCGGTAATTTCAACGTAGCGTTTGTGAGCGAGGTGGGTGTCGAGCACGCGGTAGTCGGTGTTGAGCGCTTGGAAGCGGCGCGCTTTTGCGACCTGGCGCTTCAGGGAGTTCATGCGGCGTTCTTGCTCTGCCAGAACATCGGAGACACGGAGCAGGTTGGCTTCGGTGTATTCGAGTTTGCGAAGAGCATCCTTCTTCTCGCGTTTGAATTTCGTGATGCCGGCCGCCTCTTCGAAAACGGCGCGTCGCTCTTCGGGTTTTGAGGAAAGGATCTGGTCGATCTGACCTTGAGCCATGATGGAGTAGGCGGTGCGGCCGATACCGGTATCCATCAGCATGTCGTGGATGTCCTTGAGGCGGCAGAGGGTTCCATTGAGACGATACTCGGAACGACCGTCACGGAAGACGCGACGGGTGATGGAGACCTCGTTGTAGTCGACTTTGAGGGATTCCTCGCAGTCTGCCATGGTGAGAGTGACCTCTGCCATACCGAGAGGTTTGCGTTTCTCGGTACCGTTGAAAATGACGTCCGCCATTTCACCGCCTCGAAGAGCTTTTGCGGAAGTTTCACCCAAGACCCAGCGGATGGCATCGACCACATTGGATTTGCCGCAGCCATTGGGACCGACAATCCCCGTGACGCCCTCGGCGAATTCGAAGATGGTTTTATCGGCAAAGGATTTGAAGCCGTGGATTTCGAGAGTTTTGAGATACATGGTCGTGGTGGTGGGGATGGGTTTTGAAAAGGGAGAGAAAGTGATTTCTTGAGTGAGTGGAGCTTACAAACAAAATTCATGTAAGCAAGTTGGCAGTGGGCTTTAATACAATATGTAGTATATAAATTGTTGTTAATAACCAATATGTAGTGCAATTAGCTATTTAGCAGATCTTAATTAAAATGCGAAACAAGGATTTGGTGCGGTTGGAGAAAAAAGCGCCAAGCTTCGGATTTATCGAGCTGTTGGTTCGGGAGTTTGGGCTTGCGAAAGCACCTGTGGGTGATAGTCATTTCACCGATGTTGAGAGGGGCAACGCGATCCCAAGCGTGTTTGATATGGGCAATGGTTTTTAGCATGATGTGGTTCATGCAAGGAGGAGTCGTGGCGCAGGCGCCAAACGTTCCGCAGTTTGATCCGTCCGATGTTTATTTCCAAGGTTATCTTGCGGTTCGGGCGGGGGAGCAATTGGAAAAAGATCAGGATTTTGTCGGGGCTTTGAACAAGTATCGGCAAGCGGTCGAGTTATTCGGCTCGGTTGGAAAATTTTATCCCGACTGGAAAGCGGACATGGTGAAAAACCGTCAGGATTTGACACAACGGGCGCTCAAAGGAGTCCAGGAGAAGGCGGGTGAAAAGATCAAGGAAGAGCGTGGAGTCATCGCGGAGTTGGAGGGTGGGGACAAGGCGCGCGGTGAGTTGATAAAACCTGCCAAGGAGGTGAAACCCAAGAAAGCGGATGTTTTGGAAGTGGATCCGCTGCTGGCGCGCCGGCTTAAAGATGCGGAGGCCGAGTTGGAGCGCTTGAAGAATGAGATGAAAAAAGCGGAAGCGGTGGCCCGGCAATCGAACCGTAATGCGGAGGTTGAGGATTTGCAGAAGCAAAACCAGGCGCTTCAGGCCCAGTTGAAAGCCGTGCAGAAAGAAGTGGGTTCTCTGCGTGCGGAGATGATGTCTGCTCCCGTGGAGGGAGTGATGAAATCCTTGAATGAGCGGATCGAGCAGTTGAATCAGGAAAAACAAGTGATGGGCATGGCTTTGAAAACCAGCCGGGGAGATCACCTTGATGCGCTTTCGAAGATTGAGATTTTGACGGAGGACATGGAGAAGATGAAAAAAGACGCGTCCGAGATGCGTCAGAAGCAGACCGATATGAAGCGTGATCTTGAGACAGAGCGTCAGTTTTCCAATCAAGTCGTCTCGGGCCAACTCAGACAGCTGAAGCAGATGGAGAAAGCGCTTGCGGAAAAGGGCAAACAGTTGGAAGCCGCGAACCAGCAGATTTCGAGTTTGAAAAAGGAGCTCGATGAGAGTCGTACGGCCTACAGTGAGCTTCAGGTCGAACGTGATGGGTTGTTGCGTGAGCGTGACCAGATGAACGCATTGTTGAAACTCAACGAGTCCAGCAGGATTGAAGAACTCGTTGCGCAGAATGTCGCCTTATCGAAATCTTACAGGGAGGCCAAGGAACAGGTCGACCGTCTTCAATCGGATAATGACGCGTCGAAAGATCTGATAGTCGAGGCGCAAAGGGATCTCGCGATCGCGAAGTCGAGGATCAACCGGTTGAATCAGGAGAAAGCCGATCAAGACAAACGGATTTCGGAATTGACCGAAAAATTGAGGCAGGAGGAGTTGTTGCTCGCGAGTCGGGAAGAAACGGTGGATGCCGAGGAGGTTGAGATGTTGCGTGAGGTGATCCGGAGGCAATTGAGGGCTCAGGAGAGAAGGCGCCAGGCAAAAGAGTTGTTGGTGGAAGCGGTGAAAAACCTGGGTCAAGACGATGCGCGTCTGAAAGAGGCGATCGAGTTGTTTGATGGAACGGAACTGGTGCTGAGTCCCGATGAGCAGAAACTGGTCGCGGATCAGAATGTTGACGGAGAATTTCTATCTCCCACCTTTGCAAGGGATCGCGAGACGGTTGGGCGGGAAATGGCCAAGCTGAACGTTGAGTTGGAGAGTTACAATCGGGCGGCGACCAAAGCGTATGTATCGGGTCGGTTGCTTTCGACACGCGAATTGCTTGAGATGATGATTGAGCAACATCCCGGACATGTCCCGGCAATTTGCAAATTGGGAACCGTCCAGTTGAAACTCAAGGAGCCTGAGCAGGCCCTTGCGAGTTTTGAGAAAGCCATAGAATTGGATCATGACAATCCGTATGCGCATCGGATGTTGGGATTCACCCACATGCAGCTGGGTCATCCGGCGGAGGCCGAGCGGCATCTGCAACGTGCGATCGAGTTGGCGCCTGATGATGCCAAGAGCTACATGTTGCTGGGAGCGGTTTGTCATCAACTGGGCAACACGGAAGAGGCGGAGTCGAAATTCAAAGGAGCCATCGCGGCCGATCCGCTGCCGAGTGAGCCCTATTTCAACATTGCCATGATCTGTGCGAAACAAGGCCGGATGAAAGATGCCAAGCAGTATTACAGCCAGGCCCTCGAGCGCGGTGCGGTTCCTGATCAGGCGCTCGAATCCAGGATCATGCAGCGCAGCCGATGATTTCGAAATGGTCATATCTTGGTCCTCTGCTGCTGACGTTTTTCACAGCTTGTGCAAACCAGACCGAGGATGATAACGAAGAGGCGTCGAGCGCCGCGACTCCGCTTTCCCAACGACTGTCGGAGAGTGGCGGCTTCAAGCAGGATGCGGAGGGAAATTGGGTTCCGAAATCGAACAAGCGCAGCAGCTTTGAGCTTCAGCGTGAAAATCCGTTTTTCAAAGGCAGCATAGAAAAGAAAGAATACAAAACCGGCGATTACGAAAAGAAAAGCTGGTGGGGTAAAAAAGAATACAAAGTGGAACAGTATGAGGGGAATACAGATGGTTCGCGGTTCAAGACCGAAGCCCGTCAGAACGGCAAGCTTTTTGCCGATGCGGATAAAAAAGCCGAGACGGGCGATCCCTATGAAACCAACACCCTTGAATACCGGAGCGCCAGAGAGTCGGATGCCGCCACCATCGACAAACCCGAAAATGACTATACCGAGTCCAGAAAGCGGCGATACGTTCAGCCATCGGTAATGGATTGGGAGGAGCGTCGCAAATTGAGCTTGGAGCAGTCACGTGGCATTTTGGGTAGGTAGCCGCGCCATCTTTATTTGTCGTGGTGACAAGACAGTATTGGACAACTTTGGATACCCAGCCATTTTTAAGCTCTTGAATTTACTTCCTCCCATCCTCTGCATCACAATCATCGCCTCCGCCATGGGAAGAGAGCCGGGGCAGGTGGCGGTTGAATATTTGGAAAAAGTCAGGAATGGGAAATTCGACCTGAAAGCGGGTGAGGATACGGCAGTCTCGCCATACATGACCGAGGAGAAGCGCAGGCAGATTTCCGATTCGATAAAAAATTTATCATCCCAAATTGGAGAGGGAAAATTGCTCGCGGGTGAGACGCGGCTGGATGGGGAATTCGCCGCCGTGATGGTGACGCAGGGTGAGGAATTGGATCAGAACCGTTTGCAGGTATATCCTGTGGCGTTGGTGAAAGGGGAGAAGGGTTGGCGTGCCGCGCCGGTGTTGGCGTCCTATGAGAATGCGGTTTTTGCCTACACGGTTGAGCTGCGGGAGCGCTTGTCAGTTTTGGAAACATGGATGATGAGGCAGCGGGTTCTGGAGATTGAAAGTTTGACAGCACGCGCGTCCCGCCGCCTGAGGGAAAGGATTGAAACTCATTTCCAGGTAGGTGATCTTGCCAACTCGAGCCCAGTCGGGATTTTGGAACGTTTTCAGCAAGCTTATGCCAAAGACCGGCAGATGGAAGTTTTGGGGTATCTTGGAGGCTGTTCTGAAAAGTGGCCGGACGATTGGGACGCGCGAATGCAAGCGATGCGCGTGGCATTTTCCGCCAAAGCCCGTGAAGATTATCCTTGGCGATTGCTGTGCTCGCCGCATGTGACACGGGTGGTGGTGGGTGAGTCCGTCGATGAAAGGAAAGCTCTGATCTCGCTCGCTTGCTTGGATCCGGCATGGGTGGGCGATCGTGGCGAGTTGAACGGAATTCACCTGGTGCACTTCAGTTTCAGAAGGGATGAGCAGGACAATTGGAGATTGGATCTTCCGGATAGCCTTTTGAAAAATGACAAGGAGGGGTTTCTGGGAAGCCAAGGGATGGATGACGACTTGCTCGAGGCTTTCGCTGGGCGGCTGAGGAAACAAGCGCCTGCTCAAATTGCGGAGAGTTTCGAGAAGGTCGAACAGGAGGTGATGGGTCAGCTCGAGCATGGACAAGCCTCGGAATTGTTGAGGTGGGTCGATTTTGATCACGAACCTAAAACAGCCGGTGACGCATGCGTGTTGGCGATGAGGGATTGGTGGTCGATTCACGCTCCCGGAGCTTTTTGCCTGCCGGTCAAAATGGGTTCGCGAGTCGAGGGTGACTGGGCCGTGTCGGGCTATCACTGGTTTTCACTGAATCAAGCGGAGCGCGTGGAGTTCAAGCCGATGTTTTTCCGCAAGGCGGCAGAAGGCTGGGTATGGGTTCCCGGAGGTCTACGAAACGTCGGATCAGAGGCGGGTGAGATGTTTTCGGAATGGCTGAAGGAATCCGAGGCAACGTGGCGTGAAAACGCGATAAACAAACTTCAGGCATTGGTTTTCCCCGTGGAAAATTTCGCATGGGACAGGAAGATAGAGGATATTGAAGTGCGCGAGTTGGCCCAGAAATGGGCTCTGGCACTCAAAAAAAATAACATCCGCGAGCTGATCAGGTTGAGTGCCAGATTGGGAAAAGATGGAAAGGTATCGCAAAAACTGTTCAGAAATCTTGCCTATGAGATATCGCTGGCTCAACGCGCCGACTCCAGGTTGATTGGAATCTACCGATCCGGAAAATGGATTGCGGCCGGTTTTGCCCATGGTGAGGGAAGTGAAAAATTCTTTTCGCTCATGCTGGCGGTTCCGACCGAGGAAGGGCTCAAAGCATTGCCGGAAATCGACCTGATTTCAGAAAACAACCGCACACGTAAATTCCTCAACAAGGTGTCGCTGGAACAGCTTGAAACCCATATTTCCGAGGAGGAATTCGAGCGGATCAAGGGGATGTTCGACGACTTCGAGGCGAAAATGCGGTGAAAATCGCCGCTTTTTATGGACGGATGCGACTCTCGACGATGTTTCTGCATCGACAAGCGGGCGAAGTATGGCAGATTTTTGGAAAGAATTTCCCACTCCGGACGCTATTATATTATGATTAAGATTTGGTTACGCAACGCGGCGCTCTTCATGGGTTTTGTCGCCTCCTCGCAGACTGTCAGGGCACAGCAAGCGGATTTCAATGAGGTGGGCCGCCAAATGGCGATCATGTTGCAAAACAGCCACTTTGCGAGATTGCCGTATGATGTGCAGTTGAGCCAGAGATTTTTGAAAGAATATCTGGAGGGCTTGGATTTTCAAAAGCTCTACTTCACCCAGGAGGATGTGGACGGGTTTCAGGCGAAATATGCCGATCGTTTGCATACCCTGCTCATACAGGGGAAAAGCATGCAGCCTGCCGTGGAGATCTATCAGGTGTTTCGCCAGAGAGTTGCCGAGCGAACCAAACAAACGGATGAGCTTCTTGCCGGGGATTTCGATTTCACGCGTGCTGAAACCGTGTTGATGTCCCGCAAAGATGCCGCATGGCCCAAGAATGAAGCGGAAGCGAAAAAAGTCTGGGCTTTGCAAATCAAAGAGGCCGTGTTGGCTGAGGTGCTGAGACGCGAGACCTTGACCAAGCTCGCCAAGGAGCAGGGCAAAGACGATCCGGCTGCGGAGAATCTCGATCCAAAGAAAAAAATCTCCCTTCGTTACAAGCGTTTGCTGGCAAGCGTGCAAGATGTGGATGACGAGGACATTGCGAACTATTTCCTGAGTTCGGTGGCGACCGCATATGATCCGCACACGGATTACATGAGCTTCCGCGAAATGAACCGTTTCAAGGATGGAATGAAAAACGAATTGGTGGGTATCGGTGCGTTGCTGCAGGCTGAAGAGGACGGCGCGACAATGATCAAAGGGATCGTTGTGGGTGGTCCGGCGGACAAGGAGGGGACCCTCAAACTCAATGACAGGGTGGTTGGTGTCGATTCCGGGAATACCGGCAAACCGGCAGACATGACCGATATCATGTTCATGTCGATCGATAAGGTTGTGGATTTGATCCGTGGCATCGAGGGCACGACCGTGGCTTTGAAAGTCGAGCCTGCGGGCGGATCTCCCGGTGAGACGAAAATCATCAAAATCAAGCGCGACAAAGTTGAACTCAAAGATGAGCAAGCCGGCGGTGAGCTGGTTGAATTGAAAAACGCGGCTGGCGAGGTGAAGAAAATCGGGATCATAACCCTGCCCTCGTTTTATGCGGATTTTGATGAAGGGCTGACGAAGTCTTCGGTTGATGTTGAAAAGATTCTCAACCGTTTGATCGTGGAAAAAATGGATGGATTGATCTTTGATCTCCGCAACAACGGTGGTGGATCCTTGGAAGAAGTCCGCCGCATCACAGGATTTTTCGTGGGATCGGCGCCTGTGGTGCAGGTCAAGAACACCCTCGGACAAGTCCAGGTGAAAGACTCCGATGATCTCGAGCCGCTTTACACGGGTCCGATGGTTGTCATGACCGACAGGAGCAGTGCCTCGGCCAGCGAAATTCTTGCCGGAGCCCTACAGGATTTCAACCGGGCGGTGATCGTCGGTGAATCCTCCACGTTTGGCAAAGGCACCGTTCAGCAGCCCATGGACATCGGACGCATGCTTCCATTGTTCGCAGTGAAAGACAAGGCGGGCTATCTGAAGGTCACGATTCAGAAATTTTACAGACCATCGGGTTCATCGACCCAGATGGATGGCGTTGTGCCGCATATTGTCCTGCCGAGCATTATGGATGCCCTGGAAGTGGGTGAGGTGCACTTGGGTAACGCCCTGGAGCATGATCGCATCCGTCCGGCAGCCGGTTTCCTCCCGGAAGACATGCGTTCGCTCTTTCTGCCTCGCCTGAAGGAGCTCAGTCAGGAGCGGGTTGGAAAATCAAAGGATTTCCATTATGTCATCCAGGACATTTTGAAAGCGAAGGAGAGATTGAAAAAGAACCGGATCTCTTTGAACATTACCGAGCGCAAGCGGGAGTTGGCCGAGTCTGAAGAACAACGCAAGGAACGGAATGCCGAGCGGCGCGAACGATTTGAGAAAATCGCGCAGGAGGATGCGAAGGCATTCAAATTCTTCAAAGTCACATTGGATGATATCGATGCGGGTTCGCCAATCAAACCCTATGATCCGTCCTCGGAAAACGAGGACAACATGCGTCGTGCCGTTGACAAGACGGAGAGTTTGGATGACACGCCCAAGTGGCCGACGGGGCTGAATCCTGAAAAGCGCGAAGCGATTGCCGTTGTCACCGATCTCATAGGTCTGATCGATAATGCCAAAATGGCGGGCATTCTGAAAAATGACGGTGAAATCCGCTGATGTTGGAAATTTCGGAGAATCTGCGGGGCATTCGTGAAAGGATGAATTCCGCCTGTTTGCGTGCGGGTCGTGATTCGGCATCAGTCCATCTCATCGCGGTGTCCAAAACCTTTCCCGTTGGTGACATCCGGGAAGCGATCGACGCCGGACAACAGGCTTTTGGGGAAAGTCGCCTGCAAGAAGCCGCACCAAAAATCGAAGCTCTGTCACGAAAGGCCGAGTGGCACTTCATCGGTCGGGTTCAGAGCAACAAGGTCCGAAAGATTCTTTCATGTTTTGATTATATGCATGCGTTGGATTCGCTTAAATTAGCGTGCCATATGGACGGAGTGGCGGCGGAGATGGGTCTGCGTCCGAAAATCTTTTTGCAAGTCAACCAGGCCGGCGAGGAGAGCAAAGGTGGCTTCAGCATGTCCGGACTTAGGCAGGAGATCCATGAGATCGCCGCACTGAAACATCTTGATATGGTCGGTTTGATGACGATTCCGCCGGCTGCGGAAGATCCTGAGGATGCGCGGCAATGGTTCTCCGAAATGAGAATTTTCCGAGATGATATCAGCCGGCAGAGTGGTGCGGTGCTGCCGTTCTTGAGTATGGGAATGAGTGGAGATTTCGAGGTGGCGATCGAGGAAGGCGCGACACATGTTCGGGTCGGGTCGGCCATTTTCGGACGGCGGGCAAACAAAATTCCGGGGGAACTGGGTTAGGATGAAAATCGAGATGGAACACATATGCCGGATAGGTCAGGAGCTCGCGATCCGGATGAGCGATGGCAGGGAGATGTATTTTTCATTGGCGATGTTGAGGCGCGCTTGTCCGTGTGCGAGTTGCCAAGGTGAGCCGGATGCGATGGGTCGAGTCCGTAAACCCGATGTGGAGTATGGTCAGCATGCCTTTGAACTGAAACGATTTGAGAAAGTCGGGGGATATGGTCTCCAGCTTTTCTGGGCAGATTCGCACGCTACCGGCATTTACAGCATCGCGTATCTCGAAAAGCTGGATCAGTTGGCTTAGACCGGTTGCCGGAAGTCTTTTCCGAAACGGCCGAAGATGTATCCGAGATACTTGGCCAACCGCACTCCAGAGCATTTCAAAAAATCTGTAGCCGTTTTTCTTTTCAAGTCGTGTGAGGTGCGGCTGTGCCGGTTGTCTGAGAAATGGCGGATCTTTTCGTCCCTTGATCCTAAAGAGGAAAATGGAAATCTGGTCATCACGGGCTAAGTATTGTAACTACGGGGAATGGATGCCTCAAAGTCGCCGATTTCTCTTCACCCAAAAGGTGAGTTAGAAAATGATTTAGAATC